>JAQXDR010000184.1 GCA_029251265.1 Pseudoprimorskyibacter sp. | reverse complement strand
TCAAGCGCAACCTTGGCTTTGAACTCGGGAGAATGGTTCTTGCGTTTCTTCATTCTGGATCACTTCTTTCGTCATGCGATCCACCTTAACGAATGGCCCGAATTGCTGCGACCACCTCTCATCCCGACGCTTTGCCGACGCGGGTTGTCGCATGGGTCGCAAATCATAAGGTCATGCAGGTCTGTGTGTGAGTTGCAGAGACCATGATGCCCATGAAGGACGTTGATAAGCTAATACTGCAAATTAAATCCTCTTAAGGATCCAATCGGCAAAAATGCGGGACTGCGCTGAAAAAGACTGTGTGCTGTGACCTGCAAATAATCCATCTTCCGTCACAAGAACTGTGCCCCAACCGCGGGCTGCAGCGCCCAGAATATCGGTGTGCAACGTGTCGCCACACATCACGATCTGGTCGCGGGGCATCGGCGGCAGAGATGCCTCCAAAATGTCATATACCTCTGGAAATGGTTTTCCAAAAAACTGGACGTGCTCGGGAAACATATCTGCGATCTCATGTCCAAAGTGTCCTGGTTCAGCAGAAAACCCGTCGTCGCGAGGTGCAGCTAAATCCGCATTTCCAATCAGAAGTTTTCGAGGGCGGCGCCGCATCGTGCGCACAAGCAAATCTTGTCGTTTCTCGGTCCAGCCAGAGGCTGAAAGAAATAAAATACTGTCAACTCGATCATAGTCATCGGCATTATCGTGCAAGCGCGTGATAGACGACTGTAGATCGCTCAGAGTGTCCTCATCAGAGGTGATGACCCCCAAGCGCCCTACACCTAGATTTTGTAGTGTGGCGTCTCGGCTTGTTATGATTTCACTAGCCTCGACGCGTATTCCAAGGCGCTCGAATTTAGACTTTGCCTCTGAGCGGTTATAACTTGCAGCGTTTGTCAAAATTCGGATTTCGCAACCTCGTTCCCGTAATTGCTCTACTCTTTTGTCTGCGCCAATAATCATGGTTTCGCCAACATTAAGAACGCCGAACGCATCGAATACAAATGCTCCAACCTGATCAGCAATGTCTAGCAATGATGAGATTTGCGTAGATGGGCCAGGGCAATGCGCTTTTGGTAAACGCGAACGAACTTC
The DNA here is from genome assembly GCA_029251265.1 of Pseudoprimorskyibacter sp. GTDB lineage: Bacteria > Pseudomonadota > Alphaproteobacteria > Rhodobacterales > Rhodobacteraceae > JAQXDR01. Next base: position 16,441 of record JAQXDR010000184.1, on the reverse strand, counting down.
TTCATAGCGGTTAAAAATCGACTGTGTCGTCAGCATTAATGTACTCCACGCGAATGAATATTCTTAGAACTCGCGACGACGTAATGGAAGGAATGCATTTATGAAAGAAAAAACAACAAAAATATACTTTAAGTACATCGAAAAGTACAATTAAGTAAAAAAAGGTATTTTATTGGCTATAAAATTTAAAAAAATATCATTTTATAAAAGAAAAATGTTGTTTTGTTGTTTTGTGTGCTTATGCTGCAAGTCGAAGGCCGAAATGGGGGTGGCATGTCGTCAAAGCAATATAAGCGCCGTGAATCAATAACGGCACTTGTTCTTGAGCGGGGCGCGGTGAGCGTTGGTTGGTTGGCTGAGCGATTTAATGTGTCAATGCAAACGATCCGGCGGGATGTTGATGCTTTATGTGAAGGTGACATGTTGCATCGGGTGCACGGACGGATCGAGCTTAGCGAAGAGTTTTTGAATACTCCGTTTGATCAACGTGTTGATACTAATCTTTCGGGCAAGCGGGCTATTGGTGATGCGGCGGCCAGCCTTATTCCTGATGGATCTACATTATTCATATCCATCGGCTCCACGCCTTTGCAAGTGGCCCAAGCTTTGCGGCATCGCAAGGGGCTGACTGTCATCACCAATAATCTGAGTGCTGCGATGGCGCTGAGTGAAGAGGTGTCAAATAGGATCATTCTGCCAGGTGGAGAGCTGCGTTTGCCTGATCGCGACATCCTTGGAAATGATGTCCTAGAGTTTTTTGGCAGGTTTCGCGCCGATTTTGCAGTATTTGGCGCCGCGGGAATCGCGGACGATGGAGGGATGCTGGAATTTCACACGACCGAGGTTCAGGCCCGGCAAAAAATATGTGAAAACGCGCAACGCTCCTTACTGGTAGTAGATGGGTCAAAATTTGGCCGCCAGGCGCCGGCGTTTGGTAGCAATATAGCGGACGTAGATCGGGTCATAGTTGATCGGCTACCTGATGATCGGTTCGCGCCATTAATATCTAAAATTAGTGAAAGCCTGCTTGTGGCTGAAGGATACGCACCATGACACCATCCTCGTTTGTAAAACTTGACGGCGTTGCGAAGCGTTGGAATGGCCAGCTGGGCGTCGAAGGGATATCTTTGGACATTCCCGAGGGTAGTTTCACGGCGTTATTGGGGCCATCCGGATGCGGAAAATCCACGACCCTGCGCCTTTTGGCAGGCTTAGAGTTGCCTGACGAAGGCACTATTTCAATTGACGGTAAAGATGTGACAACAAGCGCTGCATCGGACCGAAACCTGTCGATGGTTTTCCAGTCTTACGCTTTGTTCCCGCACCTGTCTGTTGCGGAAAACGTTGTTTTTGGACTTAAGGTGCGCCGCGTCTCGAAAAAAGAGCGTCAGGTAAAGCTTCATCGTGCCCTCGAAATTACCGGTTTGTTAGGATACGAACGCCGAAAGCCGGGTGAATTGTCTGGTGGTCAGCGTCAACGCGTCGCTTTGGCGCGCGCGATCGTAGCGGGGCAGCGGCTCTGCCTTATGGATGAACCGCTGTCAAACCTAGATGCCAAGCTGCGAAACGCAGTGCGCAAAGATATCAAAAAGCTGCAACGCGACTTGGGGATAACTGTGGTATACGTTACGCACGATCAGACAGAGGCCATGAGCATGGCAGACACTGTGGTTCTGATGAAAGATGGTCATATCCAACAGATTGGCTCGCCTGACGATCTTTATAGTCGGCCCAACAATACCTTTGTGGCCGAGTTTGTTGGCGCACCTCCGATGGCGTTAATTGATGCGACCGCTTTTGCTTCGGTCTTTGATAATAGTGCAACCGTCGGAATTCGTGCGGAAAACATCCAAATCGTACCCAGTGGTCAAGGGCGGCTGCGGTGTGTGGTTACTGAAAGCGAATTTCTAGGTGCCGAGACCTTGATTGGTCTGGATCATGCCGGAGCATCGGGATTATGCGTGTTGAAGCCGGGCTTGGCAATGGTCGCGGAAGGGTCTGAAATCGACATCGATTTCCAAGATGAAAGCCTGCATGTTTTCGATGCAGATGGCCAGCGACTGACTGGTTGAATGCCACGCAGGCACGTAAATAACGAATACAACCAAGGGAGAAAAACCAATGAAGCTATATACTAAAACGGGTTTGGGTCTGGCCACCGCCATGGCCGCAGGCCTTGCAGTTCCAGCTATGGCTGAAACCGAATTGACAATGTACTATCCGATTGCGGTTGGCGGTGCATTGACGCAGGTCGTCGATGGCATTGTCGCAGATTTTGAGGCTGCAAACCCCGACATTTCGGTCAATGCAATCTACTCGGGCAACTACGATGACACACGCGTACGGGCACTTTCCGCGCTTGCGTCGGGTGAACCTGCCCAGCTGGCAGTCATGTTTTCGATTGATGCATACGACCTGATCGAGCAGGACTTGGTTCTGCCATTTGAAGATGTCGCGACCACGGATGCGGACCAAGAATGGCTGAACAGCTTTTACCCCGCATTGATGGCAAATGGCCAAATCGAAGGCCAGACTTGGGGTATTCCATTCCAACGTTCAACAATTGTGGCCTACTACAACAAGGACCTGTTTCGCGCCGCCGGTCTTGATCCTGAAGCACCACCGACCACGTGGGACGAAATGATCGAGATGGGCAAAGCTTTAACCGGTGATGGCACATATGGTCTGATGATCCCGTCCACCGGGTATCCATATTGGATGTTCCAGGCGTTGGCGATTCAGAACGGTAAAGAGGTCATGTCCGGCGATGGCCTGACAACATATTTCGATGATCCTACTGTCGTCGAGACTTTGGAGTTCTGGAAATCCCTGTCGATCGAGCATGGCATCATGCCAACAGGCACGGTTGAATGGGGCACATTGCGCCAGGCGTTTCTGGAAGGCCAGACAGCAATGATGTGGCATTCAACAGGCAACCTGACGGCAGTGAAAAAAGGCGCAAGCTTTGATTTTGGCGTGGCGGAATTACCTGCCAATGTACGTCTTGGTTCGCCAACCGGTGGTGGCAACTTCTACCTGTTCAAAGACACAACTGACGAAGAGCGTGCCGCGGCTTTGAAACTGATGCAGTTCATGACGTCGCCAGAACAGGCAGCCGCATGGTCCATCGGCACAGGCTACATGGGCGTGTCGCCCGCAGCCTATGAGACGGAAGCATTGAAAAGCTACACATCCGAATTTCCGCCTGCACTTGTCGCGCGGAACCAGTTGGAAAATGCTGTTGCAGAATTCTCGACCTTCGAGACAGCGCGTGTGCGCAGTGGCCTGAACAATGCGATCCAATCCGCGTTGACCGGAGCACAAGAGCCTGCAGAAGCCTTGGCAGAGGCGCAAGCCGCTGCGGTCCGGCTGCTTAAAGACTACCAGTAACACACAGTCTAGGCCGGTGCGTTGAGTGCGCCGGCCTATTTTTCCAAGATCCTGGAGCCGCTTGTATGTCAGCCCATGCCAATCTTGAACGTCGCAGGCAGGCCATCTATGGCTGGCTCTTGTTGTCTCCTGCGGCTGTTTTGCTAACGCTTTTTGCCTTCTACCCCTCCATTGCCACGCTTTGGTCTAGCCTGTTTTCGCGTGGTACGCGCCGCAGACCATCTGAATTTGTCGGTGGGGAAAATTACACGGATCTTTTTGCGGACCCGACCTTCTGGCTCGTGGTTAAAAACAATCTTCTTTATGCGGGTGTAACGATACCCGTTTCGATCTTTATCGCGCTGTCCATGGCGCTTTGGGCGAATTCCAAAATCTCAGCACGTGGCTTTGTCCGAACGGCCTATTTTACACCGACGGTGCTGCCGATGATTGCCGCTGCGAACCTTTGGCTCTTTTTCTATACGCCGGGACTTGGTGTTCTGGACCAGATTGGCAGCGTGTTTGGCCTGCCTTCTGTAAATTGGCTCGGCCAGCCCGAAACAGCGTTGTGGGCGATCATAATCGTAACAATCTGGAAGGAAGCTGGCTTTTTCATGATTTTCTACCTTGCTGCCTTGCAAACCATTCCAGAGGATCTGAAAGAAGCCGCCGACATTGAAGGTGCCAGTCGGTGGACCTACACGCGTCGCATCGTGTTACCCTTGCTGATGCCGACGACGCTTTTCATCGCAGTGAATGCGATTATCAATTCCGTCAAGCTGATCGATCACCTGTTCATACTGACCAAAGGTGGCCCGTCTGACGCATCAAAGCTGATCTTGTACTACATCTGGGAAATGGCGTTTGCCTTCTTTGATGCACCAAGCGCCGCAGCGATGACGATCATGGTCATTGCCGTGCTGGGTGTCGTTGCAGCCGTTCAGTTTTTCTATCTGGACAGAAGGACGCACTATCAATGAAAAGCCTGATCAAATTTATGGACAGTTTTGGCGCAATTTTGTTGGCCATCATTTGGATTGCACCGCTACTGTTCGCGTTCTGGGCAGCGACCCACTCCACATCAGATGCGGTTAATCTCAATTTGTTTTCGGCTTGGACACTCGATAACTTCCGCGTCGCTTGGGCGGGTGCCCCTTGGCTAAAATATTTCCTCAATACGTTTCTGTTGGTAACGGTGATTTTACTGGGACAGTTCGTGTTGACCACATTGGCGGGATTTGCCTTCGCACAGCTTAGATTTCCGGGCAAAGATTACGTCTTTATTTTGGTGCTGATGCAGTTGTTCATCCTACCAGAAGTGCTGATCGTCGAAAACTATGCCATGGTTTCTCGGTTGGGTTTATTTGACACGGTTTTGGGTGTTGGCATGCCCTATATGGCCAGTGCATTTGGTATATTTTTGATGCGGCAGGCGTTCAAAGGTGTCCCTATCGAACTGCACGAAGCCGCCCGTATCGAAGGATGCGGTTTGCTTGGCATACTTTGGCGCGTGTACGTTCCTTTGGCGCGCCCGACATATTTGGCATATGCACTCGTCTCAGTTTCTACGCATTGGAACAACTTTTTGTGGCCTTTGATTGTCACCAATTCGCCCGAAACACGGCCCTTGACCGTTGGCCTGTCAATTTTTGGTGCACCGGAAAATGGTGTTGATATCAGTGTTATATCGGCCGCGACTTTGATGTCTGTGGCACCTTTGCTTATCGCATTCCTGGTTTTCCAACGTCAGTTTGTTCAGGCTTTCCTGCGCGCAGGTATCAAATGACGGCAATTTTACAGATTTCGGACACGCATATCGTTCCGAGCGGTAAACTTGTTTCCGATAGGCTCGATACCGCAATGGCCCTAAGCCAGTTGGTTCAGCGGATCGCGTCGATACGTGATCAAATAGGACCGATAGAGGGTTTGCTTATTTCTGGCGACTTGAGCGACGATGGAAGCGCGGAAAGCTATTCTCACTTCAAATCACTTATCGCACCGCTTGACTTGCCAATCTACGTAATCCCGGGCAACCACGATGTGCGCGAGGCGCTGCGTGTGGCGTTTAAAGAAAACATGCCCGCCCGTGGGTTTTTGAATTTTGATAACACAGTTGGGGGAATTCATCTAATCGGGCTTGATACTTTGGTTGAAGGTCACGGTTACGGAACTTTATCATCGGAAAGTTTGTTGTTCCTGCGCGCGGCTTTGTCCCGAGCTGATGGCGCCCCGGTATTGCTGGCATTACACCATCCGCCTTTTGCCTGTGGTATCGGGTTCATGGATAGTATTGGATTGACCAATCAAGATGCTTTTCAAGAAATTCTACGCGGATATCGCGGGACTTTGCGCATCGTTTGCGGACATGTTCACAATATGATAGTGGGAGATGTGGCAGGGCATATCGCGATAACGTCGCCGTCACCTTGCAGCACATTTGCGTATGATTGCCGCGAGGATGCCTCTGTCGGATTTATGACGCAACAAGATGGCTGTCTGCTGCATCGTTGGAGTTCCGGTTTCCAGACAGTTCGTATAGGGCCTATTGCAGGATCTGGTCCCTTTCCCTTTTGATTTCATTCCTTGATAGTAGGCCCACCTTTGAGCGAACCACACGCCATTCAAATAATAATTCAGATTGCTGGCGCAGCGGCATTGTTGATTTGGGCCGTACGTCTGGTGCGCACAGGTGTTGAACGCGGTTTTGCTGCTCCTTTGCGTATCTGGTTGCGACACTCGGCGAAAAACAGGCTGCTCGCGGTCGGTACTGGTATGGGTGCTGCTGTTTTTCTGCAAAGCGCGACGGCTGTTGCGGTACTGGTTTCGAATTTCGTCGCAAAAGGGGGGCTTGCGACGGCAACGGGTCTTGTCATTTTATTAGGGGCAGATGTCGGCTCGGCTTTGGTGACGCAGCTACTGATGGTTCGGCAACCTATATTGATCCCCGTGCTGCTTTTGTTTGGCGTCACAATTTTCCTGCGTGGAGAGGGAAGTAATACGCGCCAAATTGGTCGTATATTAATAGGACTTGCGCTGATCTTTGTGTCCTTGGATATGATCCGTGATGCGACGCAGCCGATGATGTCCAATGTTGGGACCAAGGCAATCATGGCCTATCTCGGTCGCGATTTGTTCACGGCTTTTGTCATTGGTGCTGTTTTTGCTTGGGGGGTCCACTCTAGCGTGGCGGCGGTCCTTCTTTTCGTCACTCTGGCAGGACAGTCCATTCTGCCCGCACCTGCAGCCGCGGCTATGATTTTGGGGGCGAATTTGGGTGGTGGCCTGATCGCCTATGGGCTGACGTATACTGCGCCACTCGCAGCACGCAGGATGGTTATGGCCAACCTGATCCTACGGGGTGGGGGCGCTATTGTGGCTGCTTTGACGATTGCTGTAATGCCGGAGCTGTTGTTGTATCTGGGGGCCGCACCTGCACAACAATCGATCAACTTGCACTTGGCCTTTAATGTGATCCTTGTTGTGCTGACTGTGCCAATTGTGGGGCCGATTACGTCCGTTTTCTCCTATTTCATGAGTGAAAGAACGGTCTCGAACGGTATGCTTGATGAGGTCAGCCTTCTTGATCCAGCCCTGCTTGATCGTCCCAAGCGTGCTATTGATTGCGCCGCGCGGGAGCTTTTGGGCATGGGGCAAAAGATCGAGAAAATGCTAAATGCAGTCGATCCGTTGTATGATCAATGGAATGCCTCCACCGCAAATATGATCGAAGAACAAGATAGGGCGATTAAGCAAACACATCTTGACATAAAACTGTACCTCGCGCGTTTGGGTCAAAAGGGCTTGGACGAACAGCTTAGTCAACGTTCGATGGAACTGGCCTCGATTTCGTCCAGCCTGGATTCTGCATCCGACGCCATTGCGCGGATCATGTTGGATCTTGCACGACGGCTGGATGTCCAAAAGGTACAATTTTCGCAACAGGGCCGTAACGAGATTCGGGATTTCACAGACCGTGTTCAAAGCAATGTTCAGTTGGCTCTGAACGTGATGATGAACCAAAATCCCGCAGAAGCGCGGGAATTGGTTGCTGCCAAAGAAACCATCAGAAAGGTCGAACAAAAGCTGCAGCGCAGCCATATTGGGCGGCTTCGCGAGGGGCTGGCTGAAAGTATCGAGACCAGCAACATTCACCAAGAAACGCTGCGGGCGCTCAAGCAGATTAATACAGCCTTTTCAATGGTTGGGCACCCAATACTCACCAGAACTGGCGATCTTTTGAAAAGTCGTCTCACGCAGGATCGCTTGTAACTTTAATGAATTCGCCAATTCTGAATCGCCGGCATTAGCGCCCGCGCTGATCATGTTTTCGATATGTCTTACAATAAAAAAACTAACAAAGCCGTCGGACCTATCAAAATTCCGTGCCAAATGAAACGGTACTGATTTCGGATCGACCTTTTCAGCCTGCCGGTGGATCTGTGTTCTGGCCCGCCGCCGCCTCCCAAAGCTGTTTTGAACGCCATCTAGACATCTGTATATTCTGCGTCCATTTTGGCGTCATGCGCCCAGCTATCAAAGCAATTGCGTAATCAATCATCGGGGGTGTGACCCAGCGTCAGTAGCATGACAAGACGATCTGTATCCATTTGCGTCTTTGCATATAATGAACTGCGAAATGCCTCTCTTTGATCCACATGTCCCAATGAAAAGAACATCCCGATGCCCAAGCCCAAGCTTACTCGCGAAGAGGCGCTCGCCTTTCACCTTGAACCCACACCCGGCAAATGGGAGGTGCAAGCCACAGTTCCCATGACAACGCAGCGCGACTTGTCACTGGCCTATTCTCCGGGAGTTGCGGTTCCTTGCGAGGAAATCGCAAAGACACCTGAGGTGGCGTATGACTACACCAACAAGGGAAACCTCGTTGCAGTCATATCAAATGGAACGGCTGTTCTTGGGCTTGGAAACCTTGGTGCATTAGGGTCCAAACCCGTGATGGAAGGCAAAAGTGTTCTGTTCAAACGCTTTGCCGATGTGAATTCGATCGACATCGAGCTTGATACCGAAGACCCTGATGAATTCTGCAAGGCCGTTCGCCTGATGGGCCCGACCTTTGGTGGTATTAACCTCGAAGATATTAAGGCGCCTGAATGCTTCATCATCGAGCAGCGCCTGAAAGAGGAAATGGACATCCCCGTCTTTCACGATGATCAGCACGGGACGGCTGTGATTTGTGCAGCTGGTTTGCTGAATGCTCTGCACATCAGCGGCAAAAAAATGCAAGACGTCAAGATCGTTTTGAATGGCGCCGGGGCGGCAGGAATTGCGTGTATTGAATTGCTTAAACGGATGGGGGCTAGGCACAACAACTGTATCATATGCGATACAAAAGGCGTGATCTATCAAGGTCGCACTGAGGGTATGAACCAGTGGAAATCTGCTCATGCAATCAAGACAGATGCACGATCACTCGAAGAAGCCATGGTGCAGGCGGATGTTTTTCTAGGAGTTTCGGCAAAAGGCGCAGTGACCCAAGACATGGTCCTAAGCATGGCAGATAACCCGGTCATCTTTGCCATGGCCAACCCAGATCCAGAGATAACGCCAGAAGAGGCTCACGAGGTTCGCGCAGATGCCATAGTTGCAACAGGGCGCAGTGATTATCCCAATCAGGTAAACAATGTGCTTGGTTTTCCCTATCTGTTCCGCGGTGCTTTGGATATCCATGCGCGTGCGATTAATGACGAGATGAAAATTGCCTGTGCCGAGGCTTTGGCAGAACTTGCCCGTGAAGACGTTCCTGATGAAGTCGCTCTTGCCTATGGCAAAAACCTTTCCTTTGGTCGTGATTACATTATCCCAACGCCTTTTGATCCTAGGTTGATTCACCGTATTCCGCCTGCTGTGGCGCGCGCGGGCATGGACACCGGTGCAGCGCGACGTCCTATCGTGGACATGGAAGCTTACGAACAATCTTTGAAAAGCCGTATGGATCCGTCTGCGTCGGTTTTGCGTGGCATAAATGCCCGGGCCCGGGCAGCGCAGGCGCGGATGATTTTTGCCGAAGGCGATGATCCGCGTGTTCTGCGTGCAGCGGTCATGTATCAGCGATCTGGTCTTGGAAAGGCATTGATCGTGGGGCGCGAAACCGATGTGCGCGAAAAACTGGAAGCTGCGGGCATGGGCGATGCAGTGCGTGAACTGGAAGTGGTCAATGCCGCCAATACGCGTCATCTGGAAACATACAAAGAGTTTTTGTATAGCCGTCTGCGGCGCAGAGGATATGATCAGCATGATATTCACCGGCTCGCAGCGCGCGACAGGCATGTGTTCAGTGCGCTGATGCTGGCCCATGGTCAGGGTGACGGATTGGTCAGTGGTGCGACACGAAAATCTGCACATGTTCTCGAAAACATTAACCACGTGTTTGATGCTGACGCGGCCAATGGTGTGGCGGGAGTGACCGCATTATTGTTGCGGGGACGGATCGTGTTGATCGCAGATACGCTTGTTCAGGAATGGCCTGACGAAAACGATCTGGCAACCATCGCCACCCGCGCAGCCGAGGTGGCCCGCCACCTCGGGCTTGAGCCCCGGGTGGCGTTTGTCTCCTTTTCGACTTTTGGTTACCCGGTCTCGGAGCGGGCGGAAAAAATGGCCCTCGCCCCCAAGGTGCTGGACGCACGGGGCGTAGATTTTGAATATGAGGGTGAGATGACAGTTGATGTGGCCCTGAATGCCAAGGCCCAAGAAAACTATCCTTTCCAACGCCTAAGCGGGCCTGCCAATATCCTGGTCGTCCCGGCGCGGCACTCGGCTTCGATATCTGTTAAACTAATGCAAGAGATGGCTGGCGCAACGGTTATTGGTCCAATTCTGGCCGGCGTGGACAAGCCTATTCAAATTTGTTCAACGAACATGACGGCCAATGATATTTTGAACATGGCCGTTCTGGCGTCTTGCAAGGTGGGATAATCAGGCAACTAATCTTGTCAGACAGTCCACAGTGCATTTGGCAAATGAACTGTGGGTGTTTCAACCCCAAGCTATTACTTTGTGGAGATCACTATGCCGATTTTTAATCTTGGATCGATCAATGCCGATCTGACATATCGTGTTCCACATATTCCCAGTGCCGGGGAGACACTCGCCGCGCAGTCGCGCGTTCAGGGTCTGGGTGGAAAAGGCGCGAATATGTCTGTCGCAGCTGCACGTGCTGCGGCGCGCACCATCCACATCGGGGCCATAGGGGCGGATGGCCAGTGGGCTGCTGATCGGCTTTTTGAATATGGTGTTGATACGCGGCACATCTTTTCCGTTGATGCCCCCACCGGCCATGCGGTGATCGCCGTTGATAAGATGGGTGAAAACATGATCTTGTTGTTTCCCGGGGCCAATCAAGCCATAGGCACAGCGCACTTGGCAACTGCATTTGCCGAAGCGAGAGCAGGCGATTTCTTTTTGTTCCAAAACGAAACCAGCGGTGGCATCGAAGGGGCGCGCATGGCGCGTGCGCAGGGGTTGCGGGTTGTTTATGCTGCTGCGCCGTTTGACGCCAGTGCGGTGGAACAGGTTTTGCCGTTATTGGATATGCTGGTTCTGAACGAGGTAGAAGCAAGGCAATTGCACGCAAGTACAGGTCTAGAACCTCGCGCTTTGCCCGTCCAAGATGTTGTCATAACGCTCGGGTCAAAAGGCGCGCTCTGGCTAAACCCACGTCTTGGAACAGATCATCTGGTACCTGCCCGCAAAGTCGACCCTGTCGACACAACCGGTGCTGGTGACACATTCACGGGGTATCTTGTTGCGGCTCTTGATCGCGGCATGCCAATGGAACAAGCGTTATCACTGGCGTCGGATGCGGCGGCGCTGATGGTCACACGTCATGGCACCGCTGACGTGATTCCTGATCTAGCAGAGGTGCACGCCCTTAGGGGCGGGTGATATCAAAAAGCGATCGCTATGTGCTTCCAATCTGAAAGGGCATGCGTCATCGGACGGCCTTTCAGATTGGATCTATAGCTTATGCGTTGCCAAGCCGCTGTTTTCGGGCTGCCAAAAGTTTTAAGCGCAGGGCATTTAATTGTATAAACCCAGCGGCATCTTTCTGGTCGTATGCACCGGCGTCGTCTTCAAAGGTGACATGTGCCTCGGAATACAGGGAATGATCAGACCAACGGGCAATGGTGCGCACACTGCCTTTGTATAACTTGAGCCGAACTGTGCCTGTGACATGCTCTTGGCTGTGGTCTATCAGGGCTTGCAACATCTCGCGTTCGGGGCTGAACCAAAAACCGTTATAGATAAGTTCGGCATAACGGGGCATCAGTTCGTCTTTGAGATGGGCTGCCCCACGATCAAGCGTAATCTGTTCAATACCGCGATGCGCCTCAAGCAGGATGGTACCGCCGGGTGTTTCGTAAATGCCGCGCGACTTCATCCCAACAAAGCGGCCCTCAACCAGATCAAGGCGACCAATCCCATGTCGTCCGCCATATTCATTTAAACGCGTGAGGATTGTTGCCGGGCTCAGCGCCTCACCATTTATGCTAACAGCATCCCCAGATTTGAAACCAATTTCGATCTCTTCTGGCGTGTCTGGTGCATCCTCGGGATGAACGGTGCGTTGATAGACATAATCCGGCGCTGGAACTGCTGGATCTTCCAGAACTTTGCCTTCGGATGAAGTGTGCAGCAAGTTGGCGTCTACTGAGAATGGCGCTTCGCCACGCTTGTCGGTGGCAATTGGAATTTGGTGTTCTTCGGCAAAGCTGATAAGTTTTGTGCGTGATGATAGATCCCATTCCCGCCAAGGGGCGATCACCTTGATCGCAGGATTCAGTGCATAGGCCGCCAATTCAAACCGAACTTGATCGTTGCCCTTCCCGGTTGCGCCATGTGCCACAGCATCGGCCCCTGTCATAGCAGCAATTTCCACCAGACGTTTTGAGATCAACGGACGCGCGATTGATGTTCCAAGCAGATACAGACCTTCGTAGACCGCATTTGCCCGAAACATGGGAAACACAAAGTCACGCACAAATTCTTCGCGAACGTCTTCGATGTAGATATTTTCGGGAGCTATCCCCAGCAATTCAGCTTTCTTGCGCGCAGGCTCTAGTTCTTCGCCCTGTCCCAAGTCGGCGGTAAAGGTCACCACCTCACATCCGTACTCGGTCTGCAACCATTTTAGAATGATCGAAGTATCAAGCCCACCAGAATAGGCCAGAACAACTTTTTTGGGCGCAGACATAAGCGAGATCCTTTTTTGAATGTACCGTCGGCGGGGTATCTGTTTTTGTTCGGTCGAGCAAGTCATCCGCCTTGTGGCTTAGGGTGTAAATTTTGACATTTAAAGCATATGGCTTTTGCTTGAGAGTGGCGCTCGCTCCGAAAAGGGAAAAAGCAGGGGGGGGGCGCTCTAAAAACATAGCGCTGATGGACGATGCTACGGTCTGTCGCAGCTTCCACAGCCGTTTAACCTGCGCGGAAAGATTGACGGAATCTGTAGACTGCGGCACCAAAGAGATATGGATAATTTTCAGGCCCAAGTACGCGACGCACAACAGCAGATGCGTGGTGTGTTTCCAGCCACACCGTTGATGCGCAATGCCCATCTTTCCAATCGCTTTGGTGCAGAGATTTATCTCAAACGTGAGGATTTAAGTCCTGTGCGCAGTTACAAGCTGCGCGGCGCATTTTTGGCGATGACCCGACAAGGCAACGCGGACCTTTTCGTATGTGCCAGTGCCGGCAATCATGCGCAGGGTGTTGCGTACATGTGTGGTCATTTGGGCAAACGTGGCGTGATTTTCATGCCTGTGACAACGCCTGCACAAAAAATTCAAAAGACGCGTATTTTTGGTGGTGATTTTGTCGAAATACGGCTGATCGGGGATTATTTTGACGAATGTCTCGGTGCGGCACAGGCTTTCGCGGCCGCAGAGGGAGGACATTTCTTGTCCCCGTTTGATGATGACGATGTGATCATGGGACAAGCGACAGTTGCTGCTGAAATAGAAGACCAAATGGGTGGCTTGCCAGACCACCTAGTGGTGCCGGTCGGGGGGGGTGGTCTTTCGGCTGGCATGCTGGGCTATTTTGATACCCGCGTTCAATATAACTTTGTGGAACCATCAGGGGGGGCTTGTCTTCGGGCAGCGCTGACCGCTGGACGGCCCGTAACCCTGCCTGGGGTAGATACTTTCGCAGATGGGGCTGCTGTTGCCCGGATTGGAGTACGCACATTTGAACGCCTTTCATCCGTTGGGCTTGCCAGTACATTGACGATCCCAGAAGATCGTATTTGTTTGACTATGCTTGAAATGCTGAACGTCGAGGGCATGGTTTTGGAACCTGCCGGCGCTTTGTCAATTGATGCGCTCAAGGACTTAGGACAGGCGATTCAGGGTCGAAGCGTGGTCTGCGTCGCGTCAGGCGGGAATTTTGACTTTGAACGTCTTCCCGAGGTCAAGGAACGCGCACAACGATTCTCTGGTATCAAGAAATATCTTATTCTTCGCATGCCGCAAAGGCCCGGTGCTTTGAAGGACTTTTTGGATTATCTTGGTCCGGAAGACGATATAGCGCGGTTTGAATACCTCAAGAAGTCGGCCCGGAATTTTGGATCCGTTTTGATAGGAATCGAGACCGCCTCAGCCTCTAATTTTGATGTTTTATTCGCAAAATTGAAAGCCGAGGGATTAGATTACAAAGACATAACTGACGATGATTTGCTTGCGCAGTTTCTTATTTAGAAATTCTCATGTGCCTGCTTTTCGAACACCGAGATCGACACTGTGATGATGCACCATGTTCTTATGGAAATCAGCTTCGAAACTAAATCGGGATTTTTGAAAGGCAGCCTTCAGGTTTTGAATGTTTTCGAGATCTAAGGTGCCTTCTGCTGCTTCTTCTTCGAGCTGTCGACAAAGTTTCGCAACGACCCTAAAGCCGATGTTCAAACTGCAACCCTTGAGAAAATGGATTGCTTTGCCAAGATCAACTATGTCTAGCGTGTGATTGAGGCCAGCAAGCTGTTCCTCAACCTCCGTTATAAACAGCTCAATGACTTCTTGCATATGTTCTGGTCCAATCTCGTCTTGCAGTTCTTGGACACGTTCCCAATCAATCATGTAATAACCTCCTGAGTGGTCTCTACTATGTTTGTGTAAAAAACGCGTTGATACTTCTCTACACGCATAATTTTTAAGTTTACGGCGTTTTAAGCAGCTCAGCTTAAGACGATCTGACCAACAAATCAGGATTCGGTTATGCAAAGCGTTCCAAGGGGCTCTACCCTTACCCACCAGGGTCACGCGGATACGCGCACTGTAAGGCGAATTTTGATTGTGGATGACAGCCGGACACAGCGGCGTATCATAAGCGCCATGCTTGCATGGTGGGATGTGGAAATTCAAGAAGCCGACAGTGGAGAGGTTGCTTTGGATCTTTGCCTTAGCTTCCGCCCCGATCTTATCTTGTCAGACTGGATGATGCCGGGCATGTCCGGCTTGGATTTCTGTAAAAAGTTCCGAGAAATATCGCAAGATTCCTATGCGTATTTTATTTTGTTAACGTCTAAAAATGAAAAATCCGAGGTCGCTTTGGGACTTGATGCGGGTGCAGATGATTTCATGACAAAGCCGGTTAGCAATAACGAACTGCGCGCGCGCATCAATGCTGGTGTGCGCATTCTTGCGATGGAGCGTGAACTTAGCAACAAAAACCGGCTTATCTCTGAAAAGATGAACGAATTGCTGACGCTGTACGACGCTTTGGATAAAGACCTTCAACAGGCAAGGAAAATTCAGCAAGCGCTTGTTCCTAAGCGACATATGAAAGTGGACCATGGCCACATTAGCTTGCTCTTGCGCCCTTGTGGTCATGTTGGAGGCGACCTTGTTGGAATGTTTCAAGCCAACAGAAATCGTGTGGCTTTTTATAATATCGACGTATCAGGCCATGGGATCACGTCTGCGCTGGTTTCTGCACGCGTGGCAAGCTATTTATCTGCCGATTTCCCAGCTCAAAATATCGCATTGGAAAAGCGGGGTTCTTTGTATTCTCTTAGAAAACCAGAGGATGTCGCAAAAGATTTGAATGCCAATTTGGCGGCAGATCCTGCTGGGTCTGAGTATTTGACCATGCTTTTGGCCACAGCGGATATGATCAGTGGGCGGGTACGTTATGTTCAAGCTGGTCATCCTCCTCCATTATTGATTGCCAAAAATGGCCAGCATCGATTTATCGGTGACTCTGGTATGCCTATTGGGCTATTGTCGGCTGCTGTGTTCGAAGGGCACGACGTTCTTTTGCAGCCAGGGGATAAACTTTTACTTTATTCAGACGGTTTCACAGAGTCCGAGATGCCTGATGGCAGCTTTCTGGACAGCACCGGTTTACTGGAACTGGTTATCGCAAATAGCAATAAATCTGGAACCGAATTTCTGGATGATTTATACTGGAGCCTTTGCAACATAAGATCAAACTCTGCCAAAGCCGAAGACGACATATCTGCGGTTTTGTATGAGTTTCGACCTTGATCATTGTTGCTATCAACAGGTCTACGTCATGTCGCAGATGTTCAAGTATAGCGATATACCAAGACGGGCCTGTGACCATTTCCAAAGACTGAGGGGCAATTCTACCTCGGTTGGACCTGACTCCAATCGCGTTTTAGATATGTGAAGTAACCCTAGCAGATCTGTGTTGAAGTGGTGGTAAAGCACTGAGTGACGTGTTGTGTGTTTTGTCGCCTTGCAGATTACTTTTCGAACACTGATTGACGTATTGTCAGCACCTTGGAACGCGGCATACCGAGAATCTGGCGTGCAGAAGCGGACAAAACCCGTCGCATTTTTGGCTTGATGATACAACGCATCAGGGCAGTATCAGGAGGCGAATAGGTCCATAAGGTTGTAGACCACTATATTGACGAACCCTTTCACCCATCAAAGACTTTGTTGCACAAATCAGGTGAGGGACATGCTTCCCCTTTCCCCGGACGGATTTAGCCTGCGACCTCAGTAACAGGTATGCCAAGAGCGGTGTAGCGGTTGAGAACGGCAACGCGGATCTGAATTTCCGCGACCTGCCGGTCGAAGTCCCG
>JAQXDR010000023.1 GCA_029251265.1 Pseudoprimorskyibacter sp. | reverse complement strand
TATGCCCAAACTGGCAAACTCTGACACCAGCCAAACCAAAAGACGTCAACTAATGTAAAAAAAGGCCCACGCATCACGGCAGGCCTTTTTTCAAACCGTCTCAGACGACCTAATGTTTTTTCTTTTTCTTTGGCGGCATCAGATCGGTGATTGTGCCCTCAAACATCTCAGCGGCGAAATTTACAGTTTCGGACAACGTGGGGTGAGGATGTATTGTATGCCCCAAATCCACTGCATCTGCCCCCATTTCGATCGCCAAGGCGACCTCGGAAATCAGATCGCCCGCATTTGACCCAACGATACAGGCACCGATCACACGCTGATCTTCGGGGTCAAACAAAAGCTTTGTCACACCTTCAGACCGACCATTAGATAATGATTTTCCCGAGGCAGCCCAAGGAAACACGCCTTTTTCAAAGGCAATCCCTTTGGCTTTTGCATCTGTTTCGGTCACGCCACACCACGCCACCTCTGGATCCGTGTAGGCAACCGAGGGAATAATCTTGGCATCAAAGTGACGCTTTTGTCCGGCACAAACTTCGGCAGAGACTTTGCCTTCGTGCACTGCTTTGTGAGCCAACATGGGCTGCCCTACAAGATCGCCAATCGCAAAGATATGTGGAACACCCGTGCGCTGCTGACTATCCACAGCAATAAAGCCACGATCGTCCACCATCACACCAGCCTGCTCGGCCCCGATCTTTTTGCCATTAGGCGTGCGCCCAACCGCGACCAAGACCTTATCAAACATGTCTGAAAAAGTTTCCCCGGAGCCATCTTGAAACGTGACCCTAAGCCCTTCGTCCAGCGCCTCGACGGCGGTGACTTTGGTCTTGAGGAAAATATTTTCATAGCGTCCCTTGATCCGGGTCATCAGCGGCTTCACGATGTCCTTGTCAGCACCGGGAATGATCTGGTCCATCAATTCGACCACGGTGACCTTGGATCCCAGAGCGTCGTACACGCACGCCATCTCCAGCCCAATAATACCACCCCCAAGAACAAGCATGCGCTCGGGAATATCCTGAAGCTCTAGTGCGCCTGTGCTATCGATGACACGGGGATCATCCTGCGGAATAAACGGAAGGGCGACCGGCTCGGACCCCGCCGCAATAATGCAATGATCAAAGCTTACCGTAGATGTGATCCCGTCATTATCCACATGGATCATATTCGGACCCGCAAAATGACCGTGACCGCGTATAACCTGAACCTTACGACCTTTGGACAGCCCCTCAAGGCCCCCAGTCAGTTGACTGACAACCCCATCTTTAAAGCTGCGCAACTCATCAAGGTTTATCTCTGGTTTACCGAATGTCACCCCATGACTGCCCATTTCCTCAGCCTCGGTGATGACTTTGGCCACATGCAGCAAAGCTTTTGACGGGATACATCCCACGTTAAGACACACACCGCCCAGCGTTGGGTTTTTTTCAATCAAAACGACTTTTTTGCCAAGATCCGCAGCCCGGAACGCAGCCGTATAACCACCAGGACCGGACCCCAGAACCACAACTTCGGCATGGATATCACCAAGACCGGTTGCCGTTCCTTGTGGAGCGACTGCCAGAGGGGCAGACGATGTGGCGGCCTTCTCGCCCCCCTCGCCAAGCGAGGAGGCTTCGGC
This sequence comes from Pseudoprimorskyibacter sp., assembly GCA_029251265.1. Lineage (GTDB taxonomy): Bacteria > Pseudomonadota > Alphaproteobacteria > Rhodobacterales > Rhodobacteraceae > JAQXDR01. Next base: position 6,495 of record JAQXDR010000023.1, on the reverse strand, counting down.
GTCCGCCGCGCCACCGGCGCTGTCCAGGCTGAGAATGACGGAGCCTTCGGACACTGTGTCACCTTCGGAAACTGATATCGCAGTCACCTTACCAGCAGCTGGCGATGGGACCTCCATCGTGGCCTTGTCGCTTTCAACCTCAATCAACGGATCTTCTGCGGAAACGAGATCACCCACGCTGACCAAAACGGTCACAACCGGGACATCCGTAAAATCGCCTATATCGGGTACTTTAACGTCCATTATTTGATCTCCTTACCACATCAGCTTGCGCATATCAGCCAACAGCGTCTTGAGCGTGACGCAGAAGCGTGCCGCCAAAGCCCCGTCCACCGCGCGGTGGTCATAGCTGAGAGACAGAGGTTGCATCAGACGCGGTTCAAAGGTCTCGGTCGTTTTGTTCCAGACTGGTGCCATTTTGGAGCGTGTCAGTCCCAAAATCGCAACTTCTGGGGCATTCACGATGGGTGTAAAGCTGGTGCCGCCTATGCCACCCAGCGACGAGATGGTGAAAGTCGCACCCTGCATCTCAGCAGCCTTCAACTCGCCTGCACGGGCCTTACCGCTCAGCTCGCCCAATTCCTTGGAAATCTCGACCAATCCTTTGCGGTCAGCGTCCTTGATGACCGGAACCATCAAACCGTTCGGTGTATCCGCCGCAAACCCGATATTATAAAACGCCTTTTTAATCAGTTTATCGCCATCTGGATGGATTGAGCTGTTGAATTCCCAATGGGTTTTCAGAGCACTGACCGAGGCCTTGATGACAAAAGAGAGCAGGGTAACACGATACCCGTTCTCTTTGGCCATCGTGTCCATATCTTTGCGATAGCTGTCCAGTTCCGTGATGTCGGCCTCATCATTGTGGGTGACATGCGGAATGTTGAGCCAAGAGCGGTGCAGCGCGGGTCCCGAAATTTTTTTGATCCGCGACATTTCCACGTTCTCGACGGGACCGAACTTGGAAAAATCGATAGCTGGGATGGGTGGGATCCCCATCCCAGCGGCCGGTGCAGCCCCTTTGGCAGGAACCGGTGCGACTGACGATTTGAGATATTTGGTAACATCTTCGCGAAGAATACGGCCCTTGCGTCCCGAGCCGTTTACTGTGTTCAAATCGACATCCAGCTGGCGTGCAAACGCACGCACCGACGGGCTGGCATGTACCTTGGAGAAGCCCGCATCAGTAACCGGAGCAGGCGTTTCTTTTGGCATTGCCACATCCACCGGAGTGGTTTGTGGAACCGGGGCCGAGGTGGGCGTATCTTCAGATTTGGGCGCAGCAGACGACGCATTTGCAGGCTCTACAATCAGCAGCAACGAACCTTCGGAAACGGTGTCCCCTTCGGACACCTTGATTTCCGTCACGATACCCGATGTCGTGGAGGGGACTTCTAACGTGGCTTTATCGCTTTCCAGCTCCACCAAAGGGTCTTCTTCTGCGATCATATCGCCAACACTGACCAAAACAGTGATTACTGGCACATCTGTGAAATCGCCGATGTCCGGAACTTTTACTTCTACAGTCATTTTCTATTCTCCTCGGACCCGCGATTACACCAGGCGGGGGTTAGGCTTACCGCCGTCGATGTCATATTTAGCCAAAGCCGTTTCCAGCTCTGTCTTGCTGACCGCACCGTCGCGATACAGGTCAACCATGGCTGCTGCTGCGATGTGATTTGCGTCCACCTCAAAGAACCGTCGCAGATTAACCCGACTGTCTGATCGGCCATATCCATCGGTACCCAAAACCGAATAGCGACCGGGTACAGCGCTTCTTATCTGTTCTGCGTAATTTTTCATGTAGTCCGTGGCTGCGATAACCGGACCTTTTGCTGACGACAACGCCTCTGTGACGTAGGGAACCTTTGGATCATGCAATGGATTGAGGCGGTTCCAGCGTTCCACATCTTGCATATCTCGGGCCAATTCGTTCAGGCTTGTGGCAGACCAGATGTCAGCGGTTACACCAAAGTCTTCTTTCAACAGGTCAGCCGCCTTGATCGCTTGCACCAAAATCGTGCCCGATCCCAAAAGGTTGACATGCTTTTTGCCGGGCCGCGCAGTTTTTCTAAAACGATACAGCCCCTTAATGATGCCTTCCTCGGCGCCCATAGGCATTCCGGGATGGCTGTAGTTTTCATTCATCAGGGTTAGATAGAAGAACACGTCTTCCTGATCACCATACATCCGCTGCATTCCGTGTTGCACAATAACAGCGACCTCATAGCCGAAGGTGGGGTCATAAGTGATGCAGTTGGGAATGGTGCTGGCGATGATATGGCTGTGACCATCTTCGTGCTGCAATCCCTCGCCATTCAATGTCGTCCGACCCGCCGTGCCGCCCAGCATGAACCCCCGTGCGCGTGAATCACCCGCAGCCCAAGCCAGATCACCAATGCGCTGAAACCCGAACATCGAGTAATAGATATAGAAAGGCACCATTGGCACACCATGCGTGCTATAGCTTGTTGCCGCAGCAATCCAGTCGGCCATGGCACCCGCTTCGTTAATGCCCTCTTGCAGAACCTGACCACTGACAGATTCCTTGTAGAACATCATCTGTTCGCGGTCCTCGGGCGTGTATTGTTGCCCAAGCGGATTATAGATCCCCACAGACCTAAACAGCCCCTCCATCCCGAATGTACGGCTTTCATCCGGCACGATTGGAACGATATTTTTACCGATCTTCTTATCCCGGAGCAGCGTTGTCAGAATGCGAACAAACGCCATAGTCGTTGAAACCTCGCGGTCGCCCGTGCTTTCCAACTGTGCCTTGAACTTATCTAGTGCCGGGATATCTAGCGAAGCAGCTCCGGTAAACCGCTTGGGAAATTCGCCGCCTAAGTCCTTGCGACGATCTGCAAGATACGCCTTTTGCGCGTTGTTCAAAGTGACAAAAGGGATATCGTGATCAAGCTCTTTGTCTGTGACGGGGATTTGGAACCGATCCCGCATGGCCTTTAACTGATCAATCTGCATTTTCTTTTGCTGGTGCGTGGTGTTCTGACCTTCGCCCGCTGTGCCCATTCCGTACCCTTTGACAGTCTTAACCAAAAGGCATGTAGGCTGTCCATCAGCCTTGGACGCACGCAAAAAGGCGTTGTAGACCTTTTTGGGATCATGGCCGCCCCGACGCAAAGCCCAGATCTGATCATCGGTCCAATCTTCGACCAACGCGGCTGTTTCGGGATACGTTCCAAAGAAATGTTTGCGTATGTAGGCCCCATCCTTGGATTTGAAGGTCTGATAATCACCGTCGACGGTTTCCTCCATCAGCTGGCGAAGCTTGCCACTGGTATCCTTTTCCAGCAATTCATCCCAACCACGCCCCCAAAGCAACTTGATGACATCCCAGCCTGCACCGCGGAAATTGCCTTCAAGTTCTTGGACGATCTTGGCGTTTCCACGCACCGGACCATCAAGGCGTTGCAGATTGCAATTGACCACGAAGATCAGGTTATCCAGCTTTTCGCGGGCCGCCAGCGCGATGGCGCCAAGGCTTTCAGGTTCGTCCATTTCGCCGTCGCCAAGAAAGCACCACACCTTGCGATCGCCCGCGTCAATCAGGCCGCGATTGTGCATATATTTCATAAAGCGGGCCTGATAAATCGCCATCAGCGGTCCGAGCCCCATGCTCACTGTTGGGAACTGCCAGTATTCAGGCATCAACCAAGGGTGCGGATAAGAGGACAGCCCACCACCTGCGACTTCGGACCGGAAGTTTTCAAGTTGCTCGACGCTAATGCGACCTTCCATAAAACTGCGTGCATAAATACCGGGGATCACATGCCCTTGGAAAAAGACCAGATCGCCACCGTGAATCGCAGACTTTGACCGCCAGAAATGATTGAGCCCGACATCGTATAGCGCCGCAGATGACGCAAACGATGCAATATGCCCCCCATATTCGCTGCTGACTTTGTTGCGTTTGACAACAGTAGCCATTGCATTCCAGCGATTGATTGTTCGAATGCGCCATTCCATTTCGGTATCACCGGGCATGTCCACTTCGTCATCTGTATCAATCGTATTCTGATACGGCGTGGTGGATGAAAACGGCAGCTTTGCGCCAGCGGCACGCGCTTGCTGCACAGCCCGATCCAACAGATAATGCGCACGATCTGCACCATCACTCTGGATGACATCTTCAATCGCATCTTGCCATTCCTGGCTTTCGATGGGGTCGATATCCTTCATGTGCCGGTATCCCTTCTTTAGACTTTTACTTTTCGCTCACCCTTAAACCATCTATCCGTTGGCCTATGGATTTGCAGCTTTTTGTTCATAGTTTATTATTCTGAAGCGGTGGATACCATCTAAGGCAGCGATAAGGCAGACCCCTCAATGCATAGCTCATATGCATTTAGTGCAGGAAATAAAAGTTTATCGTTAAACTAATTTTTTAAATGATATGGATCGCAGTACTTTACTGAGGTCAAGCCCTCAGAAGCGCACAAACAGTGTCCGCTCAAAGCCATTGGCACCAGTCAGACGACCAATCACAAAAAAACCGGATTTGATAGCTTCTCACAAGGAGTGATCAAGATCGACCAAACAGTCGCTCAATATCGGACAGCTTGAGCTCGACATATGTGGGACGTCCATGGTTGCATTGCCCGGACAGAGGCGTACGCTCCATTTCACGAAGCAGGGCGTTCATTTCGTCGCCATGCATCCGACGCCCTGCGCGGATGGATCCATGACAGGACATGCGCGACAGGATAGCGTCAATACGACTGCGCAAAACCCCTGAATCGCTCTCAACCTTAAGCTCGTCCAAAATATCTGCCAACAGGGGCTTGCAGGCCACCTCCCCCAGGATTGCGGGTGTTTCGCGAACTGCCACTGCACCGGATCCGAACGGCTCTAGCCGCAGCCCCAACTTGGCCAGCTCGTCTGCATGCTCCAGCAATATTGTGGCATCTTCGTCATCCAGAGAAACAATTTCCGGAATAAGCAGCGCCTGTGCTGCTACCACAGATTTAGCCGATTGTGCCTTGAGCCTTTCATAAACCAGCCGCTCGTGTGCAGCATGCTGGTCAACCAGCACAATCCCATCCCGAGTTTGGGCAATGATATACGTTTCGTGCAGCTGTCCGCGTGCAGCGCCAAGCGGCAAGCCGACGTCGTCTGCTAATGGCGGAGGGACGTAGGCGCTGGCATCTTCCCCCAAACCAAGGGCATCAGGAGCAGCAGAAACTTGTTCATTCGTCACCACAGACGGCATCTGCCCCATAAAGCTGGCATGACGTGCCCCCGCACTGGGGCGATCCATCTGGTATGATCGCGGTTGCAAGGGTGTTTGCATGGCGCCAAGTGTTGCACCGGCCACCGTGGTTGACGACCGGTGACCAGAGTCGGCCAAGGCGTGTCGCAAGGCGGACACGATCAATCCACGCACCACACCTGTATCCCGAAACCGCACCTCTGTTTTGGCAGGATGCACATTGACGTCCACCAGTTCGGGTGGACAATCCACAAACAGGACCGCAGCGGCATGACGGTCTTTGGGCAGGACATCCATATAGGCTGCCCGCAAGGCACCTGTCAAAAGCTTGTCTCGAACCGGACGTCCATTCACAAACAAGTATTGCGAAATCCCATTGCCCCGACTGAATGTCGGCAAAGCCGCCAGTCCGGTCAATCTCAGGCCATCGCGCGAGGCGTCGATAGCAATGGCGTTATCCGTAAAGTTTTTGCCAAGGACGCGCCCAATACGACGGGTCAGCGCCTCGAATAGCTCTCCGTTTTCAGCAGGCACCCGGAATACGTCCTTGACCTGCCCGTCTGTCACATCTCGCAGGATAAAGCCGACCGCAGGCTCTGCCATCGCCAGCCGCCTGATCGTATCCCCAACGGCCATACTTTCGGACCGGTCCGTTTTCATGAATTTCAACCGTGCAGGCGTGGCGTAAAACAAATCCCGCAAAGTCACAGTCGTACCGGGTGACTGTACTGCGGGACGTAAGGCCCCGGTCTGTCCTCCGGCAACAGTGATCTCATGCGCATCATGTCCACGCGCCCGGCTGGCAATCGACAAACGTCCCACCGCACCGAGAGAGGGCAAAGCTTCGCCCCGGAACCCAAAACTATGAATGTTCAAAAGATCTGAACCGTCCGTTTTAGACGTCGCATGACGCGTCAATGCCAGTGGCAGTTCGCCGGCAGACATACCACACCCATCGTCTGTCACGCGTATCAACGTCTTACCACCATCAGCAATATCGACGGCGATCTGGGATGCGCCCGCATCAATGGCATTCTCAACCAACTCTTTTACTGCGGATGCAGGACGTTCAACCACCTCGCCTGCCGCGATTCTGTTGATGGCGGATTGATCCAGTTCGTGGATATGAGGTCGCTGATCCTGAGCAGGATCTGGGCGGATATAGCGTGAGGTAGCAGTCATACCACAACACCTAGCACGCCTACAACGATTCTGGAAATCCCTATCCACCAGCGCCAGCAAGCCGAAATAGCGGCTTGCGCGGT
>JAQXDR010000131.1 GCA_029251265.1 Pseudoprimorskyibacter sp. | reverse complement strand
TCCAGTCCGCGTAAACATCCACCGCGCACCGACATAGGCTTTGCCAAGCGGGTTCCAGTATGAATACAAGCTGACCGGCTGAGTTGCCTCTTTTTGGATATAGAGCTCAAGGTGATCTTGCAGGTTTTGACCAACGCCCGGACGATCCGCCAGCACGGAAATACCGTGAGATCGCAAATGGTCTGCGGGTCCAATACCGGATAGCATCAGCAATTTCGGTGAATTAATGGAAGATGCCGCGAGGATCACCTCGTGATTTGCGTGGATCACATGGTCTCCCAGATCAACACCAACGGCGCGCCCCTCTTTTATCACCACGCGGTGGGCCAGCCCCCGCACCAGCCGCACACCCAATTTCTGAGCGGGCCGCAAATAGGCTTTGGCTGCCGAATACCGCGCGCCACGATGCACAGTCATATCAAAATGACCGAACCCTTCCTGTTGATGGCCATTATAATCTTGGGTGATGGGGTAGCCTGCCTGCCCGCCCGCATCGATAAAGGCCCGCATCAAAGGATTTTCCGCCGCAGCCCGCGTCACGCGCAGTGGACCATCATGTCCGCGCCAGCCGGATTCCGTACCCGACCAATGCTCCATGCGTTTGAAATACGGCAAGACGTCCGCATAGCCCCATCCGCTGGCCCCCTGGTCCCGCCAGTGGTCGTAGTCCAGCGCATGACCACGGACATAAATCATTCCGTTGATCGACGACGAGCCACCGATCACTTTGCCACGCGGGCAGACAATGCGACGACCCCCGAGGTGAGGTTCGGGATCAGACTGGTACCCCCAGTCATACCGCGACATATTCATCGGGTAGCTCAAGGCGCCGGGCATCTGAATGAAGGGACCAGCATCTGTTCCCCCAAATTCAATCACGATGACGGAATGACCTGCTTCGGCGAGGCGGTAGGCCACAGTGCAGCCTGCAGAACCCGCCCCAACAATCACATAATCCGCCTTCATCGTCATCTCCTTAATATAAACCGGCTTTGCCACGCAGTCTGTCTGGGCTTGGTGTGATCGCTTTGGCCGCCTGCCCCGTTCACTATCGAAAGCCAAGCTTTATATTTGCACCAAGGGTTGTGCCACGCGACAGTTTGATCGCCTCATCTTAATCACGTCGCCCCGGCGATAAAGAGGCACAGCTGCATCAACATCGCACACATCCACTATCGCCGCAGGTCCATCAAAACGGAGCCTCGACGGCTCCCATACGAACATAAACCGATTTAAGTTGGGAATAATGCTCTATCGCTGCCTTGGAATTCTCGCGCCCCACGCCTGACTGCTTGGATCCACCAAAAGGTGCCTCGACCGGTGCGTCATTGTAGGAATTGATAAAGCAACTGCCTGCCTTGAGCTGCGCTATCACCCGATGCGCGCGACTGATGTCGCGGGTAAAAACGCCAGCCGCCAACCCGAATTCGGTCGCATTGGCCCGCGCAATCACATCTGCCTCGTCTTCAAACTCTAGAACAGACAAAACCGGGCCGAATATCTCGTCACGGGCAATTGTCATATCGTCCGTGACATTGTCAAAAACAGCCGGCCGCATCCAGAACCCCGGTTGATCGATACGATCCCCCCCGCAGACCAGCCGTGCGCCTTCTTTGACACCCTGAGCTACAAAGCCTTGCACGATGTCCATTTGCCGCGCGCTGACCAAAGGGCCAAAGTTGACAGACGGATCCTGAGGATCGCCCATCACAACACCTTTTAGCCGCTCCGCCAGCCGTGCCACAAAGGCCTCGCGCAGGCCTTTTTGCACAAACACCCGCGTTCCATTCGAACACACCTGACCTGACGAATAAAAGTTGGCCAAAATCGCGCCACCGACAGCGTCTTCAAGGTTGGCATCGTCAAAGATCACCAACGGCGACTTTCCACCAAGCTCCATCGTGACATGTTTGATCCCTTCGGCAGCAGCGGCATAGACTTTTCGCCCCGTCGGCACCGATCCTGTCAGAGACACCTTGTCCACACGCGGGTCACGGATCAAGGACGCACCAACCGCCCCGCGGCCTTGGATCACATTCATAAGCCCAGGAGGCAATCCTGCCTCGACGAGGATTTCAGCTACTTTCAATGCACATAACGGAGTTTCTTCAGACGGTTTGAAAATGGATGCATTGCCACAAGCAAGCGCCGGCGCGGCCTTCCAGCAGGCGATCTGGGTTGGATAATTCCACGCACCGATGCCAACACAGACGCCTAACGGCTCGCGTCTGGTATAGACCCAATCCTCACCCAGCTGGATATGTTCTCCAGTCAGGGAAGCCGCCAAGCCACCGAAATACTCCAGCGAATCTGCGCCCGAGGTGGCGTCGGCGACGCTGGTTTCCTGATAGGGTTTGCCGGTGTCAAATGTCTCTAGCTGCGACAGCTCATGGTTGCGATCACGCATGATATCGGCTGCACGACGCAGAATGCGGCCACGTTCAGTACCGCTCAGCGCGGCCCATTGCACCTGTGCCGCCTCGGCTGCGGCGATGGCAGCCTCTTGGACGGCAGGGGTCGCCTCGTGAACGCGGGCTATGATTTCGCCGGTCGCGGGATAGATGACATCAATAATCTCCCCGTCGCGATCCTCCATGTAGGCCCCACCGACAAAATGGCTGGCCTTGGGCTGCGTCTCGAACATGTGCGACTCTCCCTCGTAAAGCTACTAGCGCAAGGCATGACGCGCGAAACGTCCCGCGTCAATTCCCGCCGTTACGTTCACAGCTTTGTCTCTGGGACCAACGCAGTTATGCGGCGCCGCAAAACCGCCTCGCGCCAACTGATGAAGCTGACCGCCGCAACGATGACAGTGCCACCGACAATGACATACATGTCGATGGCATCTCCAAACATAAAGATCCCCAACAGGACCGACCACACCAATTGCAGAAAGGTCGCAGGCTGAGTGACCGAAACCGGAGCCGCTGCAAAAGCACGGGTCATAAAGTAGTGGCCAACCGTGGCACAGCAGGCCACAGCAAACAAAATCACCAAATCAATCGGCAGGACCGGTTGCCAAACGGCATATGCCAAAGGCGCAAGTCCGATTGTCACCGTGATCGATAACATACCCACAACGATTGACGCCGAGAACTCGCCCGACAGGATTTTGGCGCTTAGATATCCAGCTGCAAAGAACATGGCCGTACCCAGCATGGCAAAATGACCCGGCTGTAATTCGCGAAACCCCGGTCTGAGAATAATCAACGCCCCTGCGAGGGCCACCAGAACCGCCAGAATGCGTCGCGCCGCGAGACGTTCGCCCAGAATGACAACCGCCAGAATGGTTGTTGCTATCGGCGTAATATAACCCATGGCGGTCACCTCGGCGATGGGCAACCATGTCATGCCATAAAACCAACATACAACACCCAAGGTGTGGGCCACCCCCCGTAACGTGATCAAACCCCACTGCCGCCGGGTTGGACGTAGCGCGCGCAGTTTCGACCAAAGCGGAATTAAAAACCCAAGACCCAAAACATACCGCAAAAAGGCAGCCTGAGCCGCCGGTACGCGTCCGTCCATAAATTTGACCAATGCCGCAACGGCGACAAAGCAGAGCCCCGCTGCCACCATCCAAATAAGCCCGCGAAGCGGATTTGAAGCTGTTTCGTTCATGGGGCTACTGAACACCTGTCCGCCAGCAGCTACAAGGTCCATTGCAAAACATCTTGTTTGCAAACGGTATTGAAGAATTTGCAAACCCAGCGATCATTCGCAATTGATGTTTAAAATATCACGAACTTTGCAAAAGTTGCACCAAAGGATGGTCAAAAATGCAAATATTACTGCGGTAACTTGTCCTCGCGTGATCTTGGCACTTGCCCAGACCCGACCGAGACGCCTATCCCAGTATTACAAGAATGGAAGGACAGTTTATGGGCTATCGCGACACCTATGCAGCTTGGCAAACCGACCCTGAGGCGTTCTGGATGGAGGCCGCTCAAGCAATTGACTGGACAGAGGCTCCCTCACGCGCTTTGACGGACAAGGGCGATGGATTGTGCGAATGGTTCGCGGATGGCACGACCAATACGTGCTTCAACGCCGTCGACCGCCATGTCATCGCAGGCAAAGGCGATCAAACCGCAATTATTTTTGACAGCCCCATAACGGGACGCAAGGACAAGATCAGCTACCAGCAACTGAAAGACCGCACAGCGGCCTTGGCTGGGGGCCTTGTTGCCAAAGGCATCGCACCCGGCGACCGGGTTATCATCTACATGCCCATGGTGCCCGAAGCGCTTGTTGCAATGTTGGCCTGTGCGCGGATCGGTGCGGTGCATTCGGTGGTCTTTGGCGGTTTTGCTGCCGCCGAGCTGGCCGTGCGGATTGATGATGCGACCCCCAAAGCAATCATAGCCGCCTCATGCGGGCTAGAACCCGGCCGCGTTGTGAAATACAAACCTCTTCTGGATGGGGCGATCGACATCGCAGAGCACAAACCAGAGTTTTGCGTCATCCTTCAGCGGGCGGAAGAAACCGCCCAGATGTCGGACCGGGACGTGGACTGGCACGATTTGACCCGCACTGCGGCACCGGCGGATTGTGTGCCCGTCGCTGGTAACCATCCCGCCTATATTCTGTATACCTCGGGCACGACGGGCGCACCCAAGGGCGTCGTCAGACACACCGGTGGTCATCTTGTTGCGCTGAATTGGACCATGAAGAACGTCTACAATGTCGATCCGGGCGAGGTTTTCTGGGCCGCGTCCGACGTGGGCTGGGTCGTGGGGCACAGCTATATCTGTTATGGCCCCCTGATCCACGGCAACACAACCATCGTCTTCGAAGGCAAACCTGTCGGCACACCTGATGCCGGCACATTCTGGCGTGTGATCTCGGAACATAAGGTGGCCAGCTTTTTCACCGCGCCCACGGCCTTTCGCGCCGTAAAACGCGAAGACCCCAAAGGCGCCCTGATCGCAGATTATGACCTTTCAAACCTAAGGGCGGTCTTTTTGGCCGGGGAACGCGCGGATCCGGACACGATTTTGTGGGCACAAACCCAATTGGGCGTTCCGATTATCGACCACTGGTGGCAGACTGAAACCGGTTTTGCTATTGCGGCCAATCCTCTTGGGATTGAAGCAATGCCCATAAAGGTCGGCAGTCCATCGGTTGCGATGCCAGGGTATGACGTGCAGATCCTTGACGAGGGCGGCGGCCCTGTGGGTCCAGATACATTGGGTGCAATCGCGATCAAGCTACCGCTGCCACCCGGAACACTGCCCACACTTTGGAACGCCGAGGCACGGTTTCGCAAAAGCTACATGACCACCTTTCCCGGTTATTACGAGACCGGTGATGCTGGTATGATCGACAGCGACGGCTACTTGTATATCATGGCGCGCACGGATGATGTGATAAACGTGGCCGGTCACCGTTTGTCCACAGGCGCAATGGAAGAGGTTCTGGCAGAACACCCCGATGTTGCGGAATGTGCCGTGATCGGCGTGAGCGATACCTTAAAGGGTCAACTGCCGCTTGGTTTTCTATGCCTGAACGCGGGCACAAACCGCCCTCACGACGAAATTGTCAAAGAAGTGATCGCGCTGGTTCGCGAAAAAATCGGACCCGTTGCAGCCTTTAAACTGGCCTGTGTTGTGGATCGCCTGCCCAAGACGCGATCCGGCAAGATTTTGCGCGCCACCATGGTCAAGATTGCCGACAACGATGACTTCAAAATGCCCGCTACAATAGATGATCCCGCCATTTTGGATGAAATCCGCGAGGCTTTGCAGACTATGGGCTACGCGCTGGACTGAGCTTTGCAAACCGCATACGGCGATCATCAAGACCCCAAATTAACCTAGGAGTGCACGCCCACATCCATGCACCAGCCTCGTAGGCTATGACGAACGTTGCGGGCGTCATATCGGGCATAGCCGGATTAGAAAATCAACGCAGGCTCTGGAAGTTCAGATAACGAGCCATTAAGTTGCCCCTCTGGATGCGTGCATGGGTGCGCGCAAGGAGACTTCGATGGTCAACAGCACAGCTTCGGTCAACACGTCGCCCCCTCTCGCCCCTCCGTCAGATCCCAATCAGACTGGGCCAGATGACGTCACCAAATCCGAACGGCGTTCAGGTTGGCGGACAATCCGCCGCGTGTTGCCTTATCTTTGGCCAAGCCAGCCCGCCTACGCATGGGTGCGATTGCGGGTCGTGATTGCCATGACCATGCTGATCTTTTCCAAAACGGTTGCCGCAACCACGCCGCTTTTATACGCGCAGGCAGTAGATGCCTTAGATGGTGCGGCATCTCCTTTGATGTTGGGGGCGGTGGGACTAACCGTTGCATACGGTCTTGCACGACTTGGTAACGTCGGTTTTCAGCAGCTACGCGATGCTGTCTTTGCGCGTGTGGCCCAACGCGCGCTGCGGCGACTGGCCCTAGAGACCTTTACCCATATCCACGCGCTATCGCTGCGCTATCACATCACGCGCAAGACCGGAGGATTGAGCCGGATCATCGAACGCGGTGTCAAAGGGGTAGAATTCCTGTTGCGGTTCCTTTTGTTCAGCATCGGTCCCTTGATTCTGGAACTGATCATGATTGCCGGGATTTTGGCATGGGTGTTGGATTTCAGCTATCTGCTGGTGATTGCAGGCACCATAACGCTCTATGCTGTTTTTACATTTCGGGTCACCGAATGGCGCGTCAAGCTACGGCGCACAATGAACACCCAAGACACCAACGCCAACCAAAAAGCCATTGATTCCCTTTTAAATTTCGAGACGGTGAAATATTTTGGAGCAGAAGCCCGCGAGGCTGATCGCTATGATGCGTCCATGCGGGGCTATGAAGCGGCCGCCGTAAAAACAGCAACGTCATTGGCCGCACTTAACTTTGGCCAGTCACTCATCATCACAACCGGCCTGGTGACGGTTATGGTTATGGCCGCGCTAGGTGTCGAGGCGGGACGCCTGTCAATCGGACAGTTCGTATTGGTCAACGCCTATATGATCCAGATCACCATGCCATTGAATTTTCTGGGCACAGTCTATCGCGAGATCCGCCAGGGTCTGGTTGATATGGGAGAGATGTTCGATCTTTTGGAACAGCCCGCCGAAGTCACCGATCGCCCAAATGCGCCAGACCTTAAGGTGACCGGCGGTACGATCACTTTGCGCGCCGTTGAGTTCGGCTATGATGCACAGCGGCCTATCCTGCAGGGCGTGGATCTGACCGTGCCTGCAGGCCAGACAGTTGCGATCGTAGGGGCCTCGGGATCGGGGAAATCCACGATTGGCAGACTGTTGTTCCGCTTCTACGATGTTGGGGCTGGAGCGCTCGAAATTGACGGACAAGACGTACGGTCTGTCACACAAACCAGCCTGCGCGAGGCAATTGGTGTTGTGCCTCAGGATACGGTGCTTTTTAACGACACGGTTGGTTACAACATTGGCTACGGCCGCGATGGCGCCACGCAGACCGATATCGAAAATGCCGCGCGCGCAGCACAAATCCATGACTTCATCGCCAGCTTACCAGACGGCTACGACACCAAGGTCGGAGAGCGTGGTCTGAAATTGTCAGGGGGCGAAAAACAACGCGTGGGCATTGCCCGTACGTTGCTCAAAAACCCTCCAATACTTTTGTTGGATGAGGCGACCTCGGCGTTGGACACGGAAACCGAAGCATCCATCCAAGGTGCACTGGCACTGGCAAGTAAGGGGCGCACAGTGATTACAATCGCGCACCGTCTTTCTACAATCGCCAATGCAGATCAGATCGTGGTGCTTGAGGCCGGTCAGGTTGTTGAACAGGGGACACATGACGCGCTTCTTGCGGACCAAGGACGGTATGCACATCTATGGCACATGCAATTGTCCGAAGACGAAACACGCTAGCGTCTGGCAGGCTTTGGTGGTCTGCACCGCGATGGTATCTGTAGGATGCGCGCCCCGAGCAAGCTAGACAAGATCGGGCTTCATCCAATCCAAACATGTCTTATATTGCGGACGGAAATAAGCGATCTGGCGACCAACATCCGGAGCACAAGCGCCCTTTAACCAAGGGGCAATTCCATGCAACAGGTGACGATGCAAAACGATAGCCCCCCCAGGGGCAACACTGATTTCATGTCTTGGGCAGGTCTCAAAGACGTCCTTGCGCGCGTGAATATACGGTTGCGTCAAATTATAAGTCGATCGTTCGGGCTCGGGCACTTTGGCCAGCGCGTCGCACAAGGCCGCCCCCATGCGTTTATGGCTTCCGCTCCATACAACAAGCGGGCTTGCCCCGGGGTCACACTCTGTCAAGGGCAGCCCCAAGATGAAAGCGTGCGGTTCGCGCAGTTGGCGTTGACGGGTCGGGCCGATAGGCAACAACCCGTCAACATGTGCGGCATCACGGTTGCGCCGATAGGCAAAGCCTTTGTCGTCTTCACCTTCACGGGGTTTTGGATACCCCGGCCAAGTCACTGATAGCTGGGCACGGTGCAACGGTGGCATTGGCCCCGTCAACGTCAAAAACGCCCCCGTCAGTGGGACACCCGCTATGCTCCCGTCTGCTGCATTCGCCAAAGCATCTACACCGACGAACCATGTGCCCCCACATTGCAACCATTCTGCGCGCTGTTGAGGATCCTTCAGAGCATCGCCACCCGCCACAAAAGCAGCGCGAGCCCATGCCGCAACCGACGGCTCTGGTGGTAAGACAGCCCAACCATGGGCGTGAAACTGATCTAAAATAGTCATGCGGCTTGGGCCACAACTTGCGACAGAGCTGCCTCTACAACATCGGGCCCTGCCCCGGGTAAATGTGCGTTCTCACTTAAATAACGTCGCCACGAACGCGCACCGGGACGGCCGCTGAACAGCCCCAACATGTGTTTGCTTATCTGTCCCAACCTGCCCCCCCGCATAACATGTGCCTCAATATACGGCAGCATGACGCGGACAATCGCTTCAGGTGTGTTGTGCGTAGATGCTTGCCCGAATAGTCGCGCATCCACCTGTCCCAGAACCCCCCAAGGATCATGGTATGCCGCCCGACCGATCATAACGCCGTCCAATCCACCCTCCAATGCGTTTAAGGCCGCGTCCAAATCCGTGATTCCACCGTTGAGCGACAAATGCAAATTTGGAAACAGTTGTTTCATCTCATGAACCAACGCATAATCAAGCGGCGGAACGTCACGGTTTTCCTTTGGACTTAGCCCTTGCAACCAAGCCTTGCGCGCATGAACGATAACCCGTTCACAGCCTGCAGCGACAATCTGGGCAAGGAACTCTGGCAGAGCATATTCAGGATCTTGATCATCCACGCCGATCCGACATTTGACCGTAACAGGCAGATCAACCGCCATTTGCATTTCGGTTACACAATTCGCCACAAGGCTGGGGCTTTTCATCAAAATTGCGCCAAATGCACCCGATTGTACGCGATCTGACGGACAGCCCACATTCAGATTAATCTCACAATAGCCTGCCGCCTGCCCCAATCGCGCCGCTGCCGCTAATTCTCGTGGATCCGATCCACCAAGTTGCAGCGCCACGGGGTATTCATCTGCTGTGAAATCCAACAAATGCAATGCTCCCCCCCTGACAAGCGCAGGCGCGGTGACCATCTCGGTGTAAAGCAAAGCTTTTGCCGAAATTTGGCGATGGAAAAACCGACAATGCCGGTCCGTCCAATCCATCATGGGCGCAATGGAGAGGCGTGCAGCACGCCGCACGTCGGAAAACCCTGATTTTTCTTGATTATTTGGATTCGCCATTTTGCGCGTTTTCCCCGTTTTGGCCCGAATTAGCCCCGTTTTTAGGTGCAGTGCTACAGAATGTAGCACCGACGGCGCCGTGTAGCACTTTTTTCCGCCCAAGTTCCAGCACCCCAAATCGAGCACTGCCCGGTCACTACCCTACCTCATCGGTTTTCCCCCATTCCGCCCGATCACCCCCGGTTTGGGATTCAAACCCAATCAAACCTGCTTCCGAAAAAATCGAACGATCAGATGTCCCGGCCATAGAAAACCCGTGACAGAAAGGAACTCCCATGGGAACTATCACAGAACGCCTCAAGACCAATGGCAAGTCGAGCTTCACTGCCCAGATCCGCAAGAAGCAAAAAGGCAAGGTCTGATGTGGCCCTAGTTTCCTAGACACCTGCCTCATTCATTTTCTGCTGTTTCATTTCATAGTCAACCGGTGACAGCAT
>JAQXDR010000127.1 GCA_029251265.1 Pseudoprimorskyibacter sp. | reverse complement strand
CATCGTGATGACATCATCATATCGGGAGGCGAAAATATCTCTTCCGTTGAAGTGGAAAGTGTGTTGATGGATCACCCTGCCGTGTCACTTTGCGCGGTAGTGGCCAAACCTGATGACATCTGGGGTGAAGTTCCTTGTGCATTCATAGAGCTCAAACCCGGAGCAACCGCAGAAGAAGCTAACATCATTGCTTTTGCAAAAACCAGATTGGCTGGTTTCAAGACACCCAAACGCGTAATTTTTGGAGACCTGCCCAAAACATCCACCGGCAAAATTCAAAAATTCCAACTGCGCACGCAAGCCCAAGAAGTATAAGCCAGCACGATGACCGCAATCGACAGCTATCAAAAACTGGAAGTCAGCGGTCTTTGGCGCGCCGGGGCTGAAGCTCAACGTAGGGAGGTCATTGTCGCACTGGGAGAGGCATCGTTGATCCTTCGGGATACATCAGATCGCGTCCTGACACACTGGTCGTTGGCGGCTTTGGACAAGGGCTATACAGACGAGGCACTGGCGATTTACAGCCCTGCTGGTGATCCGTCGGAAACTTTGGAATTTAGTGATGACGCGCGTGAAATGATTGACGCAATCGATCGGATTCGCGCTGATGTGACAGCACGCAAACCCAATCCGGGACGTCTGCGTCGTTTGATTACCACCCTAATCGCCCTCTTTCTTATTTGTATTAGTGTTATTTGGTTGCCACAAACGATTGTGCAATACACGGCTAGGGTGCTTCCTGATACACAACGCATGCAGCTTGGCGCAGCGCTTTTGGTTGATGTGACGGCGCTTGCGGGCCCCTTGTGTGAAGACACCACCGGTCGTGAAGCACTGCAGCGTTTCTCTAAGCGCTTGCTTGGCGCACCCAACAAATTGGTGGTTCTAGAGTCTTTGGATCGTGACACAGCTCACCTGCCGGGAGGACTGATCGCAATAGGGCACGGAGTTTTGACAGCTTGGGACGCGCCAGAGGTCGCAGCAGGTTTTATTTTGGCCGAAGCGGAACGGGCAGCGAACCAAGACGCCACCCTAAACTTACTGAACGATATCGGTGCGCTCGGCGCTATCCGCCTGCTCATCGGAGGCACTCTCAGACCTGAAGACCGAACGTCCTATGCGAAGACGCTTGTCCAAACGCAGCCTGATGCTGTCGATTCAGCAGCACTTGCCATGCGTTTTCAGGCCACAGATATGTCGGCACGCGCCTATGCATTGGCAACTAATCAAGCTGAGCTGTTGCAAGATGATCCCTTTCCCGGCGGTCGCAAACCGGTTCTGAGCGATTCCGATTGGGTTCGGCTACAAGGGTTGTGTAACCCGTAGCCTTCGTACGCAAAACTTACATGCACTCTACCCACAAAGACGCATTGACGCCTAAATGCACATTCCTATTTGGTTCCGAACATCCTGTCTCCTGCATCCCCAAGTCCCGGAACGATATAGCCTTTTTCATTCAGATGACTGTCTAATGATGCCGTTACGATCTGAACGTCAGGGTGGGCCTCTTTCATACGTGCGACGCCTTCGGGTGCAGCCAGCAAGCATAAAAACCGAATATCTTTCGCGCCAGCCTGCTTGAGCAAATCAATCGCTGCCACGGAACTGTTGCCTGTTGCCAGCATCGGATCCACTGCTATGACCAGACGGTCCTCAAGGCTCTCGGGAACTTTGAAGTAGTACTGGACCGGCTGTAGCGTTTCTTCATCCCGGTACAGTCCAACAAATCCGACACGCGCCGACGGTATTAATTCCAAAACACCATCCAAAAGCCCGTTCCCAGCCCGTAGGATCGACACCAGCGCCATTTTCTTACCTGCCAGTTGCGGCGCGTCCATTTCCATCAAAGGGGTCTCAATGACACGTGTGTCAAGCGGCAGGTTTCGCGTCACCTCATAGGCCAGCAACTGGCTGATCTCTCTTAGAAGACGGCGGAATTCAGAGGTTGATGTCGCGCGTTTCCGCATCAATGTCAGTTTGTGTTGAACAAGCGGATGATCAACGATTGTCAGATGATCGGTCATTTGGTTTCCAGTCTTTTCAAAAGCTTTTCGCGGTCGTTCTGCGAACAAAAAGCAGATTTTGCGGCGGTCATCGTAACATCGCGCAATGTGCTGATATCCCATCCAAAGGTGCGCGCCAACATTTCATATTCACGGTTCATCGTCGTATGAAAAAACGGAGGATCATCAGTCGATACAGTGACTTTGACGCCCCTGTCACGCAGTTTTTGAATGGGGTGCGTGTCCCATGACGGAACCACCCCCAACCAAACATTCGATCCCGGACACACTTCGAGAACGGTCCCCTCCTCGGCCATCTTGTCCACCAAGGCAAGGTCGTCGATCGCCATAACCCCATGTCCGATGCGTTCGGGACGCAGATCGCGCAAGGTCTCAGCGACTGATGCCGCCCCTCCCCATTCGCCGGCGTGCGACGTCAGTCGAAGCCCCGCCTCGCGAGCCATATCAAACGCATAATCAAAGTCTTTGGCATGTCCCATTTTCTCATCACCAGCCATACCGAAACCGACCAGCCAATCACCGCAAGTCTCGGCTGCGCACCGCGCCGTTTCGCGCGCCTTATCGGGACCAAAATGGCGGATGCACGTTGCAATGCCTCGCAATGTGACACCGAAATCACGTTCTGCCTGCTCAGAGGCCTCTTGCATCGCGGCCAAATATTCCCGCCATGCGCCCAGATCTCGCCCCCCACAAAAATCAGGAGACACAAATGTTTCCGTGTAAATCACACCGTTTGCCGCGCTTTGTTCCAGCACCGCCAACACCAACCGCGCGAAATCGTCGGGCGAAGTCAAAACCTGTGTGGCAGCCTCATAAACACTCAGGAAATGCCAAAAATCCTTGTATGCATAGCCGCCATCACGATTGAACACGCGGCTGACATCGACCGACTTTTCCTTCGCCAATCTGCGGATAAAGTCCGGCGGTGCGCCGCCTTCAAGATGCAGGTGAAGTTCTACCTTGGGCAAGGCGTGTATCTGGGCCAGTTGATCTTCGTTCATGGTAAAAACGCCCTCCCCGGGCCTTGGGAGCGAACCCCCAAGTGGGCTGCAACGGTCGCAGCAACGTCTGAAAATTTCATCGGTGGCAATGGACCCGCCCCTGCTCCGGCAATCAAAACTGGAACACATTCGCGGGTGTGATCAGTACCGACCCACGTCGGGTCGTTGCCATGATCAGCCGTCAGAATCAAGAGATCACCCGCCTGCATTTCGGCCATCAATTTCCCCAGTTGATCATCAAACCATTCCAAGGCCCTGGCATACCCAGATACATCGCGGCGATGCCCGTACAGGCTGTCAAACTCAACAAAATTGGCAAAGGTCAAACTGCCTTCAGTGGCAGTTCGCACGCTTGCAAAAAGATGCTCTATAAGGTCAGCATCGCTGCCTTTGACCACATGATCTATCCCAGACATAGAAAAAATATCACCAATTTTTCCAATAGCATCAACATTTTGCCCCGCGTTATTAATCCAATTTGTTAGTACGGGTGATGGCGGTGCAATCGCGTAATCTTTACGGTTTGTGGTGCGATGAAAATCTCCGTTCGCACCAAGGAACGGTCGGGCAATAACTCGGCCTACGTGCATCTTGTGAAGGTAGGGTGCCAAAGACTCACACAGATCCAAAAGGCGTTGAAGCCCAAAATGGTCTTCATGTGCGGCTATTTGAAAAACACTATCCACCGAGGTGTAGCAGATAGGTTGCCCAGAACGTATATGTTCATCGCCGAATTGTTGAATTACGTCGGTCCCCGACGCATGGCAATTCGCCAAAGTCCCTTTTGTGCCAGACAGTTGCGTGACTAACCTTAGCATTTCATCTGAGAAGCTCTGCGGTTCATTTGGAAAGTAATGCCAGTCCCACGGCACGGGAAGTCCCGCCAATTCCCAATGCCCCGAGGGCGTATCCTTACCACGCGAGACCGCAGTTGCAGCACCGTAGCGACCGATCGGATCTGGTCCGTCGAATTTGATACCTGACGCCATCTCGAGCGCATTCCAGAGCCCAAGTGAGGCAAGCACCGGCACATTCAGTGCACCACTTCGACCTATTTCGGCCCGCCCCGCGGCACAGGCCTGTGCGATATGGCCAAGCGTATTGGCGCCTGTATCAGGTAAGGCGCCGTTGAAATATTGCTCGGCATCCGGTGCGCCCCCGATACCGACTGAGTCCATAACCACAAGGAAGGCTCTCATGAGATTTGCCCCAGAACCAGCGGCTTCTTGACATATATGTCAGGTCCAATGGTAAGCGCCGATTGAACAGACTGAACAGCGATATCGGCCTGTATTTCCCGTGACGCATGGACGCGTGCCAGCGTATCACCAGCCCTGACCTTAGATCCCAACGGCAAGATATCGGACAAACCAACAGCAGGATCTATCTGATCTGTTTCAACCTGACGTCCTCCGCCAAGGCCGACAACAGTCAATCCCAGGGCCTCACCATTCAATGCAGATAAATGGCCTGACACGGGGGCCGGGACTTCACGGATGACAGGAGCCTCGGGTAAAAACCGTGGCCATTGTGCGACAAAATCCCGTGGCCCGCCCTGAGCGTAAACCATTTCCCCGAACCGTTCAGCAGCCGCCCCCGTGGTGATCGCATGTTCCAGTTTCTTTTCTCCTTCCGCTTTATCCAGCGCGAGGCCCGCCCGGGCCAGTAATCCGCCCCCCAACGCGCAACATAGATCAAAAAGGCGGCCACGCTTTGTACCAGTCAGGAGCTGCATAATCTCTGCCACCTCAAGCGCATTGCCAAGGGCAGGCACCAAGGGGGCATCCATATCGGTGATCAGAGCCTCGGTCGGGCACCCGGCAGCATTGGCAGTCTCGACAAGGGCTTTGGCAAGGTCCCGCGCCTCGGTCGGGGTTTTCATAAAGGCACCGCTGCCACACTTCACATCCAGAACCAAACCGTGCAATCCGGCCGCAAGTTTTTTTGACAAGATGGACGCAGTGATCAAATCCAGACTTTCCACCGTCGCTGTCACATCGCGAATGCGGTACAACCGACGGTCTGCAGGCGCAATATCAGCTGTCGCACTTACGATGGCAGCCCCTGTTCGCGTAACGATATCTTTGAAACGGGTTATGTCAAAGGACGTTGAAACCCCGGGAATGGCTTCCATTTTGTCGAGAGTGCCGCCTGTATGGCCGAGGCCTCGCCCCGAGATCATCGGCACAAAGGCCCCGCAGGCCGCCAAAGCCGGCGCCAAAGCCAGCGACACACAATCACCGATACCCCCAGTCGAGTGTTTGTCGATCACCGGGCCGGGGACATCCCAGCTCAGGACACGACCCGAATCCCGCATGGCACATGTCAATGCGGTGCGCCCTTGAGCTCCTAGTGGCTGACGGCAGATCCCCATAGCAAAAGCACCCGCCTGCGCATCAGAGACGGTTTGGTCCGCCAAACCGTGCGCAAACCATTCAAGCGCATCATGTGTGGGCACCTGACCCTGACGCAGCATCGCAATCACAGCACGCGCATCCATTCAGGCGCGGTCCATCTGGCTGGCGTCAAATGCACCAGGTAAAAGTTGCGCAACGGTTGTCGGTGCTTCGATGCCATCCGTTGTTGCCAAGGTTACCACAACGCCCTGATCTGCAAATTCAGAAATTTTTTGCCGACACCCACCGCAGGGAGCGACAGGCGTCGGGCTGTCAGCCACAACATAGACTTCAGCAATATCGCGAAGACCGCTCGCGGCCATTGCGGCAATAGCCCCGGCTTCGGCGCATGTACCTTCGGGATAGGCAACATTTTCAACATTGCATCCGACGAAAACCTCTCCCGAGGTGGTACGCAACGCTGCACCAACTTTAAAACGCGAATAGGGGGCATATGCATTTTCGCGCACATCCAGCGCGGCCTGTCTTAGTGTCATTACGGCTCTCCTTTCAGGGTATGTTGCGAAGCTCTGGCAAAGAATGCAACCGTCAGAAGCGCAACTGTACAACCGTCACTGTGGGTTTCGTTCAAGGCGCAGTCATGTTATCCGCACCAATATTAGTTTACCCCTAAACAATTCGAAAGAGGCGTCGGCTTGATATGACGGACATGGCAAAGGAAACACTGCGACAGGCAGCTCTCGCGTATCATGAATATCCAAAGCCTGGTAAATTGGAAGTACGCGCCACCAAGCCGCTGTCCACTGGACGAGATCTGGCCCGGGCCTATTCCCCGGGTGTTGCAGAAGCCTGTATCGAAATCACCAAAAACCCAGAAAATGCAGCGCGCTTTACGGCTCGGGGCAACCTGGTGGCGGTCGTTTCCAACGGATCTGCAGTGTTGGGACTCGGCAACATCGGGGCTTTGGCCTCTAAACCGGTGATGGAGGGAAAGGCCGTCCTGTTCAAGAAATTCGCAAATATCGATTGTTTTGATTTAGAGATAAACGAAACCGATCCGGAAAAGCTTGCCGCGATTGTGTGTTCTTTGGAACCCAGCTTTGGTGCGATCAACCTTGAAGATATCAAAGCCCCAGACTGCTTTATCGTCGAAAAAATTTGCCGTGAAAAAATGAACATACCCGTTTTTCACGATGACCAGCACGGCACGGCGATCGTCGTGGGCGCCGCAGCAACCAACGCTGTCCATGTCGCCGGAAAGCGGTTTGAAGATATCAAGGTAGTCTCGACCGGTGGCGGTGCAGCCGGTATTGCCTGCCTGAATATGCTGATCAAATTGGGAGTAAAGCGGGAAAACATCTATCTCGTGGATCTTGCAGGGCTTGTCTATGAGGGACGCGTCAAAGATATGACGGCCCAGAAAAATGCGTTTGCGCAGGGCACAGAACCGGCACAGCTGACAGATGTCATTGATGATGCGGATTTGTTTCTTGGTCTGTCTGGACCCAATG
This sequence comes from Pseudoprimorskyibacter sp., assembly GCA_029251265.1. GTDB lineage: Bacteria > Pseudomonadota > Alphaproteobacteria > Rhodobacterales > Rhodobacteraceae > JAQXDR01. The sequence goes on along the minus strand of JAQXDR010000127.1, from coordinate 30,676 downwards.
TTCTGACAGCCGACATGGTGAGAAAGATGGCGGCCCGACCCATTATTTTCGCGCTGGCAAACCCCAACCCCGAAATTATGCCAGAGATTGCCCGCGCTGTCGCACCCGATGCCATTATCGCAACTGGGCGCAGTGATTTTCCCAATCAGGTTAATAACGTTTTATGTTTTCCGTTCATTTTCCGCGGTGCATTGGACGTTGGGGCGACTGACATCAACGATGCCATGCAACTGGCCTGTGTCGAAGGCATCGCCGAATTGGCCCGCACCACCACCAGCGCCGAGGCCGCCGCTGCATATGCGGGAGAAGAGCTGACCTTTGGGCCGGACTACCTGATTCCGAAACCCTTTGATCCGCGCTTGACGGGCGTTGTGTCAGGCGCTGTCGCCAAGGCGGCCATGGACAGCGGTGTTGCGGCACGGCCATTGCCGGACATTGCAGCGTATCGGGATCATTTGAATGCATCTGTCTTTAAATCTGCCTTGTTGATGCGCCCCGTATTCGAAGCAGCCAGAACAGCCTCTCGGCGGATCGTTTTTGCCGAAGGCGAAGATGAACGGGTTTTGCGCGCGGCACAGGCCATTTTGGAAGAAACGACAGAAACACCCATTCTGATCGGGCGCCCCGACGTCATCGCACAACGGTGCGAACGATATGGGCTGACGATCCGACCAGATCGCGATGTTCATATCGTCAATCCGGAAAATGACCCACGCTATCGTGACTATTGGGGCACCTACCACGAGCTTATGGCACGCCAAGGTGTCACCCCCGACATCGCCCGCGCTATTATGCGCACAAATTCAACCGCCATTGGGGCTGTTATGGTTCATCGAAAAGAGGCAGACAGTTTAATCTGCGGCACGTTTGGCGTGTATGGGTGGCATCTGCAATACGTGAAACAGGTCCTCTGCACGCCGGACCTTCAACCGGTCGGTGCGCTGTCGCTTATGATCCTCGAAGACGGACCTCTATTCATTGCCGACACCCATGTGAATACCACCCCCACACCGGCGCAGCTGGCAGACTGTGCAATCGGCGCGGCCCGGCATGTGCGCCGCTTTGGGCTGGAGCCAAATATCGCCTTTTGTGCCCAATCACAGTTTGGAAGCAGAGCCTGCGATTCCGGGGCACGTCTGCGGGCGGCAATGGGTATTCTCGATAAAAACGGCTGCGATTTTACATATGAAGGCGAGATGAATGTCGACACTGCATTGGACGCGGATCTTCGGGATCGGCTCTTTCCCGGAAATCGGATGAAAGGGGCTGCTAACGTATTGATCTTTGCGGATTTGGATGCGGCATCTGGCGTGCGCAATATTTTAAAGTCAAAGGCTGGTGGTCTTGAGGTGGGGCCTATCCTGATGGGGCTGGGCAACCGTGCACATGTGGTATCACCCGCCATCACATCGCGGGGTTTGTTGAACATGGCAGCCGTCGCAGGCACGCCGGTATCACATTACAGTTAAGCAAAAGGGATTGCCGTTGGGCCAGCGCAAGGCTACGCCTGCGGTATGTTTTTCCGCAGCCTTCCTTTGCTTTGTGTCTTTGCCGCCTGTATTATTTGGGGGCTGTCACCCCTGTATTACAAACTCCTGATTGATGTTCCTGTTCTTGAGGTCATGGGCCACAGAACACTGTGGTCATTTGTTTTTTTCGCAGGGTTTCTTGCCATGCAGGGGCGTTTGTCGCTGGTAAAAACCGTTATGACCACTCCTGGACAGGCGGTGTTAATCGCTGTCTCAACGATTATGGTGGCAACAAACTGGTTGATGTTCATCTACCTTGTTCAGGTCGGGCGCACCACGGACACCAGTCTTGGCTACTTTGTTTCCCCACTTGTCTCGGTTGTACTAGGCTGGGCCGTTTTGGGTGAAGGTCTAAATCGGGGCAAAATCGCGGCAGTCGCCTTGGCAGGCACCGGTGTTGTTACGCTTGGTTTTGGTTTGGGCGCAGCTCCGCTGGCATCATTATTTTTGGCAGTGTCCTTTGCCATCTACGGGTTGTGTAAACGGCGTTTGCAGGCAGATGCGATGGTAACTGTTACTGCCGAAGTCTGCGTTTTGGGGCCTTTGGCGATGGTGGCACTGCTGTGGTGGGGCAGCGCGGGACAGGGTACGCAGGATGTGGGAACGGCACTTTTGTTGATAGGCGCAGGCCCATTGACAGCTGTTCCACTTGTCCTTTTCACCATAGGTGCAAAGGGTGTCCCTTTGGCCACCCTTGGGATGGCTCAGTATCTGAATCCAAGCCTTCAATTTCTTTTGGCAGTCGCGATTTTTTCCGAACCCTTCACACTGTGGCATACTTGGGCCTTTGCCATTATCTGGGCAGCCTTGGCGGTCTACTCGGCGGCTGGACTCGTAGAAGACAGAGCAAGACGCAGAGCATCAATCGCTGCCTCAGCATCCGGAACGGATGTGACATAGCCACGCAGACTTGTATCCGCAAATCCATGATCTATCACATGATCCAAAAGGGCGAGCAGCGGATCCCAGTAGCCATCTAAGTTTACAACTATTACCGGTTTGTTGTGCAACCCGAGCTGACGCCATGTGAGAACTTCGAACACCTCATCCAATGATCCGGCACCACCGGGTAAAAGAACCACTGCATCTGCATTCATCAGCATGACTTTTTTGCGTTCATGCATCGTTTCCGTCACCACAAAACGTGTCAAATCGGTTTTGCCTACTTCGCGTTGCAGCAAATGGGTTGGAATAACTCCAAAAGTTTCTCCCCCCTCCGCTTGAGCTGCCCGTGCGACCCGGCCCATCAATCCGATATCGCCTGCACCATAAACCAGCCTCCAACCAGCGGTTGCAATCATGTGACCAAGATCTCTCGCACCTTTTGCATAAATTGGATTGTCGCCATCACGCGCCCCACAGTAGACACAAATTGAAACAGGCTGCTGCGTTGAACTCTGGGGCATCTTACATCCTTTTGAACTGATTTTGCATGGGTTTTGACCCTTGATAACGGTCCTGCTATAGACCCTCAACTGGGTGCCTGACAGGGCAGTCCTGAGAAATCTATCAATCCGATAAAAGGTCGGACGGGAAGGAAGCAAAATGAGCGAAGGGTCCGGCGTTGGCGGTGGATTGGTACTGGCACTCGTGGTCCTCGGAACAGGCGCGGGCGGGCTGATCGCATGGCAGAATGGTGTGTTTGCACCCGCCGCACCAGAACCCGATCCGCGGGTCGCAATCACAGCTCCAGACACGCCGTCTGCTGCAGTGCGGCAAGATTCCCAGGACCCTTTGTACGAGCAGGTCGTGCCAAAGACGTCCGCAACAACCACACCCCTCTCAGAGAAAGAGGACCATCTACAGGCACAAAACACCGGTTCCGAGCCAAACGAGATCAATAATACGGTTTTCCCCGACACCACAGCGCCTGAACCCGACGTAGAGCCAACACAGGCCACGGCTCCTGATTCAGGAAGATCGCAGGCAGAGCAGGAACTGTCAGATCAGACTTCGGAACCAACGGATGACACAGCCTCAGCGCTTGACACGGGTCAGGTAGATCCATCACGGGCACGCTCCGGACAGCCCGAGTCATCCGAAACGCATAGCGTCCTTCAACAAGATGCAAAAGTTGACCAGACCGAAAGTAAAGACGCAAACACCGATCGCGGTGATACCGCTGTGGCGTCTGTTCCCAAAACCGAATCACGCACACCCAGCGACAAAGACACCGGATCAGGTCGGCAAACTAATGGCTCTCCGGGTGACGAGGCTCGACAGTCGCCATCTGCGTTGCCCACAATTGCAGACGTGTCTTCAACGGTTGGCACGACCGACGCTCTCCCCATGGTACAGGACGACCCCGCACAGATGCCCTCTCGTGATGTGTCTCCGCAGGGTGAGGGTGACCCGATCGTGTCATCTGCAAAGACTGATGTAGATGTCGACATAAGTCTGGAAACACTACCCTCTTCTACAGACACCGCGTCCCAACAATCCAACCGCGACGCTGTCGGACCATCAGACGAGAGCGGACCAACCACCCCGCAAGCCGATACGTCAGTAGAACCTCAGCCTGACAATACTGAGCCTAACTTGCCAAGCGACGAGACACTTCCTGCTGATACAGACACGCCACAGGACGAAACCACCGCCGAGACCTCGCCTTCTGCATCAGATAATCCAAGCGAGCAGCAAAGCGATGTTGGATCACGCGATGACACAGCAGCGGCCACCGATCATTCTTTACCATCACAGTCCATTGCGCCGGATCCTTTACAACCCGAACCCACAAATGGGTCAGAACCGCGTACAGAGTCACAGCCGACGTCACCATCACAGCCAGCGACGCCGCCAGACGCCACAACCGACGCGCAAACGTCCAAGACAGAGGGTAACGCCGCACCACCTGCGCCCGTTTCGGACGAGGGAGCATCTGTGCCCCAAGATCTAAAGACCGAGGACAGCCTGGTTCCGTCGCCGGACACAAAGGCACCAGAGGACACGGGGTCCTCGGCAGACCCCGCAGTGCCCGCAAAGTCGACGCAAGATACGGTTGCCGAAGGGACAGAGCGCGAACCGTCCCCGTCCCAAGCCGACCCGGGCACAAAGGAACATACGGATAGCTCGGATAACGCCGGGCTATCGGACGTGGCCACAGGTGGCACAAGTACACCAGATGGATCTTCCTCAACCAGGATCAAAACCGAGGGTACCTCACCAACCGACACGGCAGCGCCGGATATGCCTGAAACTGGGTCTGCGTCACCCAACAGCACCAACCCAGCCGCGCCTAAAGAATCTGTAGACGGCGATAAGACGTCGCATAGCGAGACTGTCAAAGAACCAATCCCGCCATCAACGACTGATGTTGGGTCGACGCCCAACGCATTTAATGAGACCAGCCAAGAGGCCATCATTAAGGAAAATAAGGCGGATGACGCAGCTTTACCCAAGACGGAATCAACACAGTCTGTCGAGGTAATTGCTACGAAAAGCAGTGATGGTGTCGAACCCGAACAAAACGGACCAATCACCGCCCCACCCAAGACGGGCGACACATCGGACACTGCCGGATCAAGTGATGCAGCTGACACACGTCAAATTTCCGATACATCGGGCATCAAAGATGCCACAGAGACAAGTGAAGCAGCGGTTGCGTCTGAACCAACGGTACCATTAGCTGACACCTCAGATGTAACGGACTTAGCGATGTTGGCCCCGGACCCTTCGACCTCTGAGACAAACGCAACTACCGGCCCCAGCTTGGAAACGGACCCGCCTGTTCGCGAAAATACTCCTCGCTTTGATCAAGTACGTTTTGATCCCGCAGGATTCACAGTTATTGCTGGTCGGGCCCATCCACGGGTGGAGGTCGCGGCACTTTTGGACGGCCAAATCCAAGATGTGACGTTCACGGACGGAAATGGTCAGTTTGCTATGCTCTTGCTGATCGAGTCTTCACCGGTAGCCCGAGTGCTATCGCTTCGAGTGTACCAAGATGGTTCAGAGATTGATTCCCTTGAACAGGTGATCCTTGCGCCAACGCCGGCTGTGCGACCACAGCTTCTGGACACAACAGACACACCTGCGTTCGCAAAGGCGCCAACCAGTCCTCCCTCTCCTGCAGCCCCACAAACCTCGACACCTGGCGGTACGGGACGCGATATCGGTCCTTCCCGACTGGCAACTGCACATCTTGGCACAGGGCTTTCGGATGAGCAGCCCACCCCCAAAGGCACACCCGCCCCGCAGCCAAAACTCGGAGGCACGGCACAGATGAACGATCCTGCACAGGGCGGTTTGGCACCGGCTGCGCCCACTCAGGAACCCATGCCCTCACGCGGGACAACCGTTCTTTTGACCAGCGATGATGGCGTTCGCGTTTTACAAACGCCACAGCCACCCGGCGCCCCCCCAGAGACATCGACAACCCTCAGCCTGCAAACCATCGCCTATGACGAGCAAGGTGAAGTTTCAATTTCTGGCCGAGGTTCAGAGAGCGGTTTTGTGCGGATCTATTTAAACAACAAAGCTGTCAGCCAGCTTGCGGTTGGACAGGACGGGTCATGGACAGCCGAGCTACAAGGGATTGACACGGGTATTTACACGCTCCGCGTCGATCAGCTTAGCGAGGGCGGGGATGTGCTTTCGCGGGTCGAAAGCCCCTTTAAACGTGAAGATCGCACCGTTCTGGCCCGCGCAAGAGAGCTTTCGGGACCTATAACAGCAATCACCATTCAACCGGGAAATACTCTTTGGGGCATCAGCCGTGAACGCTACGGGCGTGGGGTCTTGTACGTCCATGTCTATGAGGCTAATCGAAGTCTTATCCGCGATCCGGATCTGATCTATCCGGGACAAGTGTTTGACCTGCCGGAAACCGTGCCAGAAACGATCCCAGATGTTTTGCCCTGATACAAGGCGGTCTGCCCGCGCCGATTTACCGCACCGCAAACCAAGCCAGACTGCGTCTGACCAAGGCGATACCTTGCGACCTCTCGTTTTATGATCTGTGGGCGATTGGTCCAAAGACGCAGTAGATGGCCATAAGGGCATCGCACGTCTTTTGGACCATCACAACCCGTTCAATCGCAGCAGATCTTGAGTTTCGAAAAGACTATTTTCAACGCCATCTGTTCAGGCATTGGGATGCTTGGGCAGGTTGTTGTTGATCGCGCTCTCATTGAAAAAACAAAGGCGGCCCAATTGGACCGCCCAGTCAAACAATATTCGAATATATCTCAGGCAGCTGCTCGCGATACCAATACAGCATCAACCTGACGCGCCGCTGCCAGTTCGTCGCCGTCTGCAACCGCGGCAATCTCTCTGGTCAAGCGTTCTAGTGCAGCTTCGTACAACTGCCGCTCAGAATAGCTTTGCTCACGCTGATCGTCCGCACGATGTAAATCACGGACAACTTCGGCAATCGCGATCAAATCACCCGAGTTAATCTTTTGCTCGTATTCTTGCGCGCGCCGCGACCACATGGCCCGTTTGACCTTGGCCTTGCCCTTAAGTGTCCGCATTGCGTGATCGACCACATCGGGCGAACTGAGCGAACGCATACCAACTTCGGTCGCTTTGTTCGTGGGCACGCGCAATGTCATTTTATCTTTTTCGAAAGAGATCACGAAAAGTTCCAGCGACATGCCTGCGATTTCTTGCTCTTCGATAGAAATAATCTGGCCGACACCATGTGCGGGATAAACCACAAATTCATTGGGGCGGAAGTCAAGTTTTTTCGTTTTGGTCATTGAGTTGGTCCTTGATAAAACCTGCACCCTACCCAAAAACAATGATCGACACGCTTCGCAGCTTTTGCCGATGTCATAGGGTTCGAAAGTTAGGATGCGAACTTATTTGGCGTCCAATCGCTGGATTTTCTTTTGTAAGGCGCCACGCTGTATCACGGCCAAACAACATTTCATAGCTACGAAGCCCAAAAAATAATCGTTATATACCTATCTACCATACTATTTCTTTGAAATAGCTAGGTTTTGAAACGCACAAGCTGTCTCAGCTGCCCTCGCCCGGTTCTTCTGAAAAATATTTCTCCAGCTTACCGCTCTCTCCGTCGCGTTCCTCAGATTCGGGTAACGGATCGCGCTTTTCGATGATGACAGGCCAAACCTTAGAATACTTTCGGTTGAACTCTACCCATTTGTCCATTTCTGGATCGGTATCCGGACGTATAGCATCCGCAGGGCATTCCGGTTCGCATACACCGCAGTCAATGCATTCATCCGGATGGATTACCAACATATTTTCGCCCTCGTAAAAGCAATCCACAGGGCAAACTTCTACGCAGTCGGTATATTTACATGCAATGCAGTTGTCCAAAACCACATAGGTCATCAGCAAGCGCCCTTATTTCAATCAACAGTGATGACGCTTAGCTAGTGCAGCAAGACGGATCATTCAAGCAGATCTCGCCTGACTTGATCAAACTTGCGACGATCGCGTTTGGTAGGTCGCCCTCCACCGTCAAATGCAGGGGCGGAAGGGACTTTTTCAACAGGTCGAGGTTGCGGTGGAGCGAGGTCGGCATACAACGATTGCGCCTCTGGTGCAGGCCCCCGCCGCGCCCCTACAGATTCAATCCGGATCACGCGCACATCGCGCGCCTGCGGAAACATAACGACATCTCCGTGGCTAACATTTGTGGACGGTTTGGATACATGGGTTCCATTGACACGCACGTGACCTGAAGCGACGACCTTTGAGGCAAGGCTCCGCGTTTTAAAAAAACGCGCAAACCATAGCCACTTGTCCAACCGAACACGGGCCGCTTCAGGATGCGCGCTCACTTATGAAGTGTTCCCAAAGTTTTTAAGCGCCGCTGCAAAGGGGTTGTCGGGATCAATCTTTTTCTCGGCACGAGGCGGACGCGCCTCAAAACTGCGCGCGCCCTGATTTTTCGGAGGACGTTTGCCTTTCGACTTGCCCTTGGCCCCACGCGGCCCTTCTTTTGAGCCGCCACGATTGCCCGGCTGCCCAGGCCCGTCAGCTTTACGGTTATTGCGTTTGCCACTTGCATCTCGGGTGCGTTCGGGACGCTCTTTGGATTCACCGCCGCTTGACTGCTCATTGCCATCCTGAGAACGCCGCCCTCGCGGGCCACGTTGTTGCCGCGTGCGCAGACCACCCCACGTAAACGTATAGTAGATCTCCATTTCCGCAGTGGCATCAGGCTCCATCGCCGCCTCGTTCGCGGCCACTGAAGACGCAGCCGTTGTGTCGTTAACCGGAGCTTGTGCGACCTCGACACTCGGTGCAACATCTGGCTGGTTCTGCTCTGCAATGGATCCAGTCGGCTCGTCTACGCTGGCCCCAGAGTCTTCCAGCGTATCGGTTTTGACTGTTTTGGTATCCGAAGGCTCGGCTTTGACCTTGGGGCGTTCACCCCGTTCAGATTTGTAGCCCAAACCTTGCATCAGATCTGCAAACTGTTCCAGCGTCAGGCCGGTAATAGACAGCATATCAGCCTTGGCTTCAAAGCCGCCCCGACTGTCCTCGGCTCTCAGCATGTCGGCCAGACGTTCTGCCATATCAATCCGAATGGCGCGGGCACCTGCCACGCGATACCCGGCAACTGTGCAATCTTCGGCTGAGGTGCCCTCAATTACTGGAACAGTTACCAGCCCCGGCGGAGGGGATTCTGGGAATTCCTGCAAGCCTTTCGACAAACTCCACAGCACCAAGCGGAGGCGCGTAGGCGCGGGCTTGAGCAGCAATGGCATGAAAATAGTGAATTGCCCGAACCGGATGCCATGTTTGCGCAGGGCTGAACGGGCATCCTGATCAAGTGCTTTGACCTCGTCTGCAACGTCTGCGCGCGGCAAAACGCCCATGGCCTCGATCATACGGAACCCAAAGCCCCTGGCCAGACCTAGCAAAGCCTCGTCACGTTGCACGGCGAGCAATGGTTCAAACAGCGCGACCACCTTGCGGTCGATAAAATGCTGCAAACGGCGTTCAACTTTTTGCGCGACATCTGGTCCGGCTTCATCATCCACAAACCCCACCACACGCGGCTTTAGAGGATCATCACCTGCGGCCAGCTTGCCTACAGCCTGATCCCCCCACATCAAACCGCCCTGTTCGGTGAAATCTATTTCGGTGTCAGGGGCATTATAAAACCGATCCGCCCGCAGATGAAAATGGGGCCGCAAAGCCTGAATGGACGCTGTCCGCAGCGTCTTGGCTTCTTGACCAGCAGCATTTTGGTCCTGGCGAAACCGAAAACCTTCCAGCCGCCCGACGAATTCACCCTCGACGGTTACTTCGCCTTTGTCATTAACTTCGGCCAAGAGGGCCTCCTTCTGTTTCAACCGCCGCATCAACACCGAGGTTCGGCGATCAACAAATCTCTGGGTCAGCTGCGCGTGTAGCGCATCCGACAATGCATCTTCTACCGCGCGCGAGCGATCATTCCAATGCCTTTCCGCACCTACCCACGCGCCACGTTGTGCAACGTAGGTCCAAGTGCGAATATAGGCCAGTCGTTTGGACAATGTGTCAATGTTTCCATCCGTCCGATCAAGCCTGTTGATCTGCCTTGCTAAAAAATCTTCGGGGATGCGTCCACTTTGATGCAAATGATTGAAAATCACACCCAAAAGATTGGAATGTTCCGCCTGACTGATTCCCCGAAAATCCGGGATACGGCATACATCCCACAACAAACGCACCGAGGGACCATCACTTGCCCGCGCGCGGACCTCGGTATCTTGGCCAAGCAGGCGCAAGGCGCTTAAATCATCAGCTTCGCGGGCTTTGATCAGCAGATCATCTTGCGGGCTGACCTCTAACGACGCGATTAACGCGTCCAAGGAACCAAACTGCAACGCAATATTGCGCCAGTTCAGCTTGCGCAGCGGAGCGAACCTATGGTCGCAAATCGCCTCGGCCATCTCCTCGTCCAGTGGGGACGCATCGCCTGTTACGCCAAATGTTCCATCTGACATACCCCGGCCAGCACGACCTGCGATTTGGCCCAGCTCGTTGGGAAACAAAGGCCGCATGCGACGGCCATCAAATTTATGCGTTGCTGAAAATGCAACATGGTCAATGTCGAGGTTGAGACCCATCCCAATCGCGTCAGTTGCGACCAAATAATCGACTTCTCGATTTTGATACAGCGCAACCTGCGCATTGCGTGTACGCGGGCTAAGCGCACCCATCACAACCGCAGCACCACCTTTTTGCCTGCGCAGCAATTCGGCAATTGCATAAACGTTTTCAACAGAAAATCCGACAATCGCTGTTCGAGGAGGTAACCGACTGATCTTTTTTGAACCCGAGTAGGTCAACTTGCTCAGACGGTCGCGTCGCATGAATTCCACACCCGGAACCAGTTCGGCAATCGGGCCGCGCATTGTATCACTGCCCATGAACAATGTCTCATGCATGCCGCGCATTCGCATCAGGCGGTCTGTGAAAACATGGCCGCGTTCGGGATCGGCACAAAGCTGGATTTCGTCAATCGCCACGAAATCATTGCCCATCGCCTCCGGCATGGCCTCGACCGTGCACACCCAATACGCGGCACGCGGCGGAACGATTCGCTCTTCTCCGGTGACCAGCGCGACCACGCCGGGACCGCGCACAGCAACGATCCGGTCATAGACCTCGCGTGCCAAAAGACGCAACGGCAAGCCGATCATACCGCTGCGATACCCCAGCATACGTTCTATTGCATAATGTGTCTTGCCGGTATTGGTCGGGCCCAAAATGGCCGCAATCCGCGGTCTGCTAGACATGGCACGGGCCTTTCGAGGCAAAAGTTATAGCGCCGTTCCCATCGTCAACGACGCTAGGCGATCAAGGGCCGCCTGCGCATTAGAATCGTGCGGGCGGATGTTGAGTACTGCCTGATAGGCCTGCTCTGCAAGTGAATGCTTGCCCAAGCCTTCCAAAATTATGGCCGTGCCACGCAATGCAGGAAAATGATTTGGGTTTAACGCCAGCGCACGTTCGAGCGCATCAATCGCCGGCCCGATAGAAGCAGAATGAAAATACGCCAAAGCAAGCTGATGCCACCCTTCGGCAAATTCAGGTGCATGATCGGTCAGGGCCGTCAAATGTTCGACGGCAAGCTTATGGTCATTCACGTCCAACGCAGCGCGTCCTCTTGTCAGTAACAAGTCCAGAGCAGGTGATCCCGTGCGCGACCACTCGTAGATCAATGCCCGCTCCAAGCGGTCTGCAGAATCTGCATCTGCTGCTTGGGATAGTTCAGCCAGCAAATCGGCCGCTCGGGATTGCCCATCGGCATCCTGTGCAAATGCAAATTGGGGAACGACGCAAACAACAAGTGTCGCGACGGCATGTTTGAAATTGGCAAGACGAGTTCTCATAACCATACTGAGTGTAATGCGGTTACTTGCAATTGCCAGTGTCTGCCCAACGGAGAAAACACTATGAGTGATATAATGGATCAGGCTGTTGCGGCCCTGAATAAAAAACTCGAGGCCGCCGAATTTGAAGGAACTGCCAAATTTGCCTTGGAAGACGCAGGCGCAATCGTGATTGACGCGTCGGGTGCGCGCATCAGCGATGAGGATGCCGACGTCACGCTGACAGCTGACGCAGAAACGTTTGAAGGCATTCTTAACGGTGAAGTCAATCCAACCGCGGCCTTTATGCAAGGTAAGTTAACAGTTGACGGTGACATGGGGATGGCGATGAAGCTTGCGTCAGTCCTGTCCTAATGACTGATAGCGCCCCCTTCCGATATGACCTTGTTCAAGGTGCGGAACGGGCGTCAGCCTATTGGGTGCGGGCCAGCGATGGTCCGCGCCTGCGCATCAGCGTCATGCCAGCAGAGACATCGACACCACGCGGCACGATTTTAATGTTTCTCGGGCGTGGAGAATACATCGAAAAATACGCGCATACTGCTGTTGCATTCTCGAACGTGGGCTATTGCATGGCAACCATCGAATGGCGTGGACAGGGTCTGTCTGATCGTTTGTTAGCCGATCCAAAAATAGGCCATGTAGACGCCTTTCTGGATTACCAAAAAGACGTAGACGCGCTCATGAATTTTGCGCGTGCCCAAAATTTACCAAAGCCGTTTTACTTGGTTGCGCATTCCATGGGCGGGGCCATCGCACTTCGTAGTTTGGTTAATGGGTTACCTGCCAAGGCTGTCGTTTTCTCAGGACCTATGTGGGGTCTACACTTTAACGTGGTTCTGCGACCAATCGTTTGGGGTCTTCTTTATGCCCAGACATTAATCAAAAAACGCACGTCCGCTCCACCGGGTGCTGCACGTGAAAACTATTTCATTAAAACCGCGTATGAAGACAACGTGCTGACTTCGGATCCGGCTAAATTTTCAATGGTGCGGGACCACGTGATTGCGGAAACCAAATTTGGCTTGGCTGGTCCGACAGCAGGATGGACCTTATCAACTTTGTTAGAGTGTCGTGCCCTCACCTGCCTGCCTTCACCTGACGTACCTTGTATCACTTATTTGGGAACTGACGAAAGCGTCGTCGACATACACCGCATCCATGATCGTATGTCTCACTGGCCCAACGGTCGCTTGGACATAGTACCGATGGCAAAACATGAAATCTTTGCGGAACGCGCCATCATAAGACAGCGCGTTCTGGCAGAGAGTGTTACCCTTTTCAGTAATTACCACTAGGCCGATCCAATCTACTTTAACGCCCACCAAGACCATGCACGATATCAGCGTCTGCATTGGCACCATTGCGGATCCATGCGTGTTCGGATGCCATGCAAAAGGCGTGTACTCCGTGCCCTGCCATTTCGGTGGCCTGTGCTTGGCCTATTGCAAAGCTCATGTAACCCTTGCCCGCCGCCTTGACCGCGTCTCCAACAGTGGCCAACGCCTTTGGCAAATCCTCGTTTTGGACTGACTGATTGCCATAACTGACGCTGATATCTGCAGGGCCTAAAAACAGTGCATCGATGCCGTCGATGCCAGCAATCGCTGCACTGGCATCAACGCCCGCCGGTTCTTCGATCTGAACAACAACGACAGTATTTTCAGTCTCGGCAAGTATATCGGCCATGGGCCGCGTTCCGTATCCCGCCCACCGCGTCGTTCCAGCAAATCCACGCCCCCCCAAACCAAAGCGCGCCGCCTTGGCCACGGCCTCGGCCTTAGCCACGCTGTCTACATGCGGTACGACAATGCCGTCCGCACCAGCGTCCAAAGCCCAAAGGATTTCTTTTGCAGACCCGTCGCCCACGCGCACAAGCGTCGGCAAATCCGCCAGACGTGCCACAGCCAGACACGCATCCAGAGCCTGCCTGTCAAATGGTGAATGTTCAGCATCCAGAACCACAAAATCCAAGCGACTGTTGGCCAAAACCTCAAGCACCGGGTGCGATGGCGTCTTGATAAATGTGCCCGCCAGATAGTCACCTGCCTTGAGGCGCTGACGAAGCGTAGAGCTGCGCATTGTAATCTCCTTTTTCGGAACTGTATGGGACTGGCCCTATCAGTGATGAGCACTAATCTACCTAACATGGAAGCAATGATCCAGTTTACAAACCGTGGCCTTTATGTCCCCGCAGCAGACATCTACATCGACCCGTGGCGGCCAGTAGACCGTGCCGTGATCACACATGCCCACGCAGACCACGCCCGTCCAGGACATGGTGCATATCTCGCCACGCCTGACACATGTGTCATGTTGAGGCATAGGCTGGGACAGGTAAAGTTAGATCCACTCACATACATGACGCCACGACAAATTGGCGGGGCGCAAATATCGCTTCATCCAGCGGGACATCTTCCGGGATCGGCGCAAGTCCGGGTAGAGGTTGCAGGCCAGGTCTGGGTCATCTCGGGAGATTACAAAACCGAAGCGGATGGGCTTTGTGAGGCTTTTGAACCTGTCATCTGTCATAGCTTTGTCACCGAATGCACCTTTGGCCTCCCTGTCTTCAATTGGCTGCCTCAAGCCCAGATTGGAGCACAGATTGATAACTGGTGGCGACAGAATGCCAGCTTGGGACTGACCTCAATCATTGGTGCGTATTCCTTGGGCAAAGCACAACGGCTCATGCATTGCGTAAATCCTGATATCGGCCCGATCCTGACCCACAGCGCTGTCGAGGGAACAAATCGTGTGCTCCGCGAGGCTGGCGTCACACTGCCCAAAACGCAATCAGTTTCCGAGCTTGACAAGATTCCCAAAGGCGCGCTTGTTATCGCCCCGCCTTCGGCGGTCGATGCGGCTTGGGCCAAAAAAAAGCTGGGGCCAATATCCACTGGATTTGCCTCTGGGTGGATGCAATTAAGAGGTGTGCGGCGGCGGCGCGGCGTTGGTCGCGGATTTGTCATGTCAGATCATGCTGATTGGAATGGTCTGCTTGATGCAATCAAATCTACAAATGCTGAAAATATATATTGCACGCATGGTTACACCGATATTTTCAACAAATATCTTAATGAAAATGGCTGGTATTCGCAAATTGTACCAACCGAATTTGGCAATGAGGAGGCCGGTGAATGAAGGCATTCTCATCTTTATTTACTGCATTGGACGAAACGACCAGAACTTCTGCCAAAATAGACGCCTTGTCCGCATATTTCATGACGGCATCTGATCAAGACAAGCTGTGGACCATAGCGTTGTTTGCCGGCAAAAGACCCAAACGCGCAGTCTCGACAACGCTTCTTCGGGAATGGGCCGCCGAGGCCGCAAATCTACCTCTTTGGATCATTGAAGAAAGCTATGCGATCGTGGGTGATCTTGCCGAGACCCTCGCTTTGGTGCAGCCTCCACCAACCCGGACAAATGATCAATCACTGACCCATTGGATTGACACGCTGCGTACTATTTCCCTGATGGAACCTGATGACCGTAAACGTGCAATCTTATCAGCTTGGGATCAGCTGTCCCCACAGGCATGTTTGGTGTTCAACAAACTCATCACTGGTGGGTTCCGGCTGGGTGTGAGTCGCAAGCTGATGACCCGTGCCCTTGCAAAAGCCACAGGCGAAGACGCTGCTGCATTGGCGCACCGGTTAATGGGAAACTGGGATCCCATGACCATCGAATTTGACGCTCTCATTCGTGGCACGGGCACCGAGGCGGCCCTCACCCGACCCTATCCCTTCTGCCTTGCACATGGCCTTGACATAGATGTCAAGACGTTGGGCCCAAGACAGGACTGGCAGGTAGAATGGAAATGGGATGGTATTCGCGCGCAATTAATACAGCGCGATGGCGTTGTGTCCCTTTGGTCTCGTGGCGAGGACCTTATCACCGATAGTTTTCCCGAATTCTCGGATACTCAGGATTTCCTACCCGACGGAACCGTTCTGGATGGAGAGCTTTTGGTGCGTGACGGACCAGTACCCCGTTCTTTCGCCGACTTACAAAAACGCCTTGGCCGAAAATCAGTAACTGCAAAGATGCGAAGAGATTTTCCGGTCAGGCTGATTGCGTATGATCTGCTTGAGCAGTCGGGCGCCGACCTGCGTCAAGCGCCACTATCCTTTCGACGGGAGGCCCTCGTCAAACTTGTGGGCGGTCTACCCGAAGCGGCCGCAATTGATTTAGCACCAACGCTTGACGCACAAGATTGGGACGGTTTGGCGCAGGCCCGAACATCGGCCCGAAAGGCCGCTGCCGAAGGATTAATGATCAAACGTCGATCCAGTCCCTACGCCCAGGGTCGCAAACGGGGCGATTGGTGGAAATGGAAACTGGATCCGATGACAATCGATGCGGTCATGATCTATGCTCAGGCCGGACACGGGCGCCGTGCGACCCTGTACACGGACTTTACGTTTGCGGTTTGGAATGATGGCGCACTGGTCCCGTTTGCAAAGGCGTATTCGGGTCTGAAAGATGCCGAGTTCAGCGATATAACAAAGTGGGTTCGTGCACATACTCGCGACAGGTTTGGCCCCGTCAGGCAGGTCGATCCCGATCTGGTTTTTGAATTGGCGTTCGAAGGGATCCAGCCGTCTTCGCGTCATAAATCCGGTGTCGCGGTACGGTTCCCGCGTATTTTGCGATGGAGACAGGACAAACCCGCGTCCGAGGCCAATACTTTGACAGAATTAAAGGCTTTGATGCGCAACACCACTTGAACCTTGGGCCTGTGCGCCCTTAGCTGCAGATCAAACGAATTCGGAGATAACCATGACCAACCTGCCCCGTGACGCTGTTACTGATACCGGAGCATATCCCCTGGGCGATCTGCCGGTTTGGGATCTGACGGACCTGTATCCAGACCCGGACTCAAGTGAATTATCAGACGACCTTGACTGGTTAAAAAGCGCCTGTGCGGACTTTGCTGCAGATTACGAGGGCAAACTGGCAGAGTTGTCTGCCTCGGAATTGCTGACATGCGTGCAGCGTCAGGAAGCAATAGATTCGAAAGCCGGACGCATTATGTCCTACGCAGGGCTGCGGTATTACCAGCTTACAACCGACGCAGACCGTGCAAAATTTCTCTCTGATTGTCAGGCGCAATTAACAGAACACACAACGCCCTTGGTATTTTTCACGCTAGAGCTGAACCGGCTTGACGATGACGCTTTAACGGCGTTGCTGAAAGAGAATGCCGCGCTTGCACGATACGCACCCGTGTTCGAGCGAATTCGCGCAATGAAGCCCTACCAGCTTTCAGACGAGATAGAAAAGTTTTTGCATGATCTTGGTGTGGTCGGCGACGCATGGGAACGTTTGTTCGACGAAACCATTGCCGGTCTGACATTCGAAGTCGCAGGAGAGACCCGCAACATCGAAGGCACCTTGAATCTGTTGACCGAGCAGGACCGCACAATCCGCGAGGCCACCACGCGCGAACTGGCACGGGTCTTTTCCAAAAACATCAAAACCTTTGCGCGCGTGCACAACACGCAAGCCAAAGAAAAAGAGATTATGGATCGCTGGCGCGGAATGCCAACACCGCAAACCGGCCGCCATCTGTCCAACCATGTAGAGCCGGAGGTCGTAGAGGCCCTGCGCAATGCCGTGGTAAAGGCCTATCCGAAACTATCGCATCGCTATTACGACCTTAAACGTAAATGGCTGGGCCTCGAACGCATGCAGGTCTGGGACCGCAATGCCCCTTTGCCAATGGAAAGCGATCGCATTGTGGACTGGCAAGAGGCGCGTGATCTTGTCATGTCCGCCTATGGTGAATTTGCACCCGAGATGGCAGACATCGCGCGCCCGTTCTTTGAAGACGGGTGGATCGACGCAGGCGTCAAACCCGGCAAGGCGCCGGGGGCATTTGCGCACCCGACCGTAACGGATGTGCATCCCTACGTCATGCTGAACTATCTGGGCAAGCCACGCGATGTCATGACCTTGGCGCATGAACTTGGCCACGGAGTACACCAGGTCCTGGCCGCAGGTCAGGGCGAGCTTTTGTCGTCAACTCCGCTGACATTGGCCGAAACCGCCAGCGTTTTTGGCGAGATGCTGACATTTCGGCGCATGTTGGATGCCGCTGAAAGTCAAGCCGAGCGCAAGATCCTGCTCGCGGGTAAGGTCGAGGACATGATAAACACCGTTGTTCGTCAGATTGCCTTTTATGACTTTGAGTGCAAACTACATGATGCCCGCCGCTCGGGCGAGCTTACGCCAGATGACATCAACGCGCTTTGGATGAGTGTGCAGGCAGAAAGCCTTGGGCCTGCGTTTGATTTTGTCGACGGATACGAAACCTTCTGGGCCTATATCCCGCATTTCGTACATTCGCCGTTCTATGTTTATGCATACGCCTTTGGCGACGGTCTGGTGAACGCGCTTTATGCGGTCTACCAAGAACAACCCGACGGGTTTCAAGCCAAGTATTTCGACATGTTACGCGCAGGCGGATCAAAACATCACAAAGACCTGCTTGCGCCTTTTGGATTGGATGCAAGTGATCCAACCTTTTGGGACAAAGGCCTGGGCATGATTTCAGATATGATTGACGAACTGGAATCGATGGAAGCCTAAAACGACCAGAAACATTCAGGCAGAAGATATGCATCTGCCTGAATGCCCGTTTAGGTCGGCCCGGCGCAGGTGCGGTCATCAACCGCCCCGGTCTGCGCAAAAATCTGTGCCCAAACAGCGGCCTCATCAAAAACGGTGAATTCGCGCTTCACGCCATCATCGCCAAACTCGGCCTGACTGATACCCACAACAGACACCATGGCACCCGTGGGCGCACCAAATAGTCCCCACCCGTCATGTTTTCCGGTTAGGCGCCAGCGCACCGACGCCCGCGGGGGCATCATTGGATCGGACCGCCCTACCCGGTGACACAAGGTAAATTTCGCCGAAGGCAAGGCATTGCGCAGCTTTGACCAAAACTGCTCTACCTCGCCACGCCCATGAGCCACGCGTGCCCCCGGCCAGTCCACCACGCAACCCTGCGCATACTGGGCCGCCATCGCCCCAACGCCTTTGGACATTCCCAACTGCAAAAGCTGTGCCCAGCCATCCGCCCAGACATTCTGCGCGGTTGCCTGCGGGGGCTCTGGCAGTTTGGCCTCAACTGTCATGGCACGACCGCGTGCCCACTCTTTGAGCCCAATATCTGCCTGTAGCAAAGCCGTCGAAGTATCCATAACCACCACGCCCTCCGCAACCATATCATCTATCAGGTAAAGCTCGGATGCGATCCGGACTGAGACAGCGCTGCCGGATGCACGGCCCAAGGGCCCATCACGCACCATGCGTCCCGAAAATCGCCAACGACCCGCAGCAACGCGTGCATGTTTGCCCATCCAGATCAAATCTTCACCATCCAGACGCCCCCCTTCCAAAGCCTGCATCAAAGGAAGAACAGCCATCTCTGCCTCGGATGGGCCATCTGTACTGCCCCAATGGCTCCAAATTCTGGCACGAGGGGACAAAACACCCTTAAGACGCGTGCCAAGGACGCGGTCGTCCTGCGCCCTGTCCAAACGGTCAAAAAAGCTTTGTGTTAGATCAGCCGATATTGCGGACATGGTAGGGTCAGGTGAATTGTTCAAAAAACAGGTGTCTATCCCTTCTGGCTTTGATTGGCCAGAACAACACGCACATGTGGTACGAATTCGTCATAACGAACAGGGCAGTGCACGGAAAAATGGAAAATCAGCGTAACGCGCCTGCCGCTCTATCACTGTTTCTTGCGGTTCAGCACCAGATCGCAGCAAATATCCACGTGGCGTGATATAGCTGTAGATACAGCGTTTTCGAACCGGTCGCCAAACCAGATTAAACGCACAAAGTTTTGGGAAAAAGCACAGTTCCGAATACGGCAGGTGGTCGTGTAACCACCAAGCAAGATCACGCCAGTCCCGGCCCTGCGCGTACCTGCGCGCGAACCAAGGGATCACAACCGATGCGCCGGCAACCTCGATCTGGGGCTGGTCCCAGACATGGCATTCCATTGGGTTGTCATTTTGGGCACAACTCAAATTGTGCCTGTTGCCATAAGCATTCAACTCGGCCGAACGATAACCTGACCGCACAGCGATCCTGCCAAAGGTTTCTTGCAAAGGGTCCAGCAGCGCTTTTGCCAATTCCTGCCCACGCGACAACGCTAAATCAGGGATATTCGGTACATTCGGCACACCGTGAAAGGCGCTGATTTCGCTCATTAGAAAATCACGCATATAAAAATAGCGGCCCAAAGGCTCTCTTCCCAGACGCTCCAGCGCCCGCATGCTGCCGGGTTTCCTGCGGCTCAATATCCACCCCATCTGAATGCGCCGTCCGGCCCCAAGGCGGAAAACGGATTATGGGCAAATTCCCATATATGGCCGTCTGGATCAGAAATATAGGAAATCGTTCCGCCCCAGAATACCTTGCCTGCCGGTCGCAGGACTTTGGCCCCGGCCGCCAGTGCCAGTTCGGTCAAGCGCGTGACATCTGCTGCGGTTTCGACATTATACGCCAAGGTTGTTCCACCTGTGCCCAAGGCCTCGACCGGGATGCCTATGTCTTTGGCAAGATGTTCGCGCGGATAAAGGCACAAGCTTTGACCAATCAGATCATAGGCGACAATACCTGGTTCGGCATCATCCGCTCTGGTCCAGCCCAATGCGTCGTAAAACCTTGCAGCATCCGCTAGATCAGTCACGCCCAGCGTGATGAGGCTAACCCGTTGATCCATCACCGCAACGCATTGATCCAGTTCACCATAAGATCCACGGTGGGTGCAGTCTTGCTTGGTGACATGATATCTCCGGCAATTACATGATGGGCGGGATCGTCGCCATTACCCGTTGTGATCCGTTCGATCTGGATTGGTCCACCCCAATCTGCCGTGATACTTTCGGTGGCGGTATGATCAACAACCTCGTCACGCGGATCAAACACGGCGAGCGCTGGCGTTTTGATTTTACCATGATCCAACTCTTGTACGGCTTTGACCAAAGCTCCCATTGGAATGGTCGCGATTGTTGGGTAGGTTGTCGTCCAGTATTTGGCGTGCTCGGCATTTTTCGTTTGGTCAGTCCAGTTGCGTTCTGGCCCTGCAACAGTTGGCCCCCACCAGCGAACACCGGGCCACGTCAAAATCTGTGCCAGCGGATTGGCAACTTTGAAATTAGGCGAGACGAGAATCAAACCGTCCATCATTGCAGCCATCTCGGGTCTGCTTGCCGCCAAGGTTCCCAGCGTACCCCCAGTTGACGTTGTAATAACAAAAATGCGGTCCCCGATGGCTTTGCCAACGGCAAGCGCTTCGGCCATGTCGTGGGCCCAATCGCGAACCCGCGGCTCTGCCATAGCGTCACCGCTGCGCCCGTGCCCTGAAAGGCGCGCATAGTACAGGTTCGCCCCCAAGGCCTGCGCGACCAAATCTGGAACCGGGCGGATTTCCTCGGATGTGGCCGAAAACCCGTGAATATAGATTATTGCAACAGGCGTTTTGGTATCGGGCGCATCTGCCCAGATCACACGCTTTTCAACACCCTCGGTTATGTCGTCAAATTGCTCTTCCTGCCCCAAAAGATAGCTGTCAACACCGCTGTCCAGTTGCCTTTCATCAAAAGTGACGTCCAGATCGACGGGCTCTCTCGGACCAAAAAGCCAAAGGCCACCGATACCTACAGCAATGACCAAAATCAAAATTGCCAAGATACGCAAAACAATCATCGCATGCCCCTGTTGAAACCCGAATACACATTCCGCAGGCTAAGCAGGGCCATGCGCGCTGGCAATGCCGAAAAAATCCGCCGTCACGTCAATCCAAAGGTGCGATTTCTGTAATGGCGGATTCAATCAGTCGCAAACAGGCGGGCGATGAAAACCGGTGATCGGCGTGTTTGACCAATGTCATACGGACGTCTGCACCCTCAATATGTCCCAGCAGCGCTTGCGCGACCGCCGGCGGCACGTCAGTGTCATCCGTGCCTTGCAACAGACGCACCGGCCAAGACATCGGCAAAGGACTGCGTAAAACAAGGTGGTCGCGTCCGTCTTCGATAATTTTACGTGTGACGGGATAAGGGGCTTCATATTCAGATGGCACCATGAGAATCCCATCCTCCATCAGGCGTGCACGTTGGGAGTCATCAAAGCTGGCCCACAGGCCATCTTCGGTAAAATCGGGGGCCGCCGCGATACCGACAAAGCCAACGATCCGAGGCAATCGTATCGACAATAAACAGCCAATCCATCCCCCCATGGACGAGCCCACCAACACGATGGGCTGGTCTGTCACGGCCCGGATGATGGCCTCTGCGTCATCTGCCCAATCCCCGATGCACCCGTCAACGAATGCTTCTGATGACTGGCCATGTCCGGAATAATCCAATCTTAGAAAGGCCCGCCCCTGCGCACGTGCCCAAGCGTCAAGATGCACGGCCTTTGTGCCTTCCATATCTGAGGAATACCCAGACAGAAAAACGATGCAAGGACCGCGCCCTGCGTGCGCGACATAGGCCAATCGACGGCCCTGCGGCCCGTCAAGATATTGCACCAAAGAGCTATCTTGCGTCATGTTACGACCTTTCCGATTTCGTTTGCCTTAGTAAGCATAGCTCAAGCGCGGGTATCAACGCATTTGATACGCAGATTTTTAGTCAAACGGTCAAATCGCATTTTCAGCGCCGTGTCTGCAAAGGATCGACGCCCCCTGCAAAGCATCGCGTTTTTTTCAAAAGGTCTGCCGGATCAAGGCAAACCTTTTTTGGGTCAAACACTGCATAATTTGGCACAACTTTTCCAAACCCAGAGCAGCATGTGCTTGACAGTCACGCCTGCGAGTTGCACACGCGGGACACCAATACCCGCAACCGGGCGCTCCGTGGGCGCCAAACCGACGAGGAGCCGGCCGATGAGCCAGATTTCCCTAACCTTTCCCGATGGCAATACACAATCTTTCGACCCCGGCATCACACCGGCCGAAGTCGCTGCCAGTATATCCAAATCTCTTGCCAAAAAAGCAATCTCCGCCAGTTTGGATGGCGCGCATTGGGATTTGCAATGGCCTATCGACGCGAATGCCCAGATCGCTATTCACACCCTGCAGGACAAGCCTCAGGCGTTGGAACTGATACGCCATGACTTTGCCCACATCATGGCGCGAGCGGTTCAAGCCATTTGGCCGGACGTTAAGGTCACGATTGGTCCGGTCATCGAAAACGGATGGTATTACGATTTCGACCGGACCGCGCCGTTTACGCCCGAAGATCTGGGCGCCATTGAAAAGAAAATGCGCGAGATCATCGCCCTGAGGGACCCGGTTCGGACAGAGGTCTGGGACCGTCAGGATGCGATTGATTATTACACGGACCGGGGCGAGCCCTACAAGGTCGAGCTGATCAACAGCATTCCCGGAGACGAGCCACTGCGCATGTATTGGCATGGTGACTGGCAGGATTTATGTCGTGGTCCACATTTGCAGCATACCGGTCAGGTGCCTGCGGACGCCTTTAAACTGATGAGCGTCGCAGGCGCGTATTGGCGCGGCGACAGCAACCGTGCCATGCTGCAACGCATCTATGGGGTTGCGTTTCAGAACAAGGGCGAGCTCAAAGCACATCTGAACATGTTGGAAGAAGCCGCCAAGCGCGATCATCGCAAACTCGGTCGCGAGATGGACCTCTTTCACATGCAAGAAGAAGCGCCCGGTCAAATCTTTTGGCATCCCAATGGGTGGTCGATCTTTACCACTTTACAAGATTACATGCGCCGCCAGCAAAAACGCGGCGGTTACGTCGAGGTGAATACCCCTCAGGTCGTTGATCGCAAGCTATGGGAGGCATCAGGTCACTGGGACAAATACCAAGAGCATATGTTCATCGTCGAAGTTGACGAAGACCATGCCCGCGAAAAGGCTGTCAATGCGCTGAAGCCAATGAACTGTCCCTGCCACGTTCAAATTTTCAATCAGGGCATGAAGTCATATCGGGATCTTCCATTGCGGATGGCCGAATTCGGCTCTTGCAACAGGTATGAACCATCCGGTGCCCTGCATGGCATCATGCGGGTCCGTGGATTTACGCAGGACGATGCCCATATTTTTTGCAGCGAAGACCAGATCGAGGCGGAAACAAAACGCTTTATCGACTTTCTCAGCACCATCTACACTGATCTCGGCTTTCAAAATTTCAAAGTCAAATTCTCTGACCGCCCAGAGCTTCGCTCGGGATCGGACGACGTATGGGACAAATCAGAGCATGCGCTGAGGGCTGCCACAGAGGCAGCAGGGTGTACATTCGAGCTCAACCCGGGCGAAGGTGCGTTTTACGGCCCCAAGCTGGAATTCGTCCTAACCGACGCGATCGGGCGTGACTGGCAGTGTGGCACACTGCAGGTGGATTTTGTTCTACCCGAGCGACTGGAGTCGCATTACATAGGCCCGGATGGTGCAAAACACCGCCCTGTCATGCTACACCGTGCCACTCTGGGAAGCTTTGAACGGTTTATTGGAATCCTGATAGAAGAACACGCAGGCAAATTGCCATTTTGGCTGGCCCCGCGACAGGTTGTTGTGGCCTCGATTGTTTCAGAAGCCGACGATTATGTCCGCGAAATCGTAAACACTCTGCTGGCGCAAGGGGTACGTGCCGAAGCGGACCTGCGAAATGAAAAGATCAATTACAAGGTGCGCGAGCATTCGGTTGGAAAAGTGCCGGTTATTTTGGCCATTGGACATCGGGAAGTGGCCGACAAAACGGTGACGATAAGACGCCTTGGTGAGAAAGCAACGCAGGTCGTGGATATGGCGGACACGGTCCTATCGCTGGCAAAAGAGGCGACACCGCCAGACATGCTGTAGAAATTTTCAAAATCCAAACAATAAAAGGCATTCAAAGAAAATCTTTGGATGCCTTTTTATATATGATTATCAGATGGTTAATTTTTCCACTTCTGCGCAACTCAGGTGATCACGAAAAAGTCACAGCCACCTCACTAACCTGTGAATTTAAATATGCGACACGAACGCACACCTAGGATCTATCACCGCGGGAAGGCGGTGATATAAACAAAAACACAAAACGCGATCAAAGGATTTCACTATGTCCAAGACTCTCAAGACAGCCGCTATTGTTGGCGCCGTTGCCGCATCTCTGGCCGCGCATGGAACAGCTGCCACAGCGCAAGCCAAAGAAAAATGCTATGGCGTTTCGCTGGCCGGTCAAAACGACTGCGCCGCTGGCGCAGGAACCACATGCGCGGGCAGCTCGACCGTAGATTATCAAGGCAACGCTTGGACTTTGGTTGACGCAGGCACATGCACCTCGATCGACCTGCCCAAAATGGCGGATGGTGCCGCACGGATGGGATCATTGGAGGAACTGAAGCGCGATCTGCCTGCTTAAACTTGCCGATTGGCGTCCTATGTGGCCCAAGACACGCAGGACGCCCTTTGCCCCTTGCTCGCGGATGGGGCAAGGTCCGGGCAGGCGGTTCGCAAAATTTGCTGCCCGGACATTTTGATTGACAGATGCTGAAAAGACGCTGGACCTCGTTCATGTTTGACACACCCAAAGCCCTGCCATTTGCCCCCGGTGTCGGCTACAAGCCCCAACATTTCGCGCAAATCATGGCAAACGCCGGGTCAGTTCGCTGGCTTGAGGTCCACGCTGAAAATTATATGGGCGACGGGGGACGCCCGCTTGCACAGATGCGCGCGCTGAGCGAGGTGTTCCCGATCTCGGTCCACGGGGTCGGCTTGTCCATAGGTGGTGAGGGCAGGTTGGATCCACAACATTTGTCACGATTGCAAAAGTTGATAAACTGGCTTTCACCGGCAAGTTTTTCCGAACATTTAGCGTGGTCCACGCATGGGGCTGAATTTCTGAATGATCTGCTCCCCCTGCCCTACACCAACGCAACCCTTGACCGAATTGTTGATCATATAGACGAGGTGCAACACACTCTCGGCTGCAAAATGCTGCTGGAAAACCCGTCAAGCTATCTGGCGTTCGAACAGAGCACTTGGTCCGAGCCGGACTTTATTGCCGAAGTGGTCCGACGCAGTGGATGTGGCTTGTTATTGGATGTGAACAACGTATTTGTGTCCGCAAACAACCTCGGGTTCTCGCCCCAAACCTACATCGACGCTTACCCGACCCGGCATGTCGAAGAAATACACCTAGGGGGTCATGATGAGGATACCACTGACGAAGGCGGGCTTGTGCTGATCGACAGCCATGGCTGCACAGTTGCTGATCCCGTTTGGACGCTTTTGGACTATGCACTGCAACAAACTGGCCCAAAACCGCTTTTGGTGGAATGGGATAACGATGTACCGGATTGGGACATACTAGAAAGCGAGGCTGCTCGGGCAGATGCTGCGCTTGCAAGGGTGCATGTATGATTGCGCAGGCAGATATGCGTCGCGCCTTGCTGGACGCAACACAGCCTTGTCCAAAAGGTCTGACAGACGGCCTGGATCGCCCCGCAGGGCGGCGGTTTGACATATACAGAAATAATGTAACCGTGTCGCTTCGTGCAGCTTTGGCGGAGGGTTTTCCAGCTGTACACAGTCTGATAGGGGCTGAAAATTTTGACCATGTGGCCGGGCTGTATCTTCGAGACAATCCACCCAATTCGCCGTTGATGATGCAGTACGGGGATGGTTTTCCAGATTTCCTAGCAGGATTCCCCCCCCTCGGGCACCTGGGATATCTGGCCGACGTGGCGCGAATTGATTTGGCCATGAGACACTCCTATCATGCTGCAGATGTGCCTGCTTTTGACGCGCAAAGGCTGGCGGAGCTTAACGAAGCCACTTTGATGACTGTCGGATTTTCTTTTTCACCATCAGTGCGGCATGTAATATCGGCTTGGCCTGTCGTGTCTATCTGGCGTTTTGCAACCATACCGGACAGTCCAAAACCTCAAGCAAGCCCGCAAACCGCGCTGATCACGCGTCCCGAGTTTGATCCAGAACCGCATCCACTCACACCCGCCGAAGCACAATTCGTTAAAGCCATGATGAATGGCGCACGGCTTGGAACCGCAATTGAAAATACAGACGAAACCTTCGATCTAGGTCCAATCCTTCATTTGCTTCTCTCACAAAACGCCTTGGCCGACATACTTATGAAAGATCCACTGTAATGCACAAACTTATGCTTTTTAGCACGTCTATCGGTGCGCAAATGGCCAAGGCAGACGTCCTGTTGCCAATTCTGGCACGCTTCGTTTTTGCCGCGACGCTTTTGCAATATTTCTGGGTCTCGGGTTTGACCAAGCTGGGCGATGGGCCCCTTGGCTTTGTGTTTCCATCGTTTGGTGCCTATGCACAGATTTTTCCCAAAACCATGGAAGCCATCAGCTATGACATTTCGCAACTCGGCCTGTTCCATTGGGGGGTTGTGGTGACGGGCACATGGGCCGAATTCATTCTGCCGCTGATGATCGTGGCCGGGGTATTCACCCGACTGTCGGCGCTTGGGATGATCGGATTTATCATTGTACAAAGCTTGACCGATCTTTACGGACACGGCGCGATCGACCATGGCGCGCTTGGCGCTTGGTTTGACAAAGCCGCCGACAGCCTGATCTTGGATCAAAGGGCATATTGGGTGTTCGTCTTAATCGTGCTTGTCATTAAGGGCGCAGGCACTTTGTCTTTCGACCATCTGTTGCTGCGCCGTCTCCGCAAAAGCACCCAAAGCGCCTAAAAGGGCCAGTCTGTAACAGACCCGATGACGGATGGAGCGAGCAACTATAAGAGTTTCAGACCTCAAGATCTGCTTGAATTGCTTTCGTCCACCCCAAATAGAATTCCGCGGCCACCTTTATCAGTGGTCGCTTCATCAGCGTGGGATGCGCGGCCAATAAATCTAACGGATTGTGTGCACGGGTAACTTCATCCAAATTACGCCATGTAGTAGATCGTGTATTGATCAAAGATGTTCCAAAATGCGCCCAAGCCGCATCTCTGACTGTGTCCGGCAGCCCATCCTCGCGGACATCAACAAAGCCAGCCTCAGGAAAAGCCTTGCGCGCTTTGCGACAATTATCACAGTTTACAATCCCATAAATAACCATCGGAGCCATTTTCATCCCTTCTTTTGATGTTTACAGTAAAAAACTGACTTATTTGTCTTGCCTTTTGCCCCGACGGACCGACATGTACTCATGAAGTTCGTTGGATGAGGTCGAGGGGCAATGTTACGCTCCCTTATGGACCTCCTATGCAATGGGCTGCAACCGTCAGGGCATATCTCTGATTTTTTAATTCTAGGTACTATGAAGGAGACGCGGTCATGGCGACAGGCACCGTGAAATGGTTTAACACTACCAAAGGCTACGGCTTTATCGCACCCGATGGTGGTGGCAAGGACGTTTTCGTCCATATTTCAGCAGTAGAACGGTCTGGCCTGACCGGACTGGCAGACAATCAAAAAGTCAGCTTCGAGCTAAGCGAAGGCCGTGATGGCCGTGCTTTGGCAGAAGACATCAAGCCGGAGTAAATCCGGTCTGTTCGCGGGCCCTTTTTCATTGGGCCCGCAGTTTAGCTGCTTCGACCTGTGCCAGCTTGATCACATCCTGAATATAGGGTTTGACAACGTCAGAGTCCCGCGTCGCCGCGAAGAGGCGCCGTGTAATACCGTGTGCCGTTAGGGGCCGCGTGATATAATCCGAGCTGTACTTGACCTCTCGCACGACCCAATCCGGCAGCACTGACACACCGCGTAAAGACGCAACGAGCAATAAAATCACTGCCGTCAGCTCAACCTGTCTTATTCTCGCAGGCTCCACCCGTGCGGGCATTAAGAGCTGACTAAAAACGTCTAACCTAGACCGTTCTACTGGGTAGGTAATCAGGGTCTGTCCTCTGAAATCTTCGGCTTCAACATATGATTTTTGCGATAGCGGATGCCCAGATGCGGCGACAAAAACGGGGTTATAGTCGAATAAGGGGGTGAATTGGACACCATCTAGATCTTCGGGATCTGATGAAATAACCAAATCTACCTCTTCTTTCTGTAATGCAGGCAGCGCATCAAAAGCCAGACCCGGGCGGATATCTACGTCGACATCTGGCCATGTTTTACGAAACGCTTCAAGAACTGGGAAAAGCCACTCGAAACACGCATGGCATTCAATAGCGATGTGTAATCGTCCACTGGTGCCATTTCTTAATCCCTGAAACTCGGACACCACTGCCGCAACTTGCGGCAAAACCTGTTGCGCCAATCGCAACAACCGCAATCCGGCTGCTGACAAGCGCAGTGGCTTGGACCTTCGCACGAACAATTCTACGCCGGTTTGTTCCTCAAGTCCTTTGATCTGGTGACTTAAGGCCGACTGCGTGATGTTCAATTGATCAGCTGCACGCGCCAGCCCACCGCATTCATGAATGGCTTGAACCGTCCGCAGATGACGAAACTCTAAATGCAAATGAACCTCATGTTTTAGTTGAAAGTTATGAAATTGTCTCACAAACAGATCTGTGTAACAAGGGCTGCAATAGTGAAAAAGGACGATAGACCTATGCAAATTCCCCGCGTTTCATTTGAATTTTTCCCACCTCGTTCGATTGAGGCGTCATTCCGGCTTTGGGACGCGGTACAAAGGTTGGCGCCCTTTAACCCACGTTTTGTATCTGTAACATACGGCGCAGGTGGTACGACGCGTGATCTGACGCATGAGGCTGTGTCAGCACTGATCCAGAAAACCAGCTTGCCTATAGCTGCACATTTGACCTGCGTGGACGCAACCCGGCGTGAAACACTGGCGCGTGTTGATACGCTGGCAGAGGCGGGAGTTCGAGACCTTGTCGTATTACGAGGCGATGCACCGGATGGTGGACGATTTAAACCAACGGATAATGGGTTTGAGAGTTCCATCGAATTGGTTGCGTGTTTACGACAGCGGTCAGACTTGACCCTTCGGGTTGGTGCTTATCCCGATACACACCCCGATGCCACATCACCCGCACAGTGTATCGAACACTTGAAACGTAAATTTGATGCTGGCGCTGATGAGGCCCTGACCCAGTTCTTCTTCGAGCCCGATCACTTTTTACGATTCCGGGACGCTTGTGCCGCGGCGGGTATTTCGCAACCCATAACACCCGGCATTCTGCCAATTGAACATTGGAACGGCGCAGTGGCTTTCGCCAAGCGATGTGGGATGACCGTCCCAACCTGGCTGTCAGAGGCATTCACCACAGCGCAACGAGACGGCCGCGAGCGTCTTTTGGCGACAGCTGTCTGCACCGAACTATGCAGCACCCTTATGGACGAGGGCGTAGAGCACCTTCATTTTTATACATTGAACAAAGCAGAACTGACACGTGATGTTTGTCTTGCCCTAGGTGTGCCACAACGCGCAGATCTTCAAAATGTTGCATGACTACATGTGCCCTTTGATGTAAGTGCATAGGAAAACGACTACTAAGTCTTTCCACACACTCGGCCTGTTGTGGCAAGGCAGACCATATGCGTTGCCAATGCGTTTTGAGGTGCAAAAAGACGTATGGAGACGCAGAGATCGCATGTGACATTACCTTGGCATCCCACACCGGACTGAACGGTGTAATCGACTTGGGCAGTGTTATCGGTTTACCGCAAGACATCTCTCAAATGACCGCGACAAACGCGTCATCCAATTCCAAAATATATCCATCTGCAAAGACTTGTACATTTTTGCATCATCTTAGGCAATTTTCCTCTTGCGACCCATTCCCAGCAACGCTATTTGGACGGTGTTCAAGTGCAAGCGGGCGTAGCTCAGGGGTAGAGCATAACCTTGCCAAGGTTAGGGTCGGGCGTTCGAATCGCCTCGCCCGCTCCA
>JAQXDR010000111.1 GCA_029251265.1 Pseudoprimorskyibacter sp. | reverse complement strand
TATTCTTTAATTTCTTGCTTGTTTTCATCCACTACCTGGCCTTCCTTGCAGTAAGTGTTGCAATCAAGTTGTTACTTCCCTTCGCCGTTGAAGTGGCAAACCTGATCGAAGAACGTCTGGAGTTGCCCACTTTGGCTATATGGTGGGCGGCGGGCACAATAGTCTCGGCTATCCTTGCTTGGTTGGTCTTTCTGATCATGCTTCTCAAATCGTTCATCTGGAATATCTACCAAGCTGTTTTGGTCGTTATCGTGACCGGTGATCTTATCGCTCAGATGGAGAAAGATGCGCGTCAAGAAGCAGACAAAACGGAAGATGAGCGTGCATAAATCAAGATTTAAGCACGAAGAGAAGGTATCAGAATTGTCAATGACTTGGGTCGTTCAAATCCCGAGTTCAAAAAATACTCGAGGCTTTCCAATTTGACAGTTCTACCGTTTCCCATAAACTATACTTTGTGGGACTGCAGAGAGCTGGTCCCAAACGTCGTCCAAAAATGCCGTGTCATAACGTCTAGGGTGTTTTGCTACGCCCGCTTTATCGTGGCCGGGCTGACTTTGAATAAGGCGGCGATGTCTTTTATCGCGCGGCCTTCGTTTTTTAATCGCAGCACTTCAGTTTTCTGATCGTCTGAAAGGGCAGGGGGCCTTCCGCCGATGCGCCCTTTTGTGCGGGCTGCAGCCAAGCCTTCCATCGTCCGCTCTCGAATGCGTTCGCGCTCGAATTGCGCGATGGACGCAAAGACGTGGAAAATCAGCCGTCCAGCCGGTGTGGTCGTGTCGATGTCTTCTGCAAGTGATCTGAACCCTGCTTTGCCGGTCTCGATTTGAGCGACGATGTCTAGGAGGTCGACCAGGGAACGTGCAAGGCGGTCATACTTAGACACCAGAACCACATCGCCGGATCTGAGCTGATCTAACATACGGTCAAGTTCTGGGCGTGACCGTTTGGACCCGCTGATCTTGTCCGCAAAAATGCGCTCAGCACCGGCGTCTTTCAAAGCGGCTATCTGAGCGTCGAGGTGCTGGTCCTCGGTCGAGACACGTGCATATCCAATAATCATGCTCTGATGGTATCTAAAACGGTTCAAAACACAAAAGTTTTTGCACCGGGTTTATGAGCCTCGAAAAGGTCAGGAAAATCGAAGGGCGGGAAGGTTGGCTCAAAAACGGCCCTTTTTGACACGATCTCAAATGATAAGTCTGAGCCCATTTCGACCGATGCTGCGCGATTGCTAATGTCTGGTTATCGCGTAGTCTGGTATGGACGTCTACAGGTTGGAAACGTATCGTAGAAAAGGTAAATTTCATGAAGTACCAGAGTATTGCTCTATCTCTCACCCTGCTCATTTCTGGATGCGCGATTGAAGTAGATCGGACGGGGTATTCGGATGCATGGTATTATGAACGTCTAGCACCTTACTACGAGAATAATTTGGCCCTAAGACCTCGCGTATATCTGCGGGCGGTTAGAGAACTGGTTGGAGTGCCAGTTACTTTTGACGATGGGACGGAAGGGCACGCTGACGTTTTTCGAGATGATATTGAGTTGTTCTTTGCCACCCCGGTAATTAACGAAGAAGAACGTCTAAATCTTATTCGCTCTGCCGTTGGCGAAACATGTCCATCGACTGATCTAGAAGCGATAAAAGAGCGGATAGCGTACTTTGATGAAACCTATGTGGTGCTTCAGAACGTTCCTTGTCGTGGTTTTGCAACTTAGAGATCTAGACGAAAACAGACGTTAAAATTAACGATACCGAAGGCCGCAAAGTCCATACAGCGGACCTTGGACTAACCCTTCCAAAAACCAGCGTTTGTGGAACTCAACTGAATAGTTGTTCTGCAAGGCTTAATTGCGGTTACCTATACCGTGAGAATCCAAATCGGCTTACTTTCTGTCAGGCCCTTTGAGAAGAAATCTATTAGATCGCGCGCAAAGGCTTTGGTTGAAGTTGGGGCCGACTTTGAAAAACGGCCCAACGCTTCGATGAAGACTTCTGAGTTTTGCGGCTCCACAAAAATTGGGGGTCCGTATAAATCAAATTTTTCAAAGCAGTGCACGAGCACATCCCATATTTCATACATGCTATCGGGTGAAGCATATGCGGATGAACTCTGCCAATGCTCGAACTTTTCCGAGCTGCCAGAGATATTAAACTCTACCCAGTACGTTCCGGTTATTGTAACCGAAAAAAGGGCGCATGCTAACAAAGACAGCGCAATGGAGACGAAAAAATGACAAACCGAATAACCAACCTTGGAGTTGCAGCAACTTCCATCTCGCTCGCCGCTACCATTTCCGCGTTTGGCGTCCTTTTTTCTGGGGCTGCTACCGCCGACCAAAGTTATCGGAATCCTACTACAGCGAATATCCCTCTTTTAGGTCAAATTCTAAATCAAGATAATTTAGAATTGGCGGAAGAGATTAGAGACCAATACTTGAGTAATATTGATTTTTTGGAAGGTGATCAGCAGTTTGCTAAGGCTGTAGTTGTCTATGTTGGAGACGATTTTGTGGTCGACGGAGAGTTTGCGGTGCCTTCAGACGTCAGTATTCCGGCAACTCAGTTGGAAATACTTCAAAGCAAGAGTTTCCCGGACGATGGTTGTCGTGTTGAGCGTCTATTTTTTTCCGACAATGAAGAGTTCATAGTCTTATTGGTTGATGGATCGTACCAGCCAGAGACGAATTACATCGAGCAATGTCTTTTGCTGGCGTCCCTAACCGCTCTCGGTGAAGATTCTAGCGGGACTCCTGTTCGGACCACAGAAGAATTGAGAAACGAGTTAGAGGCTCTCCTCGTAAGTGCTCGATCGCAATAAGACCTTTAATAGCAGACCCACGTTTAAGAAAGAAAACTCAATTATGAAAAATTCAGATACCTTCTTCCTCGCAGACCTTAACTCTTTCACAAGCTTTGGCGGTGGCGGTGGCGGTGGCGGTAGTTCAAGCGGCGGCTCAAGTGGTAACGAGGGCAATGAAGGTAACGAAGGTAACGAGGTGTCAAATACCACCGATTTAGAGCCGCCCAAACCCCTGTCCTGAAGTCGACGGGTGTCCAGAACATGCCCAAGCTGAGTTCCGGACATGGCGGGCAGGGATGTCCGAAAGGGACCGGTTCCGGACACTCAAGTGTCGTGTTCAAATGCCCCTTCGCATTTTTGCGGAGAGCTGGTAATTGCAGAGCCAAATTAAGAGGCATTAAGCAGTGCACGACTTTGGATTTTTGTTCCTCATTCTCAACGCCTCAGTCGTTTGGGCTGTTTTCGCGGGGTTTATGACCTGGATTATGCGCTCCAAGCTGTTTGTCCTGGTCGTGATGATCGCACCTTACATCATCGGATCGGCCTTTCGTGATACTCCCGGCATGCAGAGCTTGTTGGGCATGTACAGCACATCCCTTATTTATGGTGCGCCGGGGATCATCTTTGGGATGCTTTACGCGGATTACCAGCGGGTCAAACAATACTTTTCCCGCACCTCGAAGCTCGCCTTTCTGGCGCGCGGGGGGATCGCCCTCTCATCGGTTTATCTGCTGGGATATTTCGGCCAGAAAATTCTGTTCGAAAACCCTGCCGTAAAGTTCTTCCTTGGGTTCATTGACGGTGGCGACCGGGCACAAGAACTGATTTCTCAAGTTGATCAGGACGGCGCGATGACATCTGCGGTTGTCATCGGCGGAAGCTTTGCGCTACTTGGCGTCACCAAAATACTCGATCACCGTGCCGCCTTAAAAGAGGCGGAAAGCAAGAAGCAATTGGAGACCTCATGAACAAACGCAACCTCATCATCGCGTCCGTCATCGGGGTTATTTTTCTGTTTGCTGGCTTCAACTTGTACTCCTACTTTAAGGAGCAGCAGGCGATTCAGGCTGCCGAAGACTTGCGCATCGAACAGCGTCAGATCGCCCGAGAGGCAGAGCGTCAGCAAAAGGCCCAGGAGCTCGAGGCTCAACGCATAGCAGATCGTGAAGTAAAAGAACGTGCGCGCCTTGCAGAAGCTGCACGTCTCGCGGAGCTAGAAGAACAACGCGAAGAAGCCCGGCTCAAAGCAGAGGCAGAAGCCAAACTTCGAGAGGCCGAACAAGAAAGAGCGCGGGCAGCTCAACAAGCCAAGCAATTGGCAGCGCGCACCAAAAAGGCACGAACACTGACGCGTGTTCCAGAAATTCGCAGTGAGATTCTGATCGAGCTCAGCAAGCTGTCGCCGCGTTATGCTGAAGATCATCCAGAGGAGTTTTTGAACGCCTCTTTTGGCCCTCAAAATCTGAGTTCCTATGCGGATCAGAAGGTTATGGTTCACGATGGTACGACGCCGCTCATGCTATACGCCGTTATTGCCGAAGACACAAAACTACTGGAAACACTGATTGATATTGGGCTGGATGTGAATGCGACCAACGAAGGCGGGTTTTCACCGCTGATGTTTGCTGCAGCTTATGGACATCCCGACATCGCCCGCTTCTTGATTGAGCAGGGGGCTGACATCAAAGCCAAAGCCTATGTGATGGATCTGAACGCGCTGCATCTGGCGGCGCTTCGCAATCCTGAGCCCAACATGATCGACGTCCTTTTAGATGCCGGGCTGCCTATCGAAAGCCCCGCTCTAAACGGCTACACGCCAATCTTACTGGCCGCGACGGACACCCAGAACCTCGAAGTTGTGGAAACGCTGATCACGCGCGGTGCGGATATCGGGGTGTACGATCAAGATGGCGCAAGCGTTCATTCACTGGTTCAAAACCGGATAAACGGTGGTGGTGATCGCTATATCAGCATTTCCGATGAGGTGAATGCGCGCATTTTACAAAAGCTCGCGCCATAAATCGCAGCGCAGAACGCTTATCTAATCCCCTAGGTGCTTCATCAGGTAGTCCGACGCCATACCGATCCGAACAAAGGCCTCATGGTTCCCTGTCGGCAGATCGGGATGATGGATCATTGCAAGGCGACGATAGGCTTTCTTGATCTGCTTTTGCGTATAGGCTTCACCGAGCTCAAGTTCGAGGATGCGCAGGCAGCGATCTATATCCGCTTTCGATTTCCCCGGACCCGGTTTCCAATCTCTGCCAGTGCCAGCACGGCTGCGCGCTCCTGCATTCGGCCGCGTTTTCTGCCGGTTCTGTTCGTCTTGGCGCGGCTTAGACTGGTTCGGCGGCGGGCGCGGCGCTTCTTGCTTAGCGCGGTGCCAGCTATTGTTTTCCTCACGCTGGATATCCTCAAAGACCGCGCGGTGACGCATCACAATGAGGGTCTCACCCAGACTTTCCGCCCAAAGCAACACCCGCGCTAAAAACACGCCTTGATTGGACAGAAAACCAATGATCACAGCCAGCGTGTAGACGCCCAGCATCCCGCTCAACACAGTTGAGAGGATGTAGGCCAAGAACAGCACCAAGATGACCTTCAGCGGCCCCATGCGCTTGGTTGTGGCGGCAAAATAATAGCCCGCCGCAAAGAATACCGCGAGGCTGATCAATGTCGGGAATGTCAGTTTGAGGCCGGTCAATGCGCGGAACATCACCTCGATAAACTCAATCACCGGCGTGTCCTTGCTTTGCTCTGTGCCTTGCTCTGCGAGCGGAATGGCGATCCCGACAAGGTAGAGGCCTCAACTTTGATGTTGGGATGGTTTTGGCGCTGTGCCATTGCCGCATCAAGAGCGACCTGCTGCGCCACGAGACCCTGCTTGTCTGGATTGCCCAGCAAAGCCTTCTTGCGCTTCCAGTAGGCCATCTGCGGCTCGGCAGGGGTGCGTTTGAGCATCTTCGTAAACACAGCCTGCTCAGCCTTGGTGAGCGGCTTGGCCTCAGGTGTTCTAGCCTGCGCTTTATCCGTTTGCCGATGCAGGCTTTTGGAATAACCCAACGGCCCTCGAAACAGATCCCCCACAAAATCCAAACCCGCGCCTATTTCATAATAGACGAAGTCGTAGGCTTGATCCCTGAACCAAGAGAAGATCCCTGGCTTCATAGCAAATATGTCTTTGGTGTCTGGTCGGGTCATAGCGGGATAAACACCAATCTATCTTCTGCCTGTGACGTAATCGGGGCAGGGGGCAGCTTCATCATCCGCAACCAACGGGTGCTGCGATGGCTGGGATAGATATCAATCACGGTTGTCTTGCGATTGTCCGAAATGATTAGCAGTTTGTCGTCGGGCAGCTCACGGATCTGACTGGCATTGATCAGGTTGTATTCGCTTTGATGCTCAATGTGGGTCTCGCGTTCTTCATTGCGGTAAAACATCCGCACCTTGCCCGCCTTCTGTTCAAAGAAGCTGGCCGTCACATGTTCGGCTGCGCCAAAGCTGATCTGCGTGGCAATCCCCGACATGATCACATGCATCAGATCTTTGCCGTATTTGGTGATCAGCTGCTGTTGACCCTGC
This sequence comes from Pseudoprimorskyibacter sp., assembly GCA_029251265.1. GTDB lineage: Bacteria > Pseudomonadota > Alphaproteobacteria > Rhodobacterales > Rhodobacteraceae > JAQXDR01. Next base: position 2,281 of record JAQXDR010000111.1, on the reverse strand, counting down.
ATCAAAAGCAGAAACGACATGCGGTATTTCCGGGTGGTGGTGATCAGCGTATCAAACCCCGGCAAGAAGCTATTTCCGAACTCGTCATAGACGAGATACACAGGCAAATCCTGCGGCCCAGGAAGTTGCTTCATACAGGCGTGAATGAGGCTCAAGAAATACATCGAGATCACCGGGCGGTAGATAGCCTGATCCTCAGGCGGGGTCACGATGTAGATGATGGTTTTTTCTTTGCGCAGGCTGGCCAGATCAAAATCCGAGCTCGAGGTCAGCGCGCAAACATGCGGCTCGGAAAAGATCTTCAATCCCACCAGCGCGTTGGTCAAAAAGCTGGTGATGGTTTCATCTGCGCCGGTGGTCAGGGCCTTCCACTCGTTTTGTAAAAACACGTCCGTCCCGGCGCAGCTGGCCACCCATTCATCCAGATCCTCACCGTCCGATCCAAAGTTGGACAAGAGGTGATAGAGGTTATGCGGCGTGTTAAACACGTCCGGCATTGTGCTCAGGCACTTGAGGAAAAACCGAATGTAGCGCTCTGCACCAGAAGCCCAAAACTTGTCGTCGCCATCACCGCCAGTTTTGCTGAACAGCTCAGACATCCGCATGATCGCAGCGGGATCGTTCAGACTTAGAAACGGGTTAAACCGGTTGGACTGTGCCAGGTCATTGGGGTTGAGAACAACAACGCGGTAACCGCGCGCTTTCATATAGCCGCTGGTGTCGCGATACAGATCCCCGGACATATCGTTGACGATCATCACCGCATCACTGCTGGCTTTGTCCAAGATCGCAGGGCGGGCAATCGCCGTGGATTTCCCTTTGCCGGTGATCCCGTAAACCGCAACATTTTGAAAACTCACCTGCTCGGATAGACGCAGGTCTTTGCCGTCCAAAAGCAGCCCGGTATTGGACCGGGATAGATACTCACCAACCTCAGAAGATTTGGCAAACTCTGCGCCTTCTTTGCGCAGCAAGGTTTTGCCAAACACCAGGCTCTGCACAGAGCGATGCAATTGCTTGCGCAGGGTTTTACCTATCATGCTGTCTTTCTTAGGGAATAAACTTGGAAACATGAGCCCTGATTTTTTTACGAATAAGCCGTTTTACGGTGACGCGAACATATCGAACAATTTGGGAGATGCCACGTCATCGGCGGCGCGGCCCTTCGGTCTGGGTGCGGCTGCGCTCTTGCGCCTCGCGCTTGGCGCGCCGCTGCGCCATCTCATCGACAAACGCATCCTGCGGCGCATATCGATCGTGCGGATTTTGCTGAGAACCGGGATCAAAACTTAGGTCAGTATTACTGCCTCTTTTAACATAAGTCTCATTATCAGAGTCACGCTCAATCCCATCGGCATCGACCTGTTCGCCCGCACCACGATCCTCCTGTACATCCATCTGTTTTTCTTTTTCACCCTCAGCCTGATCTTTCTCAAGCACCACCCGTGGCTCATCCTCCGATTCAACAAGTGGCTCAACTATCTCAAGGAACGCCGCATAATCATCCGTAACCCCCAAGGTCGCAAAGCGGTGCACCTTGCCCTTCTTCGCACCTTCGGCAATCTCAATCGCCCTCACCCCGTGGTGCTTGCCACGGGTGTAGAATTCAAATCCCTTACCCCTGAGCAGACGCTCAAACTCGGCCTGCGAGTTGGCATAAGCCATCAGTGCGCTGATCTCCTGTGTCAGCTGATCACGCCTGCTCAGCCGACCACCGCGTTTTTTGACCTCGGTGGCTTTGCGGCTGTCGCGTTGTTCGCGCCGGGCAATCTTCTTTTCCAATGGGGCCGTCATCACTTCCGATTGTTCAAGCTCTGGGAACTGGCTCAGGGCCAGCTGTTCCGTCTCACGCTTGGCTTGATCAAACTTGGCTTTTGGCAGCCGAAGACGTTTACGATCATCCCGTTCATTGGCACTGATCATCAGGTGGTAGTGCAGGTGCCCGTCATGATCTTGATGCATTGCGCCATAGACCATGTTGCGGGCGCAGCGCTTCTCAACATACCCCAGGGCCAACATCCGCAACGCCTCTTTGACGTTACGGTTTTGCCCGATCCGCCGCGTGTCGATGCTCAAGATCTCATGATAGAGGTAATTGCCGTTTCTGCGCTTTGCTAGCAGCTCGGAATTAAGCCTGAACTCCTCGGCAATAGCCTCAGGATCGCGCGAGAAAAGGTTGTGGTGCAGGTCATAATCACGGTCGGATTTTTCATCTGTCATGTAGGTGGTGAGCTGGCCAAAGCTGGGCTCTTTGCGGCTCATGGATTTGATGATCATCGCG
>JAQXDR010000099.1 GCA_029251265.1 Pseudoprimorskyibacter sp. | reverse complement strand
GATCGTTCTGCCCGTACCAGGTGCCGTCTTGGCATTCACCATCCAGAAAAGACCACGTCACACGACGGTTTTCACGGTAGATTTCGGCGCCATAGATTTGTCCGTCCGAGGCATAGTTCAGCGTTTTTCCGCGCGTGTAATCATCAAATGCCTCGGGCGACAGGGCCTGTTGTGCCTGTACGCAGCAGGCCGTCATACCGAATCCGAGTGCAAAAGCTGCTTTGGCTAATACATTCATGGGTCAGTCCTTTGCGAAATGTGCGGCTATCTTGCGATGGTGCGGCGCGGTTCGATGTTCCACTAGATATAATCCCTGCCATGTCCCCAAACGCATCAGGCCGCGTTGAACGGGTATTTGTAGACTGACCGGTAGCACAGCCGCTTTGAGATGCGCAGGCATGTCATCTGGGCCTTCCTGAGTGTGCCGCAAGTAGCGCATTCTGGGGTCGTTGGACGGGGGAATGCTACGTTCCAGCCAGGCTATCAAATCTGTTTGCACATCCGGATCGGCGTTTTCCTGAATCAGCAGCGATGCAGACGTGTGGCGGACCATAAGTGTAAGCAGTCCGTCATCGCAGGCCTGCACCCAACGAGCCGCGATACGGGTGAACTCATACAAGCCGGGTCCAGCGGTTTGAATTTCGAAGTCGGTTTGCATGTATAACGGCGTCTGTTGCTTACGGGGTTATAACGACTTTGCCGGTTGACGCACGCTGTCTCAAAAGCGCCAGTCCGTCGGCTGCGTCTTCCAAAGATACAATATTGCTAACATGCGGATGAAGCTTGCCCTGGCTGTACCACGCAAAAAGAGTTTCCAAGCTTTCTGCGATCACCTCGGGTTTAAACGCAAGATACCCGCCCCAGTACATGCCCAGAACCGATAAGTTTTTGACGAGCAAATGGTTGGCTGGGATATGGGGGATGTCTCCGCTGGCAAATCCGATCGGGAGTAGGCGGGCCTCAGGCTTGCATGCCCGGAATGCAGCTTTGAATTGATCTCCCCCGACGGGATCATAGACGACGTCAGCCCCGCCGAGGGCACGAACCTCTGCCCTGATGTCCGCGTCTGTGGCATCAATTAGATGGTCTGCTCCAGCATTCTTGGCGACCGCCAACTTGTCAGCGCCACGCGCGCAGGCGATGACGTTTGCGCCCATCAATTTTCCAATTTCGACGGCAGTGAGGCCAACACCGCCAGCGGCGCCTAGAACCAGCAATGTCTCACCCGGTTGCATCCGTGCACGATAGTCAAGCGCAACATGACTGGTGCCATATGCGATCTGGAATGCCGCGGCATCCGTAAAGCTCATTTCCTTTGGTATATGGACCGCCCGTCGTGGATCAAAAATTCCAAACTCGGCCAAGCCACCTTGGCCCCCAAAGACTGCAATGCGGTCCCCAACAGCCGGTCCCTCAACAGCGCTGCCTACCGAATCCACGGTGCCAGCGACTTCCATGCCAAGCGTAAACGGTAATTCAGGTGTCTCCTGATATTTACCCTGCGTCATAAGAAGATCAGCAAAATTTAAACCACACGCTTCAATCTTTACGCGAATTTCATGCGCGTTTGGTGTGGGCACAGCGATATCTTGGAGCGATGGTGGGGTTTCAAAGTCGTTGACAACAAATGCCCTCATTTCAATTTCCTTTTATCTTCCAGCGTCAATTCATGCGTCTGTATGGTCTGATTACACGTTATAATTAGGGTATTTTCAATAAAAGTTATAGATAGGAATAGGCGCTCGTTTAGCGTGCAACCTTTTTTTGTGTCGTTGTTTAGGGTGATAAACCTATTGTGTAATTCCAAAAAACCGATATGGTTGGAAATAGCTGCAGGGGTGCACGGCAATAACACTGTTTTAAATTTTGTCTCAATGGTCATGTTTATTATGTGAACCGGATGAGGTCGTTCGTAAGGAATTCTAATTATGACACACCCTGTTGATACTCATGTGGGAAAACGAATCCGGCAGCGCCGCTGGTTGGTGGGTAAAACACAACAGCAGCTGGCCGAACATGTGGGTATAAAATTCCAGCAAATTCAGAAATACGAAACCGGCGCAAACCGGGTAAGTGCATCCCGTTTGTGGGATATTGCAGCGTCGCTTGAGGTTGAGATCAGCTATTTCTTCGAAGGGCTGGACACGGAAGATACTCCGCGTACATCGCCAGCTGTTCCGACTGATTTGATGGGTGACAAAGAGGCACTTGACCTCGTTCGATCTTACTATGCGATCCCGGAAAATCAGCGTCGGCGGCTTTTCGATCTGGCGCGAGTGCTGTCGGACGTTGCATAAAAAGACAAAGACCCTGCACATGCTGGCTTGAGGGTCAAACGTGCGGGGACCCGTCAATGGAATACAACCTGAAATCTGACTTTTGGACTTGTGCCCATCAAATGGCCGACGCCGCGCGCGCGGCTATTTTGCCTTATTTTCGTAAGGCGCTTGTTACTACGAACAAGGATAACAGCGGGTTTGATCCTGTAACCGAAGCGGACAAATCTGCTGAACGTGCGATGCGCGATGTGTTGGGGCAGCTTCGGCCGCAGGACGCTATATTGGGCGAAGAATACGGACACCAACCCGGCTCTAGCGGGTTGACTTGGGTTTTAGACCCGATCGATGGTACGCGCGGGTTTATCAGTGGAACGCCCACCTGGGGGGTTTTGATTGCGCTGTCTGACGAAAGCGGACCGCTGCTTGGTATTATTGATCAACCCTACATTGGGGAACGGTATTGCGGCGGCTTGGGACAAGCGACAATGACGGGTCCGCATTGGACCAGAGATTTGGCTGTTCGCCACACATCCGATTTGACCGATGCGACTATTTTAACCACATTTCCCGAGATCGGAACGCCAACAGAAAAAGACGCTTTTGACAGGGTCGCACGCGCGTGCCGCCTGACGCGCTATGGGATGGATTGCTACGCCTATGCTTTGCTGGCCGCGGGACAGGTGGATTTGGTCGTAGAGGCGGGCCTTCAAGCATATGACATCCAAGCTCCTATTGCTGTCGTTCAAGCCGCAGGCGGCATCGTAACCGACTGGTCCGGCGGCCCTGCGCATGATGGGGGCCGGGTGATTGCGGCGGCTACGCCTGAACTGCACGCGGCTGGGCTAAGCCTTCTGAATGGTAACGCATGACCGACATTGTTCTACGAGGCGCGGCGCATCTCCTGACAATGGACGATTTCGATTCTGATCTGGTCAATACCGATATTCGCCTTGCGGATGGTGTGATTGCTGAAATTGGGACGTCTCTTGAGGCCGCAAACATTGTTGATGTCACCGGGTGTGTGGTCACACCCGGCTTGATCAACACCCACCATCATTTGTATCAGACGCTGACGCGCGCCGTACCTGGCGCCCAGGATGCCAGTTTATTCAATTGGTTGGAAACCTTATACCCGATTTGGGCGCGCTTTGGTCCCGAAGAAATTTTCATATCGGCGCAGGTCGGATTGGCCGAACTGGCATTGTCGGGATGCACACAGACCTCTGATCACTTGTATATGTACCCCAATGGCGCGCGTCTTGATGATAGTATTGCGGCCGCGCAAGAGGTCGGGCTGCGGTTCCATCCGACGCGGGGTGCCATGAGCATTGGCCGATCTGCGGGTGGTTTGCCCCCCGACAGTCTGGTGGAAGACGAGGCTGCCATTCTGAAAGACTGCATCCGTGTGATCGACACATTTCACGATCCAACACCGGGTGCCATGATCCGGGTTGGTGTGGCGCCGTGTTCGCCTTTTTCGGTCAGTCGTGACTTGATGCGCGAGGCCGCGGTTTTAGCGCGGGACAAAGGGGTGCGCTTGCATACACATCTGGCTGAAAATGATGAGGATGTGCGCTACAGTCTGGCCCAGTTTGGATGCAAACCCGGTCAGTATGCCGAGGATCTGGGATGGACAGGTGATGATGTTTGGCATGCACACTGCGTGAAGCTCGACACTCAAGAGATTGCTTTATTTTCGAAAACAAAGACAGGGGTTGCGCATTGTCCGTGTTCGAATTGCCGGTTGGGTTCAGGCATCGCACCCGTTCGAGCCATGGTCGAGGCGGGGGTGCCTGTCGGTTTGGGCGTTGACGGGTCCGCCAGCAATGATCGTGGAAATCTTATGGACGAGGCGCGTCAGGCCATGTTGTTGCAGCGGGTCATTGGGGGGGGCGATGCCTTTTCGGCGAGGTCGGCCTTGCGATTGGCCACCCGAGGTGGCGCAGACGTGTTGGGCAGGGATGATTGCGGCCAGATTGCTGTTGGTAAACGGGCGGATTTGGCCATTTGGGATATAACCGGCGTGGAGAGTGCAGGCAGTTGGGACCCTGCGGCGCTGGCTCTTGCCGGACCCAGCAGGGTCCGTGATTTGTTCGTCGAAGGCCGACATATCGTCCGCGATGGCCAGTTGGTAACCCTTGATCTTCCGCGGGTTCTGGAACGGCAAAGATCACTTGCGGAAAAACTGGCGCGGTCTGTTTAAGCACCCTAGAAAAGTCTGGTGGCAGCAAAGAGCGCCGCGAGGCTGCATCAGGTGTTTTGGTCCTGCGATGAACAGTTTTGCAAATTATAAGGACGTCCGTTGATCCAAACCCCGGAGACAGCCCGGTCATCGCCCATCATGATCGTTGGAAAGACTGCCTGCCAAGGATCTTCTGCCTCAGCCACACGCTGCGCGATTGCCGGTGTTGATGCAAGGTCCAGCGCGATGATATCGGCCTCTAGTCCAACACTCAGAGATCCGATTTGGTGCGCGGCCTTTAGGGCACGCGCAGATCCCTGTGTGGCCAGCCACAACAATTGCGCCGGATGCAGCACAGTGCCGCGCAGTTGGGCCACCTCATAGGCCGCAGCCATGGTACGCAGCATGGAAAATGATGATCCGCCGCCCGTGTCTGTGGCAAGACCCACGCGCAGCGTTTGTGCCAGCGACATGTCAAACAATCCTGACCCAATAAATGTATTGGAGGTCGGACAATGCACCAATGCGGCGCGGGTTTCGGCCAGCCGATCTTTTTCGCGGGCCGTCAGGTGGATCGCATGGCCATAAATCCCGTTTTCACCCAGTAAACCGTAGGCCTCATAGGTATCCAAATAATCGCGGGCCGTCGGGAAAAGCGCTTCTACCCATGCAATTTCATCTGTCTGCTCGCTCAGATGTGTTTGCATCAAACAATGTGGATTTTCAGCCCAAAGCGCCCCAAGCGCATCCAGTTGCGCAGGTGTGGAAGTGGGTGAAAACCGGGGGGTTATGACGTATCCCAAGCGATCCACGCCATGCCAGCGCGCAAGCAGCGCAGCGCTGTCATCATAAGCCGTTTGCGCGGTATCGCGCAGGGATGTTGGTGCATTCCGGTCCATACAGGTTTTACCTGCGTAGGCGCGCAGGCCACGGGCGCGTGCCGCGTTCATAAAGGCATCGACGCTTTGGGAATGGATGGTGGCGTAGCTGCAAACGGTGGTTGTGCCATGCGCAAGGGTCAGATCCAGATATCTGCTGGCAATTTCTCGGGCATACACGGGATCGGAAAATCTGCTTTCTTCGGGAAACGTATATGTGTTCAGCCAGTCGATCAGCCGCTTTCCCCAACTGGCGATAATGGCTGTCTGCGGATAATGAACATGGGCATCCACGAACCCCGGCAAAATCAGGTGGTTTCCCAAATCTGTTAATTTGGCGTGCGGAAAAGACGCGCGTAGATCTGATGCAGTGCCCACATCTTTGATCTTTCCGGACTCGATCAAAACGCCGCCGTCGGTATCAATCTGAACTGCATCAGTTGGGTCCTGTTCAAAGGGCGATCCATACGTGCGCAGGACATGACCGGTCAAAAGCTCTTGGGACATTTGGCCTCCAGATTGATTTTGGCCACCCTTGGTCGGTGCCCGTTATAGGTAAATTGTTCGGCAACAAGCCCTGTCGTTCTGTATGGAGATTTTGTAAAAAAGAGAATAGCCGCAAAAGACAGAGCCCGCCATGACCCAAGACGCCACGATCCCTGCCGATGATCGCACATATGAACTGGGCCGCAAAACGGTGGCCGCAGTGCTATTGGCGGTGGACACACATGATCGCGCACAATTGCAATCCTTAATGGAACCCATGCATCCTGCCGACATCGCGGATCTTTTGGAGCAGATCAACGCCTATGAGCGTGCACGCCTCGTACAGCTTTATGGTCAAAAGTTTGACGGTGAAATTCTGTCCGAACTTGATGATACCCTACGCGAAGAAATCGTTTCCGTTCTGACGCCAGCCGTTTTGGCAGATGCGGTGCGGGATCTGGAAACGGACGATGTTGTCGATCTGGTCGAAGATCTGGACAAGGCGCAGGCCGACAAGGTTCTTAATGCGCTTGATCGCAGTGACAGGGTCGCGGTCGAACAGTCGTTGACCTATCCGGAATATTCCGCTGGCCGTCTTATGCAGCGTGAGGTGGTGATGGCGCCCGAGCATTGGTGTGTCGGTGATGCGATTGATTTTTTGCGTACATCTGAAAAGCTGCCAGAGCAATTCTATCACGTCGTGATGGTGGATCCACGACTGCGTCCTGTGGGAAACGTCACCTTGGGCAAGCTTATGTCATCGCGGCGCGAGGTGCCTCTTAAGGATCTTAAAGAGGATGTGTTTCATATATTTCCCGCCGTGATCGACGAGGGCGAGGTGGCATATGCGTTTAACCAATATCATTTGATCTCGGCGCCGGTTGTCGATGCCAACGAACGTCTTGTCGGCGTTATCACGATTGATGATGCAATGGCGGTTCTGGATGACGAGCATGAAGAGGATATCTTGCGTCTTGCCGGGGTGGGTGAGGACTCCAGTCTTTCAGACAGTGTGCTGGGGACCACGCGCCAGCGTTTTCCTTGGCTTGCTGTGAATCTTCTGACATCCGTGGTCGCATCGCTTGTCATAGCGCAGTTCGAAGAGGCGCTCGCGCAGATTGTGGCCTTAGCCATCTTAATGCCAATTGTGGCGTCGATGGGGGGAAATGCGGGAACACAAAGTCTGACCGTTGCGGTGCGTGCGCTGGCCACAAAGGATCTGACGGCGGCAAACCTTTGGAGGGTGATCCGGCGCGAGGCGGTTGTGGGTCTGCTTAACGGTGTCCTGTTTGCCATTGTTATGGGCGTGATTGGACTGTTTTGGTTTGGATCACCTGCCTTGGGATATGTGATCGGATTGGCCATGGTGATCAATCTTGTGGTTGCCGGGCTTGCCGGAACCATTATCCCCGTGACGCTTGAGAAGATGCGAATAGATCCCGCGCTGGCCTCGGGTGCCTTTGTGACGACAGTAACCGATGTGGTTGGATTTTTGGCGTTTCTTGGATTGGCTGTTTGGGTATTACTATGACTTTGGAAGATCGAAAGCTGGCTGCACGCCGGGCGGCCTTTGCACGGCGCAAGCTGGCGCATGCATCGCGCGGATCTATGCCGTGGCGGTTTCTGGACGAAGTGTTGCAAGACCATCGTGGCAAAACGCTGGCCGGATATATGCCCATCCGCACCGAGATTGACCCTTTGGCTGTTATGGCGCGGCATCATGGTCCTGTGGCTGTTCCGGTGATCCGCGCACAGGGCGAGGCTTTGGTCTTCTCACGCTGGCACCCAGATGCGGCCTTGGTCGCAGGTCCTTTTGGCGCATCCGTACCCGCCGAGGAACATCTGGTCCGCCCGCAGGTGGTGATCGTGCCGCTGGTCGCGTTTTCAAAATCGGGTGGACGGTTGGGGTATGGCGGTGGTTTTTATGATCGCACACTTGAAGGTTTGCGGTCCAAAGCAGAAACGCTGGCTGTCGGTTTTGCCTATGCCGCGCAAGAAGACAACGACATCCCGTTAGAGCCTACAGATCAACCATTGGATCTGATTGTCACAGAGACTGGCGTGATCACACCATCCTAAGGGCTGGGAATCAAGCGCGGGCTTAGGTAAGGCCGTTACATGCGTATTTTATTCCTTGGTGATGTGATGGGCCGCGCAGGCCGGCGGGCGATCAGCGAAACCCTGCCGCAGCTGCGACAGGACTGGAGACTGGATTTTGTCGTCGTGAATGGCGAAAATGCATCAAACGGCATGGGCCTGTCTGATGATCACGCAAAGCTGTTGTTTGAGGCCGGCGCAGATGTGGTCACCTTGGGCGATCACGCGTTCGATCAGAAATCGATGCTGAGCTATATCGAGGGTGAGCCGCGGATCATCCGGCCTGTGAATTATGCCAAAACGGCGCCGGGACGAGGGGCGGGACTATTTTCGGATCGACGCGGGCGTAAGGTCTTGGTGTGTCAGGTGCTTGGTCAGGTGTTCATGAAACGCCCCTTTGATGATCCATTTTCTGCGGTAGATCAGGTGCTACGACGACATCCCATGGGGGGGCAGGCACAGGCAATTATTGTGGATGTGCACTGCGAGGCGACAAGTGAAAAGATGGGTATGGGTCATTTTTGTGACGGGCGTGCCAGTCTTGTCGTTGGAACGCACACCCATGTGCCGACGGCCGATACCCAGATCCTGCCCGGTGGGACCGCATTTCAATCTGACGCAGGTATGTGCGGTGACTACCTGTCTGTGATTGGCATGGAAAAAACCGAACCGATGCGACGCTTTGTGACCGGTATGACCAAGACGCGTTTCACTCCGGCTGATGGTGATGCCACGCTGTCAGGTGTGTTTGTCGAGACCGATGATCGCACAGGTCGCGCAGTGCAGGTTCGTATGGTGCGCAATGGTGGTCGATTGCAACAGGCGGCTCCATGACCCGCACTGTAGCGTCGCTGTTTTTTATCCTGATCGGGATGGGCGCCATGTGGGGTGCCACGCCACCCCTGTATAAAATTGCGGTCGAGGCCGGGCTGCCTTTGTATGGCTTGTTATTCTGGCAATCCGCTTTGATGACGATCTGCTTTTCAGCATATTTATTGATGCGGGGCCGCATGATCCCGCTGACGGCCGCAGCGCTAGAGCGGTATGTGATGATCGCGTTGTTTGGCTCGGTGATCCCCAGCTTTGCCGCATTTACAGCGGTGGATCATCTGCCGTCATCAATCATGTCTATCCTCATCAGCACTGTGCCCATGTTGACCCTGCCGATTGCAGCGACGCTGGGTTTGGATCGCTTTGAACCCAAACGAGTTTTGGGGCTTGGACTGGGATTGGTCGGCGTGGCCATGTTGACCTTTTCAGATGGTCTTGGTGATGTTTCGGGCGCGGCTTCTGTGGTTTGGGTGCTCGTCGCCCTGTCAAGTTCGCTATGCTACGCGATCGAGGGCAATTATGTCGCCAGTCGTGGGTTAGGTGAGCTGGATGCTATCTCGGCGCTTTGCGGTGCCTCAATCCTGGGAACTGTTTTGGTTCTGCCTGCTATGTTGGTGTCTGGCGACTGGATATCTCCGCTACCGCCTTATGATCTGCCAAAATCTGCATTTGCATTAAGCATATTGATCCACGTGTTTACCTATTCCACCTATGTCTGGCTATTGGGCCGGACAGGGGCCGTTTTTGCATCGCAAGTTGGATATTTGGTCACGTTGTTCGGCGTTTTTTGGGCTTGGATGATCCTAGGGGAAGTCTTACCACCGCTGGTATGGGTGGCGTTGGCCGTTATGTTGTTTGGGCTTTTCTGCGTTCAACCCCGCCCGCGCGAGGCGCTTGCTGCGGTTGCCATGCAGGGACATGACAAAACCGGTGAAACGTGATTCGATATAGGATGTGACACGGACAAGATTGTGTCTGAGCGTTCTGTTTTTTAAGGTCTATTCATGACGCCGACAATATTTTCTGAGCATCTGCATGCCTTCATCGCGATTGTCACTCTGGTGATGATGTTCATTCTTTTTGTGCGCGAATCCTTTCCGACCGAAGTGGTGGCGATTGGTGGTGTCGCTGTGCTTTTGGTTACGGGAACTTTGCCATATGATGCAGGCTTACAGGTTTTATCGAACCCTGCACCTTGGACCATTGCGTCTATGTTTATCGTCATGGGGGCGTTGGTCCGCACGGGCGCTTTGGATGCATTGACAAAATTTGCCCAGGCTCAGGTTGAAATCCGCCCGCGGCTGGCCATCGCCGGGCTGTTACTGGCAGTCATTTTTGCGTCGGCTTTTATGAACAACACGCCTGTCGTCGTCGTTTTGTTGCCTGTTTTTGTGCAGATCGCAAAGCAGTTGGGGCTGGCGCCCTCGCGGCTGTTGATACCGCTCAGTTATGCGGCGATTTTGGGAGGAACAACCACACTGATCGGGACATCGACCAATTTATTAGTCGATGGGGTTGCCCGTGGACAGGGGATGGAGCCCTTCACGATCTTTGAAGTCACACCCCTCGCGGTTATTTTGGTGGCTTGGGGGATGCTGTATCTGTGGTGCTTTGGACCGGTGCTTTTGCCAGACCGGACGTCCATGGCGGCGCTTTTGTCAAAACAATCGCCGGGTAAGAAGTTTTTCACCGAAGCGGTGATCCCGGCCGAGTCCAATCTGGTCGGTCGCGAGGTTTTGGGGGTTCAGCTGTTCAAACGCGAAGGCGTCCGACTGATTGACGTGATTCGCGGTGATGCCTCTTTGCGCCGGAATTTGAACGATGTAACGCTTGCGGTTGGTGATAGGGTGGTGCTGCGGACGCCCATGACAGAGCTTTTAAGCTTGCAACGCAACAAGTCACTGAAACGTCTGGATCAGGTGGGTGCGGTTGAGACTACGACGGTTGAGGCATTGATCACACCAGGTTGCAGGATGATCGGGCGACGTCTGGGGGACCTGAGATTGCGCCGGCGTTTTGGCGTTTATCCACTGGCCGTGCACCGACGCAACAGGAATTTTGCCCAACAACTCGATAAATTGGATGTGCGATCAGGAGATACCCTGCTACTTGAAGGTGCGCCCGAAGATATTCAACGGCTGGCCGACGACATGGGGTTGGTAGATGTTGCCCGGCCCAAGGTGCGGGCGTTCCGACGGGGACATGCACCGATTGCTCTGGCGTCCTTGGCCGGTATCGTTGGATTGGCGGCGTTCAATATTGCGCCGATCCTTCCTTTGGCCGTGATCGCCGTCGCTGTGGTTTTGCTCACACGCTGTATTGATGCCGAAGAGGCGTTTTCTTTTGTAGACGGTCGTTTGCTCGCGTTGATCTTTGCGATGTTGGCTGTTGGGACTGCTTTGCAAGCCTCGGGGGCGGTGACATTGCTGGTCACCGCGCTGGTTCCATGGATGGGGGCTTTGCCGCCCGTGCTGCTGATCTGGTCCGTTTATCTGATGACGTCTGTTCTAACTGAAACAGTGAGTAACAACGCGGTCGCTGTTGTGGTCACGCCCGTTGCAATCGGTCTTGCATCGACCTTGGGTTATGATCCCAGACCTTTTGTGGTTGCTGTCATGGTTGCGGCCAGTTGTGCTTTTGCGACGCCGATTGGCTACCAAACCAATACGATGATTTACGGCCCTGGTGGATATCATTTTCGAGACTTTCTAAAGGTCGGGACTCCCTTGACACTATCAACCGGGATTTTGACTGCACTGATCGTGCCAATGATATGGCCTTTGACCCCGTGAAACAGGGTCTACGAGAGGCCTGCCGTCCCCTCGTGCTCCCCTGCCTTGGGGGCTATGGCCCCCAAGACCCCCTTGACGCTTGCTCTTGCCCCAAGTGCTGGCCTATATCACAAACCTAACAGACAAGATGCAAGGACGAGGGATGCCATGGCAGGCCATTCTAAATGGGCAAATATTCAGCACCGAAAGGGGCGCCAGGATGCAGCACGCGCCAAGCTTTTCTCGAAGCTATCGAAAGAAATCACAGTTGCTGCCAAGATGGGCGATCCCGACCCTGAAAAGAACCCGCGTTTGAGGCTGGCGGTCAAGGAAGCGCGGTCAAGCTCGGTTCCAAAAGATGTGATCGAGCGCGCGATTAAAAAGTCGCAAGCCGGTGAGGGGGATGACTACGAAGAGATCCGCTATGAAGGCTATGGGCCCAACGGCGTCGCCGTGATCGTTGAGGCTATGACCGACAACCGTAACCGTACTGCGTCTAGCGTTCGTTCGACCTTTTCCAAAAATGGTGGCAACCTCGGAGAAACCGGGTCAGTTGCGTTTATGTTCGAACGGAAAGGTGAAGTCCAATATCCTGCAGATGCAGGGGATGGCGACACCGTGATGATGGCAGCACTAGAGGCGGGGGCTGAAGACGTTGAGAGCAGTGACGACGGTCACAGCATCTGGTGTGCTGACACTGATCTGAATGATGTTGCAACGGCGTTGGAACATGATCTTGGCGAAAGCAGCTCGACCAAATTAATTTGGAAACCGACAACGACGACCGATATGGATTTGGACGCCATGCGAGTTCTGATGAAACTTGTCGACGCGCTAGAAGATGATGACGATGTTCAGCGGGTAACGACCAACTTTGAGGCGACAGACGACGTCATGTCGCAACTTTGAGCGTCAGATCCGATTAAAAAGACCCGCTCTTTGCTGAGCGGGTCCATACGTTCCGTTTGTGAGCTTCACGGCATATTTGTGGTCGGGTTCCTATAGACCATGCGCCTTACCGACCCGGTCTTTGACCGCATTAACAGGGTCTCGGTCGTCAGATAGCCGATTTCGCGTTTGATCCCTGGCAGAAGTGATCCGCCGGTCACGCCGGTTGCAGCAAAAATGACGTGGTCTGTAACCATGTCATCGCGACTATAAATTTTATTGAGATCCTCGATACCGGCCTTGGCTGCACGCCCACGTTCTGCATCATTGCGAAACAGCAGACGGCCCTGAATTTGACCGCCCATACATTTCAGGGCAGCGGCTGCCAAAACACCCTCGGGCGCACCGCCGCATCCCATGTACATGTCTATCCCCGTGACAGCAGGCTCTGCACAGTGCATGACACCTGCGACATCCCCGTCGGTAATCAAGCGGATTGCAGCTCCGGTTGAGCGTACTTCTGCAATCATATCTTCGTGGCGGGGACGTTCCAGAATACACACGGTGATATCATGTGGATCGCACCCTTTTTCCGTTGCCAAAGCGGACACGCGCGTGGCCGCCGGCATATCAAGCGTGACCAATCCCTCAGGATATCCGGGCCCAATGGCAAGTTTGTCCATGTAGACATCTGGTGCGTGTAACATGGATCCGCGCGGGCCCATCGCGATGACTGTCAGTGCGTTTGGCATATCCTTTGCGGTGAGGGTTGTGCCCTCCAAAGGGTCCAGTGCAATGTCAACGCCGGGGCCTTTTCCGGATCCGACCTCTTCTCCGATGAACAACATCGGGGCTTCGTCGCGCTCGCCCTCACCGATGACAACCACGCCTGCGATGTCCAACATATTGAGCTGTTCCCGCATGGCGTTGACTGCGGCCTGATCGGCGGCTTTTTCGTCGCCGCGCCCAATCAACCGCGCCGAGGCTATTGCCGCTTGTTCTGCCACGCGCGCCAAACCTAAAGAGAGCATACGGTCGTCAAAAATAGAGTCAGATATCATAAGGGTGTGTCCTTGGTATATTTCTCCCCAGAGTATATATCTGCGCTTTGTCACCAACGACAGGCTGTTAGCGTTAAAGGCCCCTGAGAAAATTGCGAAAGGTATGCGTGGTCCGGATATGTCGAGGGGGTGATGCATATCCGGACCGTTTGCAGCCGTACAGAACCATTGTTCTCGTACCGGACTTAAAGCTGATCTGAATCCCAAGGGCGTGCCAGAATTGCCTAACGCGGGTTGGGAGTGCGCGTACAATATCGTTTTTGACAGCCCTTTTTGTTCTAAATCAGGCAAGCCGAACCGTATTTGTGTGTGAGAGGCATCGGTCCGGCCATGGATTACACAGATACCGCAAATACGGTTAATGAGGAATACGGGCTCACGGATGTGTGTCAAACTGTGAAGTGATATGATGGTTCTTTATCAATTTCCCGCAGGAGATGGACATATGTTGCACATGCTCTGTCCGGAAAATCTAATGTTGTATCAGTCGGTACAGACGCATTTCCGGAATGCGACAATCCATGTGATTGCAATGGATCGGACGGCTAAACTCAAGTCACGCTCTGGGTGATCAGACTGTTGTATCAGTAAGGGACACACAATCCACCAGTTCTCCGGCGTCATGCGCAACGTCATGCGGAGGACGAACGACAAGCAGATCCGCAGACCCAAGAACGCTCAATAAACTGCTGTCTTGTTTGTCAAATACTTCAACACGCCCATCTATCTGCCGGGCGCGCATATAGTGTTCGCGCGGCCCGTTTGCTTGAATTGCCCGCAGTAATGGCATCTGAAAACGCGCCGCGGCACGGGGTGGTAGCCCCATCATGGCCCGCAAGACAGGCATGACAAAAATGACGCCGCATATCATCGCCGAAACCGGATTTCCGGGAAGTCCAATCATCATGGACCTGCCCAGCTTACCCGACATCAATGGCTTTCCCGGCCGCATCGCAACCTTATGAAAGGCTTGTTCCATGCCAATGTCTTTGGCAACAGTTGCGACAAGATCGTGATCTCCGACCGAGGCCCCCCCGATGGTCACAATCAAATCAGCACCCTCAGCGAGATCAAAGCCGAGCTTCAGACTGGATAAGGAATCGCGTGCAATGGGCAAAATGCGAACGTCTGCTCCCACAGTCCTGAACAAGGCATGCAAACCGTATGTGTTCGATGCCACGATTTGACCGGGGCCCGGTGCCTCACCAGGGACCACGAGCTCATCACCCGTTGCCATGATTGCAACGACAGGCCGTCTGGCGACCGGAACATCGGCTATGTTCATCGCAGCCAGCAGAGCAATGTCGTTGGGCGTCAACCGGCGAGGAGCATCCAATCCCTGTCCGGGGAAAAAGTCACTGCCAGCCGTGCGAATGTTTGCTCCCTTCAAAGGCATTGTCTGTGTTGTGATCATATTTGAAGATCGCTCTGCATCTTCTTGAATTAATACACGATCAGCACCTTTTGGAACGACGGCGCCAGTGAAAATTCGAACTGCTTGTCCCGGGTTTAGGTGGGATGAGAAAGGGTGCCCTGCTGCGCTTTCGCCCATAATTTGAAATCTATCGGTCCCGTCGGTGGGTCCAAGGGCATATCCATCCATGGATGAAGCATCAAACGGCGGTTGCGTCCGGGTGGTCTCGACCCGTTCAGAAAGGATCCGCCCATTGGCTGATGTCAATGGAACACGTTCCGACGAAAGACGCAGCGTGAGATCGAACAGGGTCTGCAATGCGTCGGAAACGGATATCATTGCGCCTCGTACAAACCTGATTTCCCGCCATCTTTTAAAGTGACGCGAATGTTTTCTATAACCATCGATTTGTCGACCGCCTTGACCATGTCATACACCGTCAACGCGGCTGTTGTAACTGCGGTCAGAGCCTCCATTTCGACCCCTGTTTGGCCGCTTGTCTTCACCGTGGCACTGATCGTCACACCTGGCAAATCTGGGTCAAGGTTAAGGTCAACAGACACTTTGGAAATGGGCAAAGGGTGACACAGAGGGATGAGTTCCGGGGTCCGCTTGGCACCCATGATCCCCGCCAGCCGCGCGACGGAAAGCACATCGCCCTTTTTGGCACGTCCTTGCGACACGATGTCAAAGGTATTTTGGGCCATACGAATATGGCCTTGGGCGGTGGCCACCCGTGACGTCACGGGTTTATCGGACACATCAACCATGTGTGCATCGCCTTTACCGTCGAAATGGGTCAGGCCGCTCATGCCGGCACCGGATTGGCCAAGAGTGTCCGGGTGGCATCTGTGACGTCTGTTTGTCGCATCAAGCTCTCGCCGATCAGAAAGGTTCTTGCGCCGCAGTTTGCCATATCGGCCAGATCGGCAGGCGTGAATAGCCCGGATTCGGAAATCAGAAGACGATCGGAGGGAACGCGCTTGCTAAGTTCACGCGTGGTCTCAAGTGTGGTTTCAAACGTATTGAGATTGCGGTTATTTATGCCAATAAGTTCTGATTTTAGCGTCAATGCACGATCAAGCTCTGCGCCATCGTGCACTTCGATCAGGGCATCCATGCCCCATTCCAACGCGGCGGCCTCCAGTTCAGCGGCTTGGGCATCGGAAACGCTTGCCATAATGATCAGGATGCAGTCCGCACCAAGCGCCCGGGCCTCTGCGACCTGATAGGTATCGTACATGAAATCCTTACGAAGAGCCGGCAGCGTTGTCGCCTCCCGTGCCGCTGTCAGATATGATTTTGCCCCCTGAAAGGACGGCGTGTCTGTCAAAACAGACAGGCAGGTTGCGCCGCCTTGTTGGTAGGCTTGCGCCAAAGCCTGTGGATCGAAATCAGCACGGATCAGGCCTTTGGACGGGGACGCCTTTTTAATCTCTGCAATCAATCCGTAACCTGTGGCCGATGCGGCGCGCAAAGCTTTGGCAAAGCTGCGCGGCTGTGATGCGATCTTTGCGCGCGCTGCGAGATCTTCGTAGGACATGCGCGCCTTATCGGCAGCAATTTCCTGCAGTTTGTAGGCTTTGATTTTGTCCAGAATGGTTGGGCTCATCCGGTGTTCCAATCGATTTCTGCGTGTCCTTTGGCTTTAAGCCACTCGTTGACCCGGGAAAAGGGGCGTGTACCGAAAAAACCTCGGTGGGCTGAAAGAGGTGACGGGTGTGGCGTTTCAATGCGCAAATGGTCGGGATGTCGGAGGCATGCGGCGGTCTGCTGCGCCTGCTTGCCCCACAAGATCAGCGCGCGAGGTCGGTCGTCAAGCAACCTCAAACATGCTGTCGTGATGACCTGCCATCCGATATTTTTATGTCCGTTTGCTGTTTGTGGCGATACTGTCAGGACAGAATTCAGCAACAAGACACCCTGTTTTGCCCAAGGTCTGAGGTCCCCACAAGAGGCGGTTATGCCGGTGTCCTCGTTCAGTTCTTTGAAGATGTTGGATAGCGACCGCGGAAGGGGCCTGGTTTGTGGCGTGACCGAAAACGCGAGGCCATGGGCATGTCCGGGTGTGGGGTAGGGATCTTGACCCAAGATCACGACAGACACTCTGGATGGTTCACAAAGCTCAAGAGCCGCGAAAATCTGCTCTCTCGGCGGTAAGTGGTCTGCCGGTAACGCGTTGAGAACGGCCGTCAGCTGCGCCTCGTCTAACGCACACTGTGACCATGCCCCCGGCAGGGTGTGATTACGCATTTGTCGCTTTGGCCAAAGCAATAACCTTGTCGCGCGCGGCGCCACTGTCAATACTTGTCCGGGCCTGATCGACACCATTCTTAAGATCGCTTGCCTGGCCTGCAACAATCAAAGCAGCGGCGGAATTCAGCAGCACAGCATCCCGATATGCTGATTTAACTCCGTCCAGCAGTGCTTTGAACGCAATGCTATTTTCTTTGGGCGTACCACCTAGGATCGCTTCAAAAGGATGCACTGGCAGACCTGCCTCTTCTGGATGGATTTCATGGTCTGTGACAGATCCGTCTTCGTTCAAGGCGGCCAGCCAGCTGAGCCCAGCTATGCTCAATTCATCTGTGCCATCGCTGCCATGCACCAGCCATGCGCGCTCTGATCCCAGCTGTGCGAGTGTTTCAGCCATTGGTCTGATCAGATCGCGCGAGAACGCGCCGGTAAGCTGGCGTTTTACTCCGGCGGGATTGGTGAGCGGGCCAAGAATATTGAAAATGGTCCGGGTTCCCAGCTCCATGCGGACGGGTCCGACATGCTTCATGGCTGGATGATGCATGGGGGCCATCATGAAGCAAATGCCGACATCTTTCATGGCATTTTCAACGGTTTGGGCATCTATCATCACGTTGATCCCCATTTCGGACAAAGCGTCCGCAGCCCCGGACTTGGAGGAGAGGTTACGGTTGCCATGTTTTGCCACCGCGACGCCTGCACCGGCCACAACGAACGCGGTCGCAGTAGAGATATTCAGCGTGCCCTTGCCGTCTCCTCCGGTACCAACAATATCCATTGCGCCGGGCGGCGCTTGCACCGCATTGCATTTTGCGCGCATCACTCCAGCAGCTGCCGCGTATTCAGTCACGGTTTCGCCGCGTGTGCGCAGCGCCATCAGCAGGCCACCGACCTGTGCCGGAGTGGCTTCGCCATTGAACAGGATTTCGAATGCCTCTTCGGCCTCGGTTTTTGTCAAAGCGCGATCTGCAGCGGCGCCTATCAAGGGTTTCAGATGGTCGCTCATGCAGACACCTTTATCGTGTTCAGAAAGGTTTGGATCATGGTGTGGCCGTGCTCTGACCTGATGGATTCAGGATGAAACTGGACGCCGTGGATCGGTTTGTCGCGATGGCTGAGCCCCATGATCGTGCCGTCACCCAGTTCTGCTGTGATTTCAAGACAGGCAGGAAGGCTTGGGCGATCCACAACAAGTGAATGATACCGCGTTGCGTCAAACGGCGTTGGCAGACCGGCAAACAGTCCACCACCTGTATGGTGGATCTGGCCCATTTTGCCATGCACAATATCGGAATGTCTTTGCACTGTGCCACCAAAAGCCTCACCAATTGTTTGATGACCAAGGCACACACCCATCAGGGGGGTGTCGTTTTGTGCGGCGGCGACCGTCAGTTCAAGGCAGATGCCTGCCTGCTTCGGTGTTGCGGGTCCGGGTGACAAAACGATTCCCGCGGGCTTCATGGTCATTGCTTGGGCCACATCCAGCGCATCATTGCGCCAGACCTGTACATCGGCACCAAGTTCGCCAAAATAATGTACGAGATTATAAGTGAAACTGTCGTAGTTATCTATTAGCAAAATCATAGCGTTTCATCGTCCGGGGTCTGGTCGCCGATGGGGCAGTCGCGGTATACATGCGCAGGCTGACACGGAGGCGTCAAGTCGTGCCGGCAAGCAAATCAGGGAGCGTTACATGTCACAAGGGTTCTTTCGTGGGATAGCGATCGGTTTGGGTGCCGGGCTTGGCGGTGTTGCCATCTGGGCGGTTACGTCAGATTTGCCAGTCCGGCTCAGGCCTGCCGTGCCCCCCTTGTCCGCGCCAATCACAGATGTCCCGATGATGTCGCTTCCGGCAGGTGATA
Source organism: Pseudoprimorskyibacter sp. (assembly GCA_029251265.1). Taxonomy (GTDB): domain Bacteria; phylum Pseudomonadota; class Alphaproteobacteria; order Rhodobacterales; family Rhodobacteraceae; genus JAQXDR01. Next base: position 10,916 of record JAQXDR010000099.1, on the reverse strand, counting down.
CAGCGGCCCCGGATATGCCCATACAAAATCATCACGGTGAAGACACCGCCTTGCCACGCCAGGCTGTGCCGGGCGCGTCAGAGCCGTTCTTGACGCCCAATCCTCGTGAAGTTTCTTCGTCAGGTGGCCTGAATGAGACAGACGGCGGCCAGCGTGCCTCGCCTTCGACAGCCATCATATCCGCCCGTCCAGCGACACAGCCGGAAACGGAGGTATTGTCGTCCCCTGGTGTCGGGATCACCGCTCAAGAGGCTCTTGATCCATTGATCCCGATGACATCGGCGCAGCCGGGTGCGCAGCCTAGGGCAGATATTGACGGTCCAGCTTTGCCAACGGCGCCTTTGGCCCCGTTTGGTCCCGATGCCAGCCTCTATCCCGGGCCGGACAGGGATGCGCGGCAGTCGCCTTACTTTGTCACACACCTTGCGGTGAAACCATTATCTGAACCGCGCCCGGCGGCCTTGATCCCCCAACAAAGCAGCTCGCAAAATCCGATGGTTGAGGTCACGCGCCCACAACTGTCGGGCAACACCTTGGTGCCTGAAAAGGTCTCTCCGGACAGGCCGGTTATGCGTAAGGCCAAGCCGCTTGCCCCCGTTTTTCTTGAATTTGATCAAGGTGTTCAGGGCCTATAGGTGGGCCCAGAACGTCAAAAGGTGATCCGCGGTGATCTTTGGCGATTGCTCGGGGAAAAAGTGCCCACCCGGAACGCCGGTCGATTGCATATTGGCCAATCGTGGTTGCCATGTCTCGCCGATGTCAAGATTGCGTGCCATGGCACCGTCTTGTCCGAACAGGACCAGTGACGGGACGGATAGGGTGCGATGCAGATCTGATTGATCTAGTGGATAATCAATATCAATCGCGGCGCGATAGTCGTTGCACATGGCGTTAATGCGTTCAGGGTCCCGCCACGCGCGCGCGTAGTCCGCAAGAGCGTCGGTTTGAAAGTCGGACAAATGGGCGTGTCCAAATCCCAGCAAGCAGCTTTCAAAATAAGCATCCGGGTCGTGCCCGATCATGGTCTCAGGAAAAGGTGCAGGCTGGGCAAGAAACAGCCAGTGATAATAGGCACGCGCAAGGGGTGTCGTCAGATTGGTCAAAATCCATTCCGTCGGGACGATATCCATCACACAAAGGCTGCGCAGCCGATCCGGTGCATCCAGTGCCATCCTGTGCGCGGTGCGTCCGCCGCGGTCGTGGCCTGCAAGATGAAATGTATCAAACCCCAAATGGTCCATCAGGGCCAGCATATCAGCCCCCATAGGTCGGAATCCCATGGCCTCGACGCCCTGTGCAACGCTGCTTTGGCCATACCCCCGCAGATCGGCTGTCACGACGGTATACGTCGGGGCCAGTCTGGCGACAATCTGACGCCACATGGCGCGGGTTTGCGGAAAACCGTGCAAGAGCAGAACGGGTGGCCCTGCTCCTGTGATGTCATAGGCGATGGATTGACCGTTGACCCTTGCCACGCTCATTTTGTGACGGCCGCAAGGACGCGCGCCCAACTGCGGGTGCCTTTGTGAAAACTTTCCAGATCGTATTTTTCGTTGGGGCTGTGGATTTGATCATTGTCCTTGCCAAAACCGATCAGCATCGAATCCATATCCAGAAGTGTTTTGAAATATCCCGCGATCGGGATTGATCCGCCGCAGCCGATATAGGCAGCAGGATCCGGCCATTCGTCGCTCAGCGCGCCAAGCGCTGCGTCAAAGGCGGGATGATCGGTGGCCATAACCGACGCCGGCGAACATCCAAAGCCGCGAAAGGTAACATCGCAGTCCTGCGGTAACAGCGACCGCACATACGTCCGAAAATTATCACGCAGAATGGCTGGGTCCTGAGTGCCAACAAGGCGAAAACTGATTTTCGCGCTGGCCTGGGCGGGCAATACGGTTTTGAAACCTTCGCCCGTGTAGCCCCCCCAGATGCCATTGACTTCGCAGGTTGGGCGCGACCAGATCATCTCCAGGGCCGACCGCCCCGCTTCACCCGCAGGCACGGCCAGTCCGACATCGCCCAGAAAGGCGCTGTGGTCAAAGTTCAAGCCGTCCCATTGCGCGCGTATTTCGGGTGACAGTTCCGGAACGCCATCGTAAAATCCTGGAACCGTGATGCGGCCATCGTCGTCATGCAGGGCGGCGATCACGTGGCTTAAAACGCGGATCGGATTGCGCGCCGGCCCGCCATACATACCCGAATGCAGATCCTTGTTCGGACCCGTTATGGTCAACTCTTCGCCCAAAAGACCGCGCAACATTGTGGTGATTGCGGGCACACGGCTGTCGAACAACCCGGTATCGCAAATAAGTGCGATATCTGCGCGCAACTCATCTGCGTTTTCTGTCAAAAAAGGAACCAGAGAGGGCGAGCCGCTTTCCTCCTCACCTTCGAATAGAAAGGTGATCTTGCACGGCAAGGCACCGTGGACATCTTTCCAGGCGCGGCAGGCTTCGACAAAGGTCATAAGTTGGCCCTTGTCATCTGCCGCCCCGCGGCCGCGAATAACACGCCCGTTTGGTTCTTCCTGAAGCTCGGGGTCGAACGGATCGCGATCCCACAAATCCAGTGGGTCCACCGGTTGGACATCGTAATGTCCATAAAACAGAAGATGTGGGCCGGGTCCGTCAATATGTCCTACGACCATCGGATGTCCCGGTGTCTGGCGCTTGCTGGCGGTAATACCAAGAGTTTCCAGATCCGCCACCAGCCAATCTGCGGCGGCATCGCAATGATCTGCAAACGCGGGATCTGTAGAAATCGAAGGTATTCGCAAAAGGTCTATCAGGCGTTTGACGGATGCATCAAGCTGGTCATCGATTCGGGCAAGAACAGGATCAAGGGTCATAGGCGTCCTTTTTTATAAAGGGTACAAAAGGTGAGGTCTGCCGCAGCAGAGCCTGCGTGTCCATTCGGGTCAAGAGGTTTCCCATACGCGTCATGCGCCTCTTGGCGTTTTGACGCATTTCGCCGAATAGACCCTGCTTCGCGGTCACGACCCGTTGAAACATCGATGCCTGAACTATACTCCATACCAAGAAACAATTCAGCCCGGGATCAGACCGTTACCTGGATGAAAAGACGAGGATTTGCCGGTGGACTACAGTGCACAGCTCGATATTGCCCTAGACCGTTTACACAACGAAGGCCGTTATCGTACCTTTATTGATATTGAGCGTAAGAACGGCCAGTTTCCTCATGCATCATGGCGGCGTGCCGATGGTAGTGAAAGTCCAGTTACTGTTTGGTGTGGAAATGACTACCTCGGGATGGGGCAGCATCCAAAAGTTCTGAGCGCCATGCACGAGGCGCTGGACGCCACCGGCGCAGGGTCGGGGGGAACGCGCAATATTTCCGGGACGACCGTCTATCACAAACGCCTCGAAACAGAGCTTGCAGATTTGCATGCCAAAGAGGATGCTTTGCTGTTTACAAGCGCCTACATCGCAAATGATGCTACGCTGTCGACACTGCCCAAACTGTTTCCCGGGCTAATTATCTACAGTGATGAACTGAACCACGCCTCCATGATTGAAGGAATTCGCCGCAACGGTGGGCAAAAACGCGTTTTCAAACACAACGACCTAGACGATCTGCGTGCGCAGATGCAGGCCGATGATCCACAGGCGCCAAAATTGATTGCCTTCGAATCCATTTACTCAATGGATGGAGACTTTGGACCGATAGAAGCGCTGTGCGATCTCGCACAAGAGTTTGGCGCGATGACCTATCTGGACGAGGTGCATGCTGTCGGCATGTATGGTCCTCGTGGGGGCGGTGTGGCAGAACGTGACGGTGTGATGGATCGTGTTGACATCATCAACGGAACGCTGGCCAAGGCCTACGGGGTCATGGGCGGCTATATCGCTGCCAGTGCAAAGATGTGTGATGCGATCCGGTCATATGCGCCGGGTTTCATATTTACGACGTCTTTGCCGCCTGCTGTGGCGGCCGGGGCGGCGGCGTCCGTTGCACATTTAAAACATGATCAAGCACTGCGCGATCAACACCAACTTCAGGCGAAAATCCTCAAAATGCGTCTCAAGGGACTGGGTATGCCGATCATTGATCATGGCAGCCATATTGTGCCGGTCATTGTTGGAAACCCGGTACACACGAAAGCTCTGTCTGATCTGCTACTCGAAGAGCATGGCATTTATGTCCAGCCGATCAACTTTCCAACCGTGCCACGCGGGACCGAAAGACTGCGGTTTACCCCGTCCCCGGTACATGGGCCGCGCGAAATTGATGCATTGGTGCGTGCTATGGACGATCTGTGGGCGCAATGTGCGCTGAATCGCGCCGAACTGTCTGCCTGATCCATCTTGATGGGCTGCAATCGCGCTCACAGTGTGGTAACAATCTAGTAATAATGAGCGCAGGGCGAATCGAAATTGCCCTGTTCGAGGCGGTTGGGGACGTTTCGGTATGGTAATTGCAGGGCAGCCGACATGATCGGGTGGAAATCCCAACGTAAAGTTGCTGAGATACCAAATGTGGTATCTCAGAGGGGATTCGACGACTACGAAATCAGGTTGGGCGATATCCTAAGGGGCGAACGTGCGACGCTTGGTAAGTCGTTATTTGATGTACAGCGGGAATTACGCGTCAAAGCAAGCTATATTCAGGCGATCGAAAACTGTGATCCATCGGTGTTTGAGTCGCCTGCGTTCATCTCGGGACATGTGCGGTCCTATGCCAAGTATCTGCATCTGGATCCCGATGATACATACTCCGCTTTTTGCGCAGAAAGCGGGTTTTCGACAGCCCATGGTCTAAGTGTAAGTGCGTCTGCATCCAAACGTCCTGACATCTTGGTGTCTGATGACGAAGATATGTTCGCAGAGCCAAGATCAGGGTTTTCTGTTAGTGAAGATTCGGTTTGGTCACGGGTCGAACCCGCGGCGATTGCATCGTCGCTGATTTTGTTGGCCTTGATCGCAGGTATTGGATACGGAGGCTGGTCGGTTCTGCGTGAAGTGCAGCGCGTGACACTTGCGCCTGTGGATCAGCCACCTGTTGTGTTGTCGGATCTTGATCCAGTTCAGCTGGCTGGAAATTTTGAAGATCGTCAAGGAACCGGTGTCTTTACGCCCCCCCGCACAGAAGCAATGGACAGGCTGTATCGTCCACAGTCATTGGATGTACCGGTCGTCATCGCCCGCGACGCACCAATATCAACATTGGATCCTGATAGCGTTGGGTCGTTTGCATCCGCCGAAACCGCGCTTCCCGCTGTGCAAACCCCTGCATCGGGTACGGCTGAGCCCGACGCCGTGGATTTGGCTTTGGCTGAAATCAAGGCGGCCCAGAACTTGGGTGCTGAAGCGGCAGAAACACAGTCTGGTGAACGCGCCCGTACCGGCCCAATTCTATACGGAGATGGTGCGCGGGGGGTCACAATTGTCGCGGTACGTGATGCGTGGGTGCGCGTCCGCACGGCCAGTGGCACAACGATCTTTACCCAATCAATGAAAGCTGGGGATACCTATGAGGTGCCCACAACTGAAGTTCCGCCGATCATCCGGATTGGAAGCCTTGGCGCGGTATACTTTGCCGTTGATGGTGTGGCCTATGGTCCTGCAGGGACAGACGGGCAGGTCGCGAATGTTACGTTGGATGCCGAACGTCTTGTGAATCGGCTGGATGTCGCGGATCTGACTGCAGACAACGATTTGGTTAAGGTTCTGGCCGAGCTAAACTCACGTTAAGTCTGGGCCAGAACACGGTTTGCAGGCAGTGTGACGAGACCGCGCCCCCCTCAATTTTTTCCGCTTTGAGTTCAGGTTGACTGGGTTTTTTCAGTTATGTGATTGGTGTTTTTTCCACAGTTTAAAAAAGTCCAAACCAATCAGCTTTTGATGGCGTAAAACTGAGCGCTTAGCCATCAGTCCGAACGTCGGCCAGCACCTGACGCAACCCATCTAGGGGCAGATAACCGCGCAACATGACAGTTTCCATAACAAAGGTCGGTGTCCCGTTAATCGCCATCTTTTGTGCCAGTCGCCGGTTGGCGTTTATCACGTCTGTGACGTCTTGGCTGTCCATTTGGATCAAAATCGCCTGACTGTCCAACCCGAGTGTGTTTGCCAAACGGCTTAGCACGGCAGGGGTTACATCGCTGTTCAGAGCAATAAGGGCGTCATGCGCCAGTTTATAGGCCTCGTCCCCAAACAACTGACGCGTGGCGATGGCAAACCGGGATGACAACACGGACGCTTCGCCAAGAATAGGCAGCTCTTTTATAATAAGCCGGATATTGCCATCGCTTGATACAAGGGCTGCAACCTCGTCATGGGCTCGGCGACAATAGCCACACCGGTAGTCTACAAACTCGACAAGAGAGATGTCACCATCAGGGTTTCCACCGCTCCAGCTATTGGTGTCTTGGAAAAGGTCTGGTGAATTTGCCGCAACAAGCGACACGTCGTTTTGTGTTTGATCGGCTTCACGCTGTTCTTCTAGGATCGCCACAGCTTCCATAATGATTTGTGGGTTTTCAAGGATATAGCGACGTACCTCTTCACCAAAGGCGCTGCGCTCTTGCGCGTTCATGGCGTCGATATCAAAGGCGAGTGCCGGGCTGGCAAGGGCCGTGCAGGCGGCAAGAACGGGCAAGAGACGTGACATGTAAGCATCCTTTGGTGAGTCTTTAAGGTTTAGTCGCGTGTAACACATCCATGGCGCGGTTCCACGCCTCGGATCCACGCGGCAGTTGGTCAGCCGCTCTTTTGGCATGCAAGCGGGCGTCATTGGGCCGGCCCTGTATCATATACCGTTCCGCTGTGACGACAGACGCCATACCTGGTTTTTTGCTGCGTGCATAGGCAACAGCAAGGTCACGCAGAACACGCGCATCTGCCACATCTTTCGTCCGTGCCGACACAAGTACGGGTAAGGCATTGGTTAAATCACCATTGGCCAGCAGGGCCCGGCCATGTCCACCCAAGACAAGCGCATGACCATCCGTTTGCGTCACAGCGGTGGCATAGACCCGAGCAGCCTCAGAAAATTGGCGATTTTTTAGCAGGATTTCTGCTTTGAGATCTAAAAGGAACCCGTCTTTTGGGCGCAGCGCCAGCGCACGATCAATCTCGCGAAGCGCGGATGCCAGATCGGCCAGACGATGATGTGCCACGGCACGTCTCAGGGCTGCAACATCCGCGTAGGGATCCGCTTTTGCACGACGCAAGCTCCAATTCGGCGACCGCTGGAACGCGGATAATTTTGCCTGCAGACGTGTGTACCAATACGCGGCATCTGCATTTGGTGGAATTTTTGGCCCGGTTTCGATCAGCGCCTGCAATGCCCGAATACGAGCACGACTAAAGGGATGGGTCCGCACGTATGGATCCTGCCGGTGCGCGGCCAAACTTTCCTGCCCTTCAAAGATCCGCAACACATCGAGCGTTGCATGCGGATCCACGTCGGCGCGTCGCAAAATGCGGACCGACGCCAGATCCGCCGCGCTTTCTTCGGCCCGCGTGTGTGATAAAAACCGCCGCTCTGCACTGGATTGCAGGCCAAGCACGAGCCCCGTTGCCGCCTGGCCATTATTGGTCAGCGCACCAGTGGCGGCAGCAAGTGCCATGCCGATCCCGGCCGCTGTTTGCGAGGCGCGCGCGTTGGCACGGCGGCGGCTTAAGTGGCCATTGGCGATATGCGCGGCTTCATGGGCCAGCACGGATTGTATTTGTGCCGCGGTCTCAAGACGTTGTATCAAGCCTGATGTGACAAAGATATGCCATGGATCAGTCACGAAAGCATTCGGTTGATCGTCTTGAACGACAAGTATTTTGATTTGGTTCGGGTTTAGTTGAGCCGCCCTCAGGATCGGCGCGGCCAGTTTGGACAGGCCATGTTCAATCCCTGCGTCACGCAAAAGGGTCACGGCTTGGGCCGGCATCGTCATCATGATCCAACACATGGCGATACAAGCCAACTGCTTTATGGGTCGTCTTTGCATTGACCGTTCCTGCCTTTCGCCTCTACCAGTGCATCTAACTATTTAAGGAGGAAGCGATGCGGAACTCAAGACGCGGGGCGGTAGATCCCTTTATTGTGATGGACGTCATGGAAGCTGCGCGCCAGGCCGAGGAAACTGGACGCCGCATCATTCACATGGAGGTTGGCCAACCGGGGACCCCAGCACCACAGGCCGCGCGCGAAGCATTGCAAAAATGTATGCAGGAACAGTCACTTGGGTATACGGTGGCGCTTGGCCTGCCAGCCCTGCGCGCGCGCATCGCACAGCTCTACGGAACATGGTACGATGTTGATCTTGATCCCAAGCGGGTGGTTGTTACGCCCGGCAGCTCCGGCGGATTTTTGCTGAGCTTTGCTGCATTTTTTGATGCCGGAGACCGGATTGCCTTGGGTGCGCCCGGCTATCCCAGTTATCGCCAGATCATGCACGCCATGGATATCGAAGCGGTCGAGGTGCAGACGTCGGCGACAAACCGCTATCAGCCGACACCGCAGGATCTGGGACAGGTGCAGTTTGACGGGCTGATGGTAGCCTCGCCTGCGAATCCGACAGGGACGATGCTGGGCAAAGGGGCTTTGGGCGCGTTGATTGACCTGTGTGATGACCGGAATGCGACGTTTCTGTCAGACGAAATTTATCATGGAGTTGAATACGAACAAAAGGCTGTGACAGCGCTGCAACTGAGCGATGATGTTGTCGTAATCAATTCATTTTCAAAATACTTTTCAATGACCGGGTGGCGTGTGGGGTGGCTTGTCGTACCCGAAAGGCAGGTCCGCCAAGTGGAAAGGCTGGCGCAGAACATGTTCATCTGTTCCAGTCACGCAAGCCAGATCGCCGCTTTGGCCGCGCTTGATGCAATACCGGAGCTTGAGGCCAACATGGCCGTCTATCACCGCAATCGTGCTTTGATGTTAGAGGGCTTGCCCAAGGCAGGCTTTGACCGGATCGCGCCGCCGGATGGGGCTTTTTATGTCTATGCCGATGTCAGTGCACTGACAGACGACAGCCGGATGTTTTGTCACGAACTGCTTCAAAATGCGGGGGTCGCTGTGACGCCAGGTTTGGATTTTGACCCCGTGAGAGGCCATCAAACCATCCGGTTTTCTTACGCGCGCAGCACCGAGGATATAGAAGAAGGTCTTTTGCGACTTGCGGCCTACATGGCGCAACGCTGATGCGTTGGTTCCTCGCGATACTGATGGTTTGGGTAACATCGCAGGGTGTTCTTGCCCAGGATATGCGTGCACAGGCGCAGATCCTGCCGGACGCGGTGGTCATTGATGATCGTCTGCTGAGCGGTCAAACAGATCTGAACGTCCGTCTCAGCCAACCGGTACCGCACAGGATTTATACGCTGAATACACCGAACCGGCTGGTGATTGAGTTTCTTGGTGTGACGCCGATCGACTTGGGGCCTTACAGCGATAGCCGACGGCTCAAAACCCTGAGCATGATGTGGATTGGTGAAGGATGGTCGCGCCTGATTGCCGAGCTGGTCGAACCCGTGACGATTGTATCAGCGGGAATGACGGTTCACGAACAGGATGGCTCGGCAGATCTGGTCATGCAGCTATCGCGCGCCAGTCAGGGCGATTTTGATGCCGGATCAGGGGTTCCTCCCGAGGTGCGGCGTTCGCCGGATCTTTGGGCGGGTTCATCTTCTTTGTTGCCATTAAAAAACGGGTCCCGCACCTTGCGGGTTATGCTGGACCCTGGTCATGGTGGGATTGATCCCGGCGCGCTGCGCGACGGAATTGAAGAGGCGGCACTGATGCTCGCCATGGCGCGCGAATTGCAGGAGGTGCTGCGACGTGCGGGTGGTTTTGAGGTGTTCCTGACACGTGATGCGGATGTTTTTGTCCCCCTGGAGACACGCGTGGCCCTGGCACAGCAGACGCAGGCTGACGTCTTTATATCCTTGCATGCAGACGCTTTGGCTGAAGGACGTGCAGAAGGGGCGACGGTTTATATTCTGTCAGAACAAGCCAGCGATCAGGCCTCTGCTGCCTTGGCTGCACGGCACGATCGTGATGGGATCTTGGGCGGGCTGGATCTAAGCGCGGCTGATGATCAGGTTGCAACAGTGTTAATGGATCTTGCCCGTCAGGACACTGCACCGCGTTCTCGCGCTCTGGCGACCAACGTCATTTCAGGCATCCAAAATGCGGTTGGACGGGTAAATACGCGTCCGTTGCGGCAGGCCGGTTTTTCCGTTCTGAAATCTGCGGACATTCCCTCGATTCTGATCGAGGTGGGGTTTTTATCAACACAGGCAGATTTGAGAAACCTCAAGGATCCGCTTTGGCGGGCCCGTCTTGCGGCCGGTATCCGTGACGGATTGCAGGTTTGGGCAATCGAAGACGCAGCCCGTCAACGCTTGCGGTTCAAATAGTCCGCTGAATCGCGCCGTTACCGTCACGCGGGCTTTTGTGTTTGGTATGCGCGTTGTATAGTCCGCCCAACCTCATCCTGATATGGAGTGCGCGGTGCTGCGTTTCGTTCTTTCATTCTTTGGCACGCTTTTCAGTTTTGTCACCATGGGCATTGCAACGGCCGCTTTGACGGTCGGTGCGATTTTCTGGATGTACGGACGTGATTTGCCCAGTCACGAGCGTCTTGCAAATTATACACCACCGACAATCAGCCGCATCTATTCCGTCGAAGGGCAGATTATTGACGAATTTGCGCGCGAACGTCGGCTCTTTACGCCGGCCGAGGAAATCCCTGATCTGATAAAACGCGCGTTCATTTCTGCCGAGGACAAAAATTTCTATACTCATCAGGGGTATGACCTGCGTGGGATCGCGGCCGCAGCCGTCGAAGCTGTTCAATCGCGGGGACAAAATGTACGCGGGGCGTCGACAATTACACAGCAGGTGATGAAGAATTTCCTTTTATCTGGTGATCGGGAGATTGAGCGTAA
>JAQXDR010000073.1 GCA_029251265.1 Pseudoprimorskyibacter sp. | reverse complement strand
GATCATGTACGGTTTGGGCGGTCGCGCTCCGCCTGAGTAAAATGCGAAAAGCCCTTTTTTCACGATGTCATTGGCTTGGCGCAGTTCCCGAAGCTCGCGTTCCAAATCTTTGATGCAATAAGTCCCTTGCGTCATTATCCTGGCGCATGGGCCACCTTCGCGCTCCGCTTACTGACACCAGACATGCAAGCGGTCCGGTGAATAGCCAAGCTTCGGCGCGATCCCCTGACACGCAGCTTAATTGCTTGAATAATTAATACGGCTTTCTCGAATAAGATGGATGACGAGGCCTACGATAAGATTAAAACGGAACACCCAAGTTATTTGGGCAGCCAAGACAGATTTTATAACGGCGTTTTGAATGTGTGTTGAGCGAATCTATGTCGATACCGATTCCAAGGTTGCGCACATCAAACGTCAAACCAACAAGATGCCGATTACAGCCACCGATCGGCTCAACGATCGGCGGCTGTTGTTCCGAAAGAAAAGCGATTTTCCGGTGTTGTGCATCCTAACAGATCGCCGCATAAAATAATGAGGCCACGCCGACAAACACGACATCCTTCTTTTGTTAGTAATCCACGACATTGATCATACAAAGCCGAAGGTGAAGTTACCGCAGACCAAAGGCATCTGTGAGCACTTGTGAAAAACGATCTTGCTACAGGTGACGTAGGTCGAGATTAGTAAGAAGTTCTACGGCAGCGCCGATGTATTGCAATCTGATCTGGATGACTGGGTACATGGCTGTAATTTCGAATGCAGGCGTCAGCGCAAAAGGTGTTGCGGCAAAACGCCCGTTGAACCTTTGCAAGAGCGGAAAGAAGTCTTGAGAGCAACAATCATGAACTGACCTCCGCTTGATAGACGCTGCCAGACAAATGGCGCACTGTCGGGTCACATCTGAACCACTGCAACCTAAGCAACAAAACGTTTCGTCACAGAGGTATAGGGTACGCTCTTGGACGTGGTGTAAGGTCCTGTCTCCTCATTTAGGCGAAATTCACTGACGCGCTCGGCCAAACGATGTGCAACACTTGCAAGCGTGCCAGACACAAGCCGACTTTCCGACGCCATCACGGAATTTGCTTCCGTCAGATTCAACAGAGTTACCATGGCCACATTGACTTGTGACAGGTCTTCTGCTTGACACTTTGACGATTGTGCAACATTTTGCAACGTTTGGTCGACCTGTTCTATTCTTTTAAAAATGTTCTCTAATGAATTACCCGCCCGTCCTACAAGATAAACACCTTCTCGAACCTGTGTCCGACTTTGAGTGATGAGCTTCTTGATATCCAGAGCCGCTTCTGATGATCGCCCCGCCAAAGCGCGAACTTCTGATGCGACGACAGCAAATCCGCGCCCAAACTCACCTGCTCGCGCAGCTTCCACACCCGCGTTAAGCGCCAATAGGTTCGTTTGGAACGAGATCTCGTCAATAAGGGAAATAAACTGAGAAATCTGTTCGGACGATTCATTAATTTTATCCATGGCCACAATGGCAGATCGCATGATTTCCTCGGAGGCATTGGCAGTTTCACGGGCCTCACCCGCCACGGAACTAGCGGTTTCCAAAGTTTGATGGTCTCCCTTGACCGCCTCAGAAATCTCTTCAAGTGACGACCCTGTCTCTTTCAAGGTTCTGTCTTGCTGAAGCGTTCTATTGGACAATTCTTCTGATGCTGCCGCAGTTTGCTCTGCCCGTTCGGTCAATTCATGGACGCTTTCTGATAGCTCGGACAGAACGCGATGCAAAAGATCTGTTGAAGAATTAAAGTCTTGACGGATCGTATCATACTCCTCATCCAAAGGCGTCTCGAAACGCGTGGTTAGATCTGCTTTGGCTAAGGCACGTAGACCTTGTGTAACAAGGTCTACAACTTTTTGGTGCTTGGCATTCAGGATCGCCTCGTCTTCTTCTTTTCGTTTGGTCATCGCGGCACGGTTGGCGAGTGTCTCCTGTTTGAAGCGGTAAATTGAGTCCGCCAATACATTGATCTCGGATCGACCTTCAATATAGGGCACACGAACGTCAAACTTCCCACGTTTGAATTCTTTCATGATCATGACCAGCTTTTGAATTTTATAGATGGCCAATTCAAAAGCAATTCCTGCAATCACCAATGCTGTAAGAACACCGACTAAGATAATGGTTAAACCAAACAGCTGACTTGAGCGCTCTTTTGAGAACAAGGCGGTTGACGTCTCCCAGATCTCTTCACCTAGCTCCTGTTCGAATTGGCGGATAAGATCTAACCAAATTATTGAAGAAGAGAACCAATCACCAGGTTTGACAGACGGTTCTATACCACCGTACATGGAATTCGTGAGTATTTGGCGCATCTCATTGAGCTCACGCGTATCTTCCGAAATGTAGATTTTTTCAAAAAAACCTGGTCTTGCAAGTACGCTGTTTGCATTTTGTAGATTGATTTTTTGGTGCGCACCCAGGCTGACAAACTCGGTATGCATGGCGGTGGTAAAACCTGTGCCCAAACCGATGGCACCAATGGCAAGTTCCAAGGCTGCGCTTTCTTTTGCCAGCGAAAGCAATTCCTTGGAATTCACCAGCCTAGATAATTCCAACGGTATCAATGTCGCATTCGTCAATGCAGAGGCATCAAGAACCTTGGAGATCATAGTTGTGTACCAATCCACCGTTTGCACAGCATTTACACCTCCACGGTCGATCCTGTCCCGCCACATTTGAAGATCTTGAAGCTGCGCCTGTACAGCTTTGAAGCTGTCATTCTGCGGTGCGGTCCAATCAATATTTGCCAAGACATCTTCTGTTAAAAGTCTTTGCTGGGCAATTTGTTTGGAAAAATCATTGCCAGCCGACGCGATATAGCCTGCAGAATAGCCACGCTCTTTTTGCAACTCGTGCACAAGATCGTAGATCAAATGTGTTTCGCTCGCAGGCCCTGATGTGAAGGAAAGATTGGCTAGCTTTTCCTTCGATTGATCAAAATCTTGATAGGCAAAATATGCGATGAAACTGATAAGTGGTGCGAGTATTGCCAGCATGGTCAGTCGAAGTGACATAAAGAAAGTCCTCAAAAAATGTAAGGAACTATTGGCTGGTTAAATATAACGCTCAGTTAAGACGAAATTCTAAAATGATAATGATGAAAACAATTCGATACAAAGCCTCGCTAGAAGTTCCCGTCCAAGACAAAATGCCCCTACAAGGATCCAAATTTTCCCACTATTTAGTACTCTTTTCGTCAAATCAGGGACACAATGGCCGTTGATCTTGGAACGGGTTTGGAATTCACGCTCAGTCTGCGTCCGCGGAGTTGATTGAGATTATAGGGACGACGCTCGATGGCCAGTAAGATCTACGGCACTGCTTACAACGATGTCTTACAGGGCACCGGCGACAAAGACCGGATCTACGCCTATTCAGGCGACGATATAATACATGCCGGAAACGACGACGATCGGGCCCAAGGAAATGGCGGAAACGATACGATTTACGGTGGTGCAGGACGCGATGACCTTGAAGGGGGCGACGACCACGACCGTCTTTACGGCGAAACTGGCGACGACGAACTAACGGGTGGCGATGGCAATGACTACATCGAGGCCGGCTCAGGTGATGACCGTATGACCGGAGGCGCCGGGCACGACACAATTTTAGGTGGCTCGGGCGATGACAAAATGGACGGTGGAACTGGCATAGACACTCTGCACGGTGGCTCGGGCGAGGATAAATTATATGGTCGAAAAGGCGATGATTTCCTGACCGGCGGTGCCGACGACGACGACCTTTATGGCAACTCGAACAACGACACCCTTTGGGGTGGCGACGGCGAGGACAAACTCTTTGGTGGTACGGGAAATGACTATCTTTCCGGAGATGATAACGACGATACGGTCAAAGGCGGAACAGGAAACGACACACTTTATGGCGGTGCAGGTCAGGACATCATGCAGGGCGGCACAGACCACGACGAAATGTACGGCGGCGACGGGATAGACCAGCTCAAAGGAGGCAGTGGCGACGACCACATGGACGGTGGCGCCATGGCCGACAAGCTTATCGGACAGGCTGGTAATGACACCCTTATCGGTGGTTTTGGTCATGACACTCTTAAATCCGGAAGCGATAATGATAACCTTTCGGGGGGTGCAGGAAATGATATTCTGCGTGGCGGCGACGGTTTGGATTATCTCGATGCCGGCGATGGCAATGACACGCTAGATGGTGGATCCGGAAATGACACTATGTACGGTGGCGCAGGTAACGACAGTCTGCGCGGTAGCGGTGGCCATGATGAGGTCTACGGTGGCGGTGGCGATGACAAAATAAAATCTGGTGCAGGCAACGACACTGTCGAAGCCGGTGCAGGAAATGACCTTATTATTGCGGGATCCGGGGATGATTTGGTGTCCGGAGGGGAAGGCGCAGACACTTTGAAAGCTGGCGCAGGAAACGATACCTTCATATTTGATTTTGCCGACGCCGATACTGGTGCTGATGTTTTTGAAGGCGGCCGTGACACCGATTTGTTGATCGTGATCATGACGGGTGCCGATTGGGCCAGAGCCGATATCAAAAGCGACATTCAGGCAGCGTATCTGGAACTGGAAAACGGTGGACATAACTTTGAGATGTCCACTGTCGGAATTACAGCGGAAAACGTCGAACAAATAAGCGTTGTGGTTGATCACGTCACGCTCAATCTTGACGGTATTTTTTAATTTTCGCTTTGCCTTAGAGATCATGCAGCCTGAAAGTCAGGCTACATTTTGTGGCACAATGCGCAGCCCGTTTATGCAACACGCATTCTGCCCCATGAGCAGAAGAAGACAGAATAAAAGCCTAGGGCGCGACCAGACCGAAACAGGTCCGTCTGGCCATTCAAGCACAGCCTGACGTGGTCGATACTGAGGTGTCTTTTATCAAATAGAATGGCAACAGGCAGGGGTGCGCTATCCGGTTCCGAAACGGCATAAATCTCAGCCCCCAGTACCTGTATTATCCGTTATATAAGCTACAATTCTTCAATAGTTTTGATTTCTCCGTGTTCTTAAGCGGGCACAATCCCGTCTTCTTGCGGCTCGTGCAGCAACAGCGCTTGTTTCCCGCAATTTGGGGTTAAGCCCTAGTGGTAAAACTCAATTAGAAATCGAATAAATCCGTTTCATTTGCCCCCGTCCTAGTCTTTGAGCCATTTCTAGCCGTAGAATAGTGCTTGCCGCGGAAAACCTATGAAGCAAGTCGCGAGGACTACGGGACCTTTGCCGTTATCCCACTTTGGAATGTCGTCGTACCAGATCAGGCATCCCAAAATTGCCAGCCCACCTAAAACAACACTTCGTATAGTCTTCTGACTATTTGACAGTTTCTTTCAATTGACCATCCTGCCACAAATCCTTTGGGTCCTCTTTCGGGCGCTATTCTAGGTGTATTATCACGGATCAGTAAGGTGGCTCAATCAGGTCATTCGCCTGGGTAATGTTTCAACACATGCATACAAAAAGACGACTTTATCGTAAGCGTCCGGTAGAGGGGCTATTTGTTCACTGACTTGCAGGCCGCACGCCGATCCACGGGCCATTTCGTTTTTCTCGGATGACGGCCACCCATCTATCGGCACTTGAG
>JAQXDR010000072.1 GCA_029251265.1 Pseudoprimorskyibacter sp. | reverse complement strand
AGCGCTAAAACCGCGTGGTTCGGCACGAATGGATGGACCAAAATATCTTTGAACCAAGAGAGGAGGCTCAGGACATACAACACGACAGGCTCAACTTGGCCATCGGTGGGATCAAACTTACTGACAAAATAAGAACAACCGCATGATTTCCACTGCTGAGACCAAGTAAAAATCGGGGGATGACCAAACGAGGCTTGTACCACCACCAAGAAATGCACTTAAGGTGCCGTATAGTTGGTACCTGTCTAAGATTTGGCAAGAAACTGATGTTTGGGAACACGCCCATATTCCGCACTCTGCAGTGTCTCGTGCAGACGAAACATAGGATGCGTACGTCGCGGAGACGCAAGAGGGCACCTTCATGACTGACCTGTTCAACGACAATAGCGCGGGACTTTGCGCCGTTCGCCGTACCAGAGTAAGTGACTGCTTTGCACGCGCTTTGAGATCATAATCCCAATCACCGCCATCGCTGTCCCAATTGCCGCCTGGTTCGGAAGGATCTGTTAAGGAACTTCGTTCGCCTCCATGCCATTCAACCTAAAACATAGATGTCATCCTCACGTTTACGCAGCGATTTGCGGCGCACCGGTTTCCGAAAAAATATACAAATAATGACAATTACGACGATTACAGCACCAAACAAACTGAACTGCCATCCATCTTCGGAATTGTAACTTAGCAAAACAGGATCCTAATCCAACCGATTTTGATGAAGTAAGTAGACAACGTTGACCGGCGCAGCATCCGGTAAAAAAAATGGGGTCAAACGCCGTGATCTGCGCTTTGCAGACGTCGTAAAGCTTCAGCACCTGCTTTAGTGCAAAGACATGCAGCGGACATCCCAGGAAGACGGAAAGACCATCAGCATGACGCGCGTCACCAACAACGGCACAGAGGCGCTGCAGTCTAGTCACACCTGTATTTCGTGATATATCCGATCACGGAATGGCTGCGCCCTTTGTGGTAATGAGCGCGTGGACCTTGATTGCGGGCCGCAGCCCGATCAAGCTCGTCCTTCAACTCTGAAAGTCAGCTGCGAAGGTCGAAAGCACGGACATGCACCGGATATATCGCAAGTTAAAAGTTCGACAGTTCAAGCACGTGCCTCATGGATTAAGGTCAATATGTCCTGTGCGGCTTTGGGAATATTTGTTCCTGGTCCGAATATGGCCTTAACGCCTGCGTCATATAAAAATTGATAATCCTGCTGCGGGATAACGCCGCCGCAGATTACCAAAATATCTTCTGCGCCCTGCGCCCTGAGCGCCGCGACCAGTTGTGGCGCAAGCGTCTTGTGGCCGGCTGCCTGACTAGAGATCCCAACAATATGCACATCATTGTCGACAGCATCCTGTGCTGCCTCGTCCGGAGTTTGGAATAACGGCCCAACGTCTACGTCAAACCCAATGTCAGCAAAAGCTGTCGCAATCACCTTGGCGCCGCGATCGTGGCCATCCTGACCCATTTTGACAACCAGCATGCGAGGACGTCGGCCCTCGGTTTCGGCAAACTCTTCGACAGACGCCTGAATAGCGGCAAAGCCTTCGTCGCCTTCATAGGCGGCGCCATAGACACCGGCCAATGTCTTGACCTCTGCACGATGCCGACCGAATTCCTGTTCCATCGCGAGGCTGATTTCGCCAACGCTGGCGCGTGCACGGGCGGCCTCGACCGCGGCCTCAAGCAGATTGCCGCCCTCTTTTGCACGACGGGTCAGTTCGGCCAGTGTGGTTTGGCAGGCTACCTCGTCCCGAGCCATCCTGATCTGCGCAAGCCGTTCGACCTGTGCCTCGCGGACGGCTTGATTGTCGATATCGAGAATGTCGATGTCGTCTTCTTTTTCAAGCCGGTATTTGTTTACGCCCACGATAACCTCATCGCCGCGATCAATCATCGCCTGACGTCGTGCAGCGGTTTCTTCGATCCGTAACTTCGGCATACCGCTGGCCACGGCTTTGGTCATGCCGCCCATGTCCTGCACCTCTTCGATCAGCGCCCAGGCCTTGTCGGCAAGTTCGGCGGTCAGGCTTTCTACGTAGTAGCTGCCCGCCAGAGGATCTACGACATTTGTGATCCCGGTCTCTTCTTGCAAAATCAGTTGTGTATTGCGTGCTATGCGCGCGCTAAAGTCGGTCGGCAGGGCAATGGCTTCATCGAGGGCGTTTGTATGCAGTGACTGGGTGCCACCAAGGGCTGCGGCCATAGCTTCATAGGCCGTGCGCACCACGTTATTGTAGGGGTCTTGCTCTTGCAGGGATACGCCCGATGTCTGACAATGGGTCCGTAACATCTTGGATCTTGGGGATTTAGCGCCAAATTCGGTCATAATGCGGTGCCAGAGCAAGCGCGCCGCCCTAAGCTTTGCAGCTTCCATGAAGAAATTCATGCCAATTGCAAAAAAGAACGACAGCCTCCCGGCAAATTTATCAACATCCATACCAGCATCAATTGCAGCACGCACATATTCGCGGCCATCGGCCAAGGTATAGGCAAGTTCCTGCACCAGATTGGCACCGGCCTCTTGCATGTGGTAGCCCGAAATCGAAATCGAGTTGAATTTTGGCATTTTGTCCGAGGTGTAGTGGATGATATCCGAGATGATCCGCATGCTGGGTTCTGGTGGATAGATATAGGTGTTTCGCACCATGAATTCTTTTAAAATGTCGTTCTGAATCGTTCCCGACAAAACGGATTGATCGTGGCCTTGCTCTTCGCCTGCAACGATAAAGCTGGCCAGAACGGGGATAACGGCACCGTTCATTGTCATGGAAACGGAAACCTTATCCAAAGGAATTCCATCAAACAGGATTTTCATGTCCTCGACACTGTCAATTGCTACGCCGGCTTTTCCAACGTCGCCCACCACGCGGGGATGGTCGCTGTCGTATCCGCGATGCGTGGCCAGATCAAAGGCCACTGATACACCCTGTTGTCCCGCTGCAAGGGCACGTCTGTAGAATGCGTTGGACTCCTCGGCCGTGGAAAAGCCCGCATATTGCCGGATCGTCCATGGGCGACCGGCGTACATCGTCGCCCGCACGCCGCGTGTAAATGGCTCTTGTCCCGGAACGCCGCCCATATGCGCCAAATTCTCGGTATCTTTGGCGCCGTAGACAGGCTTAATGTTGATCCCTTCGAGAGTGTTCCAAGTTAAGCTGTCCAAACTCCGCCCGCGAAGTTCTTTTTCAGCCAAAGCTTTCCAGTCGGTCAGATCGGTCATACGCGTGATGTCCTTCAGTCCAATGTGTTGCAGCGCAGGGCGGCCCTGCACTTGATTGACGTCCTAGTGCACGGCACCTCTCGAAGAATGCGCCAGATACCCTATATATACAGGAACAGTCCAACCAGAGGCCTATTCCTATGTTGCGCAGCTTTGCCGCTATCTTGTTTCTTGCCATGCCTGTATCCGCACAAGATACATTTTCGGCCTCTGAGGTTTCAATCGAGGACTATCTGTGGACACATAGGCCGGTAATTATCTTTGCCGACAGCCCAGCAGACCCCCGGTTTATAGAACAGATGAGGCTGCTGGACGCCGGTGTCGAGGATCTGATCGATCGCCACGTCGTTGTGATCACTGATACCGACCCTGCTGCGGCGTCTGACTTGCGCCAGTCCCTGCGTCCACGCGGATTTTCCCTTGTTCTTATAGGTAAAGACGGTCGCGTGAAATTGCGCAAACCATTGCCGTGGGATACCCGCGAGTTGGGGCGCGTCATTGATAAAATGCCTATGCGTCAGCAGGAACTGAAGAGCCGCCGAACCAACTAAAAGCCGGTTGACCTTGGCAAATTCCGGGCAAGAAAACGCTGCGGTTTTGTCCCCGCATATAACAGTCATGCAACGACGAAGTGTTTTTCGCAAAGAAAATAAGGTAAATCTTTCCAACGCCCTATTCGAACTCCATTATGATATCGTCCACGGCCAGACTTTGACCGGCCTCGGCGTTGATTTTTGAAATGATGCCGCGCCTCTCGGCGCGCAGAATATTTTCCATTTTCATCGCTTCAACTGTGCACAAGGCCTGACCGTCTTGAACTTCGTCACCCACGGCCACGTCAACTTTCACAATCAAGCCTGGCATCGGGCACAATAGCATTTTGGACGTATCTGGTGGTACTTTCTCTATCATCAATTCGGCCAGTTCGGCCTGACGCGGAGTGCGCACGTTTACCTTTAAATCGGCGCCCCGCGACCGGATGCGGAACCCTTGGGTTATTTTTCCGACTTTCAAGACAAGGGCGGTTCCATCCACCATCATATTGGCAAGCTGATTTCCCGGTGTCCAATCCCCACTGACCCGCATTTCCACACCATCCGAAAAGCGCACGGTTGCGCCGTCGCGGTCGGCATCAACCCCAACGTCATAGCGCGTCTTTTGCAGGGTCACGACCCAGTCGGTACCGACCTTGCGTTCATGGTTGTCGATCCGGCCTGAGATCCGTGCGCGGCGAATTTCGGCGACACGGTGCATCGCGGCAGTCGCGGCTGCGATCCGACGCAAATCGTGATCTTGGAGTGTTACGCCCGCAAAGCCATCGGGATATTCTTCGGCAATAAATGCCGTTGTCATGTCCCCGGATACAAACTTTGGGTGATCCATGACCGCAGATACAAACGGAAGGTTGTGTCCGATGCCTTCTACTTCAAAGCTGTCCAACGCGGTGCGCATTGCCTCAATCGCGGCCTCGCGGGTTGGCCCCCACGTGCACAGCTTGGCAATCATAGGGTCGTAATACATGCTGATCTCTCCCCCCTCGAACACGCCGGTGTCGTTACGGATGGCGGCGGTGCCTGCGTGCGCAGGCGCGCCTGCATTCATCACCCAGGTGCCCGCCTCAACCATTGGGCCAGCGGCGATCTCTGCGGGGGGACGGTACCGTGTGAGACGTCCGATTGACGGAAGAAAGTCGCGATAGGGATCTTCGGCATAAAGGCGGTTTTCTATTGCCCAACCGGTGCGCTGCACATCGCTTTGGGTTATCGACAGTGGCTCACCATTTGCGATACGGATCATCTGCTCTACAAGATCGACACCTGTTATCAATTCAGTCACAGGATGCTCAACCTGTAATCTAGTATTCATTTCAAGAAAATAGAAGTTTTTGTTGCCATCAACAATGAACTCTACTGTGCCCGCACTTGCATAGCCAACAGCCTTGGCCAGCGCGCAGGATTGTTCTCCCATTGCGCGACGGGTGTCTTCATCCAGAAACGGAGACGGGGCTTCCTCGACAACTTTTTGATTGCGGCGCTGGATTGAGCATTCCCGCTCGTTAAGATAGATCGCATTGCCATGGGTATCGCACAAAACCTGGATTTCGATGTGACGAGGTTGTGTGACGAATTTTTCAATAAATATTCGGTCATCCCCAAAGCTGTTGGCCGCCTCATTTTTTGAACTTTGGAACCCTTCGCGCGCCTCTTGATCCGTCCATGCGATGCGCATGCCCTTGCCACCGCCGCCTGCACTGGCCTTGATCATAACGGGATAACCGACCTTATTGCTAATTTTGACGGCCTCGTCCGCATCCTCGATCAGGCCCATGTAGCCTGGAACAGTGCTGACGCCCGCCTCTTGGGCGATCTTTTTGGATGTGATCTTGTCGCCCATCTGTTCAATCGCCCGCTTTGGTGGCCCTACAAAAGCCACGCCTGCTGCGTCTAATGCTTCGGCAAACTTCGGGTTTTCGGATAAAAACCCATAGCCGGGGTGGACAGCCTGCGCACCGCTTTGCGCAATGGCGTCCATGATCTTGTCAATAACAATATAAGACTGGTTGGCAGGTGGTGGACCGATGTTTATCGCCTCATCCGCCATCGTAACGTGTAGCGCATTTCTGTCGGCATCCGAATAGACTGCCACTGTCTTCAGTCCCATCTTTTGCGCAGTCTTAATAACCCGGCAGGCTATTTCGCCGCGATTGGCGATTAAGATTTTATCAAACATCGGTCATAGCCTCTCTTGGTGGTCTGGTCAGCTCAAAGAATGGGCGAAGATCTTTGGATCAGTCCCAGTCTTCTTGTGATGGGTCATATGGGGGCAGGGTGTCGAAATCCTCGATGAAGGCATCAGGAAAGGATGCACGGGCAACCGCTTCATTCAGGATCAACTGTGCATCATAACTAGCGGAATCAAAGGGATCATCATAGGATAATACTTCGCGTCCCAATAGCCACGACAGCCGTCCGGCATCAAGATTGCCCCGCGCAAACGGTTCGGGTCCGAAATGTTCCCAAATAGCTTTGACAAAGGCTGTATCTGCCTTGCGATCCACAGTTTTGCGGTCTCTGAAACGCTCGCGCTGAACGAGGGGCGTAACACCGCGTGGGTTGGCTCTGCGGATGGTAAACTGATAGTCGGATCCGGGGAGTCGTCCGGGAAAACCGCGATGCTTTATCATAGGGACCTCTGAAGTTTCTGCTGTGCAGGGGCCCCTTGGCGGTCGCCCATTGTGTGACAGGCGGCCGGAAGGCGCCGGATTTTGTCCGGCGCAGAATTGTACAGCTTAAAGCTTGCCGTCGTATACTGGTTCGGGTGCGACCATAATGTCGCCCGGATCGACCACGACGACTTCATCGGTTGGCGTCGTGCATGCAGACATGGTTGCCATGAAGCCAAGGGCCACAAGTGCTTTGAAAATACGGGACATTGTTGATTTCTCCTGTTTCGTCCGCCTTTGGCCCAATCCAATTTCCGACCAGGCCTTCCCAACCCTACACTACGGTAGGTTGATGCAAGCATAGGCCATTTGGCATCTGTGCGAAACTTAAAAGATGCCCATCCTGCGAGATTGCCGTATCGTGTTCGGACATATGATCCGTGGTGCATCACGAACGGGCGTCGCGCAAAGGCGTCTGGCCCGGCCGCGCCCCTCCAATATGATTTCAAATGAACTCTCACGTCGGGTCCTGCGGGGTCAAAGCAGCCCACCTGATCCAACGGTTACGCCAGGCGGGATCGTTTATCAGCTGCTGTATCGATATCAGTGCGGTTTTGGGTGTTTGCTGTGCACTTAGGCGCCCTCCGACACGTACGTTCAGCCCGTAGGCTGTCGTCGTAATTTCGACCACAGGGGAAAACCCCCGCAGTTGTTTCAGAGTGCGCCACAGATCCTGTCTGATTTGGCGCGCCAAACGTTCGGGCCGACACGGCGGAAACCACGCCTCGGCCGCGATATCAAAGCGTGGTGGCATATGACGCGTCAGTGTGTAGCGCGCATCATCGCTTAATATGTGCCAGCCGTTGCGTCTCATGAGCGGCGGGCCACGCAGTCGATTTCAACCAGTGCTCCTACGGCCAGCGCGGTGACACCCACGGTGGTGCGGGCAGGCAACCTGTCGGCGGGAAAGTAGGATTTGTAGGTTGTGTTGAAGGCGGCGTAGTCATGTTCGAACTCGGTCAGATAGGCGCGGCATTGCACGACGTGGCTCAGATCCAGGCCAAGGCCGTTCAGGATCAATTTCAGGTTCTGCATCACTTGATGGGTCTGCGCCTCGATCCCCGTGGGCAGGGGGGCGTCCGGCGCGGCGGGGTCCGTGGGCATCTGACCGGTCAGGATCACCCAGCCGTCCGCCTCGACCGCGTGGGAGAAAGGGGCTACGGGACGGGGGCCGTGAGAGAGAAGGTGGAATGTTGGTCCGGTCATGTCAAAGCTTTCTGCGCACCAGAATGTTCACGCCAAATCAAAACAAGCGCATTTGCCTCGGACATGGCTCTTTCAATCGACACAGTGTGTTCATTGAATACATACTGTGTCGTTTCTGGGTCATACATGCCCAAGACGTCTTCGTTCCTGATATCGTGTTTATTAAGATCCTTGACGCTGCCAAGCATGTGCCGTCCGAAAGTCTGATCCGTGGACTTTTCCATCCATGTATCTACTCGGTCTTTGGAGTGTGCGATGGCGTTGCGAATTTCGGTGAGCTGTGGAAGGCTTTTGCCAACAAGATTGTACCAATCCCGCAGTAACTTAGCCCGCTTGACCGACGCCTTATCTGACGACTGGGTTTTATCCCAACCCTTAGGATGGAACATGCGTTGGATGTGTGCCAGCGCTTCGATGACAGTTTGCAAGTCAGCATGTAAGGCGCCGACGTTTGGATGCGCGCTCAAGCATTCCCGTTCAACCTGCGCGAAGGCAATCAGTGCCCTGGCTCGCTGGTGGACGATCTCGGCAGAGAAATATTCGATGGTTTTCTGGTCGGACATCGTACGCTCACAACGGAATATTGTCGTGTTTTTTCCACGGGTTTTTCAGTTTCTTGCCGCGTAGTGATGCAAAGGCCCGCGCCACACGGCGGCGGGTGGACTTTGGCTGGATCACTTCGTCAATAAACCCGCGCTCGGCTGCGACAAAGGGGTTGGCAAAGCGGTCTTCGTATTCTGCTGTCCTTGCCGCAATCTTGTCGGCGTCGCCCAGTTCGGAACGATAGAGGATTTCTGTCGCGCCCTTGGCGCCCATTACCGCGATCTCGGCCGTGGGCCATGCATAGTTCATATCGCCCCGCAGGTGTTTGGACGACATAACATCATAGGCCCCGCCATAGGCCTTGCGGGTGATCACCGTGACCTTGGGCACTGTCGCCTCGCCATAGGCGAAAAGCAGCTTGGCCCCGTGTTTGATGACCCCACCATATTCCTGAGATGTTCCGGGCAGAAAGCCCGGAACATCCACAAGCGTCAGAAGGGGGATTTCGAACGCGTCGCAGAACCGCACAAAGCGCGCGGCCTTACGCGAACTGTCGATGTCCAGACAGCCGGCTAGCACCATGGGCTGGTTGGCCACGACCCCTACAGTCTGACCCTCAAGCCGCATAAAGCCTGTGATGATGTTCTTGGCAAAGTCTTCCTGAATCTCGTAAAAATCGCCTTCGTCTGCGATCTTGAGGATCAGTTCCTTCATGTCGTAGGGCGTATTGGGATTTTCTGGGATGAGGGTATCGAGGCTATGCTCGACACGGGCCGGATCATCAAAAAACGGACGTACGGGCGGTTTCTCGCGGTTGTTAGCAGGTAGAAAATCGACCAATCGACGCACTTCTGCAAGGGCTTCTACGTCGTTCTCAAAGGCCCCGTCAGCCACGCTGCTTTTCTTTGTGTGTGTGCTGGCACCGCCCAGTTCTTCGGCGGTGACGACTTCGTTTGTGACGGTCTTGACCACATCTGGTCCGGTGACAAACATGTAGCTGCTATCTTTGACCATGAAGATAAAATCGGTCATGGCCGGACTGTAGACCGCGCCGCCCGCGCAGGGGCCCATGATCACGCTGATTTGTGGAACAACACCAGAGGCCAAGACGTTGCGCTGAAAGATCTCTGCATATCCGGCCAAGGCATCTACGCCTTCCTGAATGCGCGCCCCGCCTGAATCGTTCAGACCCAAGACCGGAGCCCCGTTCTGC
The DNA here is from genome assembly GCA_029251265.1 of Pseudoprimorskyibacter sp. Taxonomy (GTDB): domain Bacteria; phylum Pseudomonadota; class Alphaproteobacteria; order Rhodobacterales; family Rhodobacteraceae; genus JAQXDR01. Next base: position 53,643 of record JAQXDR010000072.1, on the reverse strand, counting down.
ATGGCCATATCCATGATTTTGCAAATTTTTTGCGCGTGGGTGGCAGAGACTGATCCCCCCAGAACAGTAAAATCCTGACTGTAGACGTATATCATTCTGCCGTTGATCGTGCCCCAGCCTGTCACCACGCCGTCACCTGCGGGGCGCTGATGTTCCATGTCAAAATCAGTGCAGCGATGGGCCACGAACATATCAAACTCTTCGAAACTGCCCTCGTCCAATAAAAGGTCGATCCGCTCGCGTGCAGACAGTTTTCCTTTTGTGTGTTGTGTGGCGATCCTTCGCTCACCGCCGCCCATCCGGGCAGCCTGCCGTCGGCTTTCGAGTTCTTGCATGATATCTTTCATCGTGCGGTCCCCTTTCGTTGGACCTCAGCTATACAAGGCAGTAGGGAGGGCTCAAGAGATTTTGCGCAAATTTGCAAAAATTGGATAATTTTTTTATTGCAAATCGCAAATTTGCAAACTTTATGATTTTTCTTATGAAAGAGTTTTTATAAACCCTTGGACAAATCCCGCCAAGCCGCATACGGATCGTCGCCATGACCGCATTGCGCCCTGTCCGATTTATGGACCGCTCTACACCGCCCAAACTGGTAACACTGGTTCTGCTTGCAGGAATCTCTGTGCTGGGCATGAACATTTTTGTCCCATCGTTGGCAATTATGGCGGAGTATTTCGAAACAGATTATGCGGTTATGCAGCTGTCCGTATCCCTGTATTTAGGGGTAAATGCGGGGTTGCAGCTGGTTATCGGTCCGCTGTCTGACAAACTAGGCCGCAGACCCGTGATCATTGGGGGCTTGGTGGTATTTGTTCTGGCGACGCTTGGCTGCATGTTGGCACAATCCGCTTTTGTGTTTCTGGTGTTCCGAATGATGCAAGCAGGCGTTGTCACTGCCATGGTGCTGAGCCGTGCCGTGGTGCGCGACATGGTCCCGCAAGATCAGGCTGCCTCTATGATCGGCTATGTCACAATGGGGATGTCTGTCGTGCCAATGCTTGGCCCGGCTGTCGGTGGCGTTCTGGCCGATATCTATGGATGGCAGGCCAGCTTCTTACTGCTTTTGATATTGGGGCTGGGTATGATTGTTTGGACTTGGGCGGATTTGGGCGAAACGGCGCGTCCAAGCGGGCTAAGCTTTGCTCAACAATTTGGAGAATATCCCGAACTGCTGCGCTCACCCAGGTTTTGGGGCTACGCCATGGCGGCAGCTTTTGCCTCCGGTTCGTTTTTTTCCTACATGGGCGGTGCCGCTTTTGTGGGCACCGAGGTTTTCGGCATGGATCAGACTATGCTGGGGATTGTCTTTGGTGCACCGGCTTTGGGCTATTTTACAGGTAATTTTGTCTCTGGCCGCTACTCGAGACGCTTTGGCATCAATAAAATGATCTTTTGGGGTACGCTTATTAATTTTTGCGGGATAGCGGGGTCACTTAGTTTGTTTCTATTGGGGATGGGCAGTGCATCGGTTTTCTTTGGTAGCATGGTGTTTGTTGGAATCGGGAACGGTATGGTTTTACCGAATGCAATGGCTGGTACGTTGTCGGTTCGGCCCCATCTGGCTGGTACAGCCTCTGGGTTGGGGGGCGCGATCAACATTGGTGGCGGAGCAGCCCTTAGTCAGGTCGCAGGCGAGGTGCTAGCCCCGGGAACTGGCGCCACACCCTTGTTGTGGTTACAGATTTCAACAGCGTTTGCTGCAATTTTAGCGATCACGTATGTTATCCGTCGCACGTCGCGGCTTGACGCACTGGACGGCACAGCCTGACTTTGCGATGATTTAAAGGCACCACGCATCGGCGGATTTAGGCATGGCACAACAAAAACTTTATGCGGGGGCAAAGCTGCGTGAAATTCGTGGCAGGCTTGGCCTTACTCAAAAGACGTTTGCTGCCAAGCTTGGCGTTTCTTTGCCTTATCTCAATCAGATGGAAAACAATAACCGACCAGTAAGCACGACTGTAGTGCTGGCACTGGCGCGGGAATTCGGACAAGACGTCACCGAACTAGGCCATTCTGACGCGGAGCGTTTGGTTACGGACATGCGAGAGGCCTTGGCTGATCCGGTTTTTTCGGATGTCGCACCGCCCTTGGCTGATCTTAGGTTAACGGCGTCGAACGCGCCGGCTTTGGCACATGCTTTTCTGGCGCTGCATCGGTCCTATCGTGAAACACACGAACGGTTGGCGTCCCTTGATGAAGCTTTGGGTCGTGAAGGGGCGCAGTTGCAACCCAGTCCTTGGGAAGAAGTTCGCGATTTCTTCCATTACTGCGATAACTACATTGATGCGGTTGATCAGGCGGCGGAACACTTTTCATATGCGCAAGGCGATGCCCGCACAGCGGCCACTCATTTTTTTAAGTCCCGCAACATATCGGTACAGCTGTCGCAGTCAGATACATTGCGTCACTTTGATCCTCACACGCAAAAACTTACGCTGTCCGCACACGCGCCACCTGAAACGCGAACTTTTCAGATGTTGTTGCAAATCGCGCTTTTGATGCAAGAGCCTCTACTTGAAGCCACGCTTGATTTGGCCCGATTTCAGTCGGATGCGGCGCGTGCTATCGCGAAGATCGGGCTCGCGAATTATTTCGCGGGCGCCGCGATGCTGCCATACGGTGCCTTTTTAAATAGCGCACGGAGCTGTCGTCATGATCTGGAGTTGCTGGCCAATAGTTTTGGCGCCTCTATCGAACAGGTGGCGCACCGTCTGTCAACGATGCAAAGACCTGGCGCGAAGGGGGTGCCGTTCTTTTTCGTGCGTGTGGATCAGGCGGGCACAATCACCAAACGACATTCGGCAACGCGCTTGCAATTCGCCCGCTTCGGGGGGGCTTGTCCTCTTTGGAATGTCCATCGTGCCTTTGAAACACCCGGTCGCTTCTTGCGCCAATTGGCGGAAACGCCCGATGGGGTGCGCTACATTAGTCTAGCCCGTGATGTGTCAAAACCCGGTGGCCATTTTGGTGCGCCATTGCGCAGATATGCAATCGCCCTTGGATGCGAGGTCAGCCACGCGCCAGCTTTGGTATATGCCGATGGTCTGGATCTGGGCCATGACACCGCGTTTGAACCTATAGGTATCTCGTGTCGGATCTGCGAACGAACGAGATGTCACCAACGCTCAGTTCCACCGTTGGAAAGACGCCTGACGATTCATCCGCATTCCCGGGATTTGCTTCCTTACGAGGTTAATTGATGCATCGTATTTTTCAGATGTCTTTGGTTCTTTGTCTTTTGGCGGTTGAGGCGAGTGCGTCACTTGATTGGCTGGAACGTCGGGCAATCTATCCCTTTAGCCCTTTGCATATTACGCCCGAGGCGGCGGGCCTGCCAACAGCAACCGAACACCGTTTTGCTGTGGCCGGGGCTGAAATTTTTGTCTGGTCCGTTCCGCCTGCGTCAGGGCAGCCCGTTGTTTTTTATCTACATGGAAACTCCGGAAATCTTGCCTCTCGTGCTGCAAGATTTCGGTTCTTGACGCAGCAAGGGTTTGGTCTTTTGGCACCAACATACCGTGGTGCCTCAGGGTCGGATGGCTACCCATCGGAGCCTGCGATCATCGCAGACACGCTAGCGGTTTGGCAGGCTGCATCGGATCTGGTCGGCGAGACGCCAGCGATCATTTACGGCGAAAGCCTCGGGACCGGGGTCGCTTTGGCACTAGACGAACAACTGCGCCGCCGCTCTGAGGCACATCTGCCGAAAGGAATAGTTCTTGAAGCACCTTATTTGTCCATGCCGGACATCGCCAAAACCCATTTTCCGCTGCCAGAACCGATCCTAAGCCAGATACGCAGCCGGTGGAACAGTGCCCGGCGCGCGCCAGACGTGATTACCCCCGTTTTGGTCTTGCATGGTACGGATGACCAGATGGTGCCTTACGCGCATGGACAGGCAATTTTCGACTTGCTGGCAAGCAGCCAAAAAGAGTTGATCACGGTCGAGGCCGGCACGCATAACGGGCTTTGGACAGATCCAACAGCACGAGACAGACTGATTGAATTTATTCGTAATACTGCCAGTCCATAGGCGCCCGTTGTTACGTTTTATGTAACAAATGTTATTCTGAAATCCGTCAGGGAAGTCGTTTATAGAGCAACGACTCGACGCGTCTGCATGTCGTGCTAGTTATTCTGATGCACAATCGCGGAGATACCATGCGCGCCCACATCGCAGCTTTAGTTATGTTACTCACCATGCCTCTTACCCCATCCACGTCTGCGGCCCCACTGGAAGATTTTTCGCAAGGCACGTCGTCCGGCTGGTCGTTTTTCACAGATCAGGTCATGGGAGGCGTTAGTCAGGGCCGTGCATCATTGGCAGACGGGGCGCTTCGTCTCGAAGGTCGTGTATCGACGGCAAACAACGGGGGCTTTATCCAGGTCCGTAGACCTGTCAGCCTTCCTGAGACTGCGACGCAAATTCGGCTGCGGGTCCGGGGAAATGGTCAAAAGTATTATCTGCATTTGCGGACTAGCGGCACTCGCATGCCTTGGCAATATTACCAAATCGGTTTTGAGGCCACGGACGGATGGTCTGATGTGACACTGCCTCTAAGCGCGTTTGAAGCCTCTGGCAGGCTGATGAGGCGCACGCCAAGGGCAAACGCGGTGCGCACGCTTGCATTGGTGGCTTATGGTAGGGATCACTCTGCTTTTGTCGAAGTTTCAGATATCTATATCGAGTGACGCCAAAATACTCTTCGCAAGCTGACTGGCATCAGATGTTCGTAAACGGCCTTTTGACGCAGATTATACAAATTGTTCGCGCAACAGGCGCTCTTCCAGCCCGTGTCCAGGATCAAAAAGCGCACGGTGCGATATATCCTGAGCAGCGCGGATCGTGACCCGCATGACATCCCGAACTGACCGGGCATCTGCCTCGGCCATCACGGGCCGTTTTTCCGGTTCAAGAACCTCAAAGGCGACCTCGGCTGACTGTGGTAACAAGGCTCCGCGCCAACGTCTTGGGCGGAATGCAGCCATTGCCGTCAGTGTCAGGATTTCTGCTCCAATCGGCAAAATAGGCCCGTGCGCGGAATAGTTGTATGCCGTGGATCCTGCAGGGGTGGCCACCAAGGCGCCGTCGCACACCAGCTCGTCCATCCGAACACGTCCATCTACGCTGATCTGTAAGCGCGCGGCTTGTGGTCCCGCGCGCAAAAGAGATACCTCGTTTATCGCCAAAGCATTATGACGCTGACCGTCGCAGGTTTCGGCAACCATCCGAAGAGGAGTCAGGGCAGCCTCTTCGGCCTCATCAAGGCGGGTTTCCAATGCATGTTCGGAATATTCGTTCATCAAAAACCCGACGGTTCCACGATTCATACCGTAGACCGGTACATTCAGACCTTGGGTGTTGTGCAATGTCTCCAGCATGAAGCCATCGCCCCCAAGTGCGACGATCACATCGGCCTCTTTGGGGCTGTGATTATCATATTGCCGGATGAGATTGGCCAGAGCCGTTTGCGCCAAAGGCGCTTTGCTCGCCGCAAAAGAAATTCTTTGGGGCATTGTGGCTTTCCTGTTCCGCTGCATTATGTCTTATCCAACCATAACAGCCGGTGCGTGACCAGTGCTGCCGCGTCATTGTCGCAGGGCGTCGTATTCCAGCTTTTTCAAAGCGTGCACATGGGTTAACCACGCATCAGACCGCAGACCAATCAGAGGTAACGCAAATGAACGCACCGCACCGCGCCACTGGGTTCTTTACCCGCAGCTTGGCCGATACCGATCCAGAGCTTTTCGGTTCAATCACAGGCGAGCTTGGCCGCCAACGTGACGAGATCGAGTTGATTGCCAGCGAAAATATCGTCAGCCGAGCCGTTCTAGAGGCGCAAGGCTCTGTGATGACCAATAAATATGCCGAAGGGTATTCCGGTCGGCGGTACTACGGCGGCTGTGACTGGGTTGATATTGCCGAAGACCTTGCAATATCGCGTGCGTGCGAGCTTTTTGACTGCGGCTTCGCCAACGTTCAACCAAACTCTGGCAGTCAGGCGAATCAAGGGGTGTTTCAGGCGCTTTTACAGCCCGGAGATACAATCTTAGGCATGAGCCTTGATGCTGGCGGGCACCTGACGCACGGGGCGCGGCCGAACCAGTCGGGTAAATGGTTCAATGCCGTGCAGTATGGTGTGCGCAAACAGGATAACTTATTGGATTATGAGCAAGTCGCTGCCTTGGCGGCGGAGCATAAACCCAAGATGATCATCGCGGGCGGATCGGCCGTTCCACGCCAAATCGATTTTGCCCGCATGCGTGAAATTGCAGATAGTGTTGGGGCCTATTTGCATGTGGATATGGCACACTTTGCAGGTCTTGTCGCAGCTGGTGAGCATCCATCACCGTTTCCACATGCGCATGTGGCGACCACCACCACACACAAAACCCTGCGTGGTCCCCGTGGTGGCATGATCCTGACCAACGATGAAGCTTTGGCAAAAAAGTTTAATTCGGCCATTTTCCCCGGGATTCAGGGTGGTCCTTTGATGCATGTGATCGCTGCCAAGGCCGTGGCCTTTGGCGAGGCACTGCGCCCCGAATTCAAAACCTACCAAAAACAGGTCATTGCGAATGCACAGGCCCTGTCGGATCAGCTGATCAAAGGCGGACTGGACACAGTGACACACGGGACCGACACCCACGTCGTCTTGGTGGACCTGCGTCCCAAAGGTGTCAAAGGAAACGCCACGGAAAAGGCGTTGGGACGCGCGCATATCACCTGCAATAAAAACGGTGTTCCTTTCGATCCGGAAAAACCGATGGTGACATCGGGTATTCGACTTGGATCTCCGGCGGGAACAACGCGTGGGTTTGGTGAAACAGAATTCCGTCAGATCGCAGATTGGATCATTCGCGTCGTGGATGGACTGGCCGCACATGGCGAGGCAGGGAATTCCGATATTGAAGATCATGTCAAAGCCGAAGTGTCCGCGCTGTGCGCACGGTTTCCGTTGTATCCTGACGTGTGAGCAGGGCGCGAGGGCAGACCGGGTTTAGGCCTGCACGCTGTGTGCTCGTGACGTGCTCTTTCGGTTGCCAGACATGATTAGAGTTTTGAAAAGGGTGCAGACATTCTGTGCCCTTTTTGAATTCGCGCGTTTGACGCCGTGATCAATCTGTAGGGACGACCCGATCCACAGCATAATGTTCAAAGCGTCTGCAATAACTGTATCTTGGGTACGGCTGTCCGACTGATCACCCCTGCTAGATGGGGCCGGCCGCACATCGATGGCAGCAGTCATAAAATCGTCCGATATCAGCTTTGTGTTGGTTCGTTCAGCATCCATCGGAAAAAAATGGTGGCGCAACACGCTGCAATCAGCTGCACGGTAACGAAGGCGGCGACATCTACGGGCGCGATCCCAGCGAATGTATCTGAAAATGCACGCGCAATCGTCACAGCTGGATTTGCAAAGGACGTTGATGAGGTGAACCAGTAAGCTGCTGTGATGTACAGCCCGACAGTCATGGGAACAGCTTCGGGACGCATCTTTAAACAGGTGAGTATCGTGCCCACCAGTCCGAACGTGGCAATGAATTCGGCCACCCATTGTCCGATACCTGATCGCGATGTTGTCGATGGATCAATTAAAGGGTGTTCGAACATCACATGCGCGGCAAGAACACCGAAAATGGCACCGGTGATCTGAACCACGATGTATAATCCCGCATCGCGCGGGGTAATATCTCGACGCAGAGTAAAGGACAGTGTCACCGCCGGGTTAAAATGCGCGCCTGAAATGGGCCCAAAAATTGTAATCAAAACGTATAGAATCGCTCCGGTCGGGATCGTATTTCCCAGCAGGGCAATTGCCATATTTCCCTCTGATAATCGTTCGGCCATAATGCCCGATCCAATTATGGTCGCGAGCAATGAAAATGTACCTAGCCATTCGGCCAAAAGACGGCGTTCAAGGATGGTTCAAGGTCTTTCGACACAATTATGAGGGCGCTGCCCTGATCCTGATACGGTCTCTATATTGTATTTTTGACACCCTTCAAGCCCGTTTCGGATGTTGGATGTACTTTTGATCAGACCCACTTCGGAAAAGTGCCGCAAAGTGACGAAGGCTTTATGCAAATGCCTCGCAACGCTTGAGTGCGGCGTTATAAAAGTGGTTGCTGAGTAGGACGCTAAAAGTCCGACTGACACTGTCTATCTAATTTGTCACTTTGTTGATGCTGCACGTTCAAAAGCGAAAACATTGGATGTATTCGTCAGATGCCCGCTTTCCAAGTTAACCTGGAACTCCAGCCTGTGCCGGTCACTGTCACGATCAAGAGTCTGTTTGCCACGGACGAACAAGGTTTCCAAACCGTGTAAAGCGGCCCTCAAAGCTAAGCTCGACCGTTCCAATAGGACCATGACGTTGCTTGCCAATTACGACTTCGGCCTTCCCGTGAAGTCGTTCCATGCGTTCCTGCCATGCCGCCATTTCGTCAAGTCGATCCTCGGACGGTTTTTCGCGTTCTGCATAGTATTCTTCACGAAAAACGAACATGACCACGTCTGCATCTTGTTCAATCGACCCCGATTCCCGAAGGTCAGATAACTGCGGCCGTTTATCATCGCGGCTTTCTACTGTTCGACTTAGCTGCGACAGGGCAACAACTGGAATATTCAGTTCTTTTGCAATGGCTTTTAAGCCCATGGAAATTTCGCCAATTTCCTGCACGCGATTGTCGCCACGACCCGTGCCGCGCAGTAATTGCAAATAGTCAACGATCAAGACGTCCAGCCCGTGTGTCCGTTTCAATCGTCTTGCACGTGCCGCTACCTGCGCAATCGGAAGCGCGGGAGTGTCATCGATGTAAAGTGGGCAGGCCTCAAGCGCTTTGGCAGCCTCAACAAATCGACGAAATTCTTCTTCTGTCATATCGCCGCGGCGGATCTGTTCGGACGGAACCTCGGCGGCTTCTGATAGGATACGAGCCGCCAATTGCTCTGCGCTCATCTCAAGGCTGAAAAAACCCACAACGCCGCCTTCGACAGCACCCTCACTGCCGTCTGGCCGGATGCCTTTGCGAAAAATTTTTGCAATATTAAAAGCTATGTTGGTGGCAAGCGACGTCTTACCCATCGAGGGTCGACCAGCGAGGATCAGAAGATCGCTTGAATGCAGTCCCCCCAGTTTTTTATCCAGATCAATCAATCCGGTAGACACGCCGGCAAGACCGCCTTCTCTTTGGTAAGCCGCGTTAGCGACATTTACTGCGCTGGTGACGGCGCGAAGAAAGCTTTGAAACCCGCTTTCCGCCTGACCTTGCTCGGCCAATTGATACAGACGTTGTTCTGCCTGTACGATTTGTTCGCGGGGTTCCAGGTCAATATCACCCTTGGCCGCTTTGTCAGAAATATCGCGGCCCAGAGAAATCAGATCACGCCGCACGGCGAGATCATAAATCAACTGCGCATAATCACGCGCAGCGAATGATGACACAGCTGAACCGGCAAGCTTTACTAGGTAGGTTGGCCCCCCGAGTTCACGAAGTCCTTCGTCCTCTTCTAAAAAGGTTTTGAGGGTTACGGGCGATGCCAGTGCATTTTTGGCAATGCGCGCCGAGGCGGTTTCATAGATTCGCGCATGAACCGGATCATAAAAATGCTGAGCGCCGATGATACCTGCAATCCTATCATAGACGTCATTGTTCGTCAGGATTGCACCCAGAAGCTGTTGTTCGGCCTCGATAGAATGAGGAATTGTGCCTGTGTCAGGCGCTTGACCTTCTTGAGATGAAACTGGCGTCAAGTCATTCATATTGATTGTCCTACTACCCACCCAAAGGCTTAACGGATAACCCTCCGCAGGCCAAATTGTATATCTCTGTGGACAACTATTGGATTGTTTTGAAAGGCGCGTTTTACGCCGTTTACATGGTCAGCTGTCACGTGGTCAGGCCACTGAGTGCTTTTTCGTAGCCAAGTCTTAGCTTTGCGCATCTTGCCAGGCGCGAGGGTCATTTAGAAAACGTTCGACCTCATCCAAGGTTTCTGCATCAAACAACGCGCGATCTTTAGCGACTGCCAGTACATCCCACCACGTACAAAGATGATGCAGGCTGATCCCGTGATCTCCCAACCTTTGTTTTGTCTCTGGGAAAATATCATAGTAAAAGATAACGGCAGTGTGCGCACAGCTGGCGCCGGTCTCGCGGATCGCGTCCACAAACGACACCTTAGAGCCACCGTCGGTTGTCAGATCTTCCACCAACAAAACCCGTTGATCTTCTGTCATGACGCCCTCGATCCGGGCATTGCGACCATAGCCTTTGGGTTTTTTACGGACATATGTCATCGGCAGCGCCATGCGTTCGGCAACAAGTGCGGCGAATGGAATGCCCGCTGTTTCACCGCCAGCAATGTTGTCAAACGCTTCTAATCCTGCATTGCGCATCACGGTAAGGGTAAGAAAATCCATCAAGGTGGACCGGATGCGCGGATAAGAAATCAGCTTGCGACAATCGACATACGTTGGCGATGGCAATCCCGACGCAAGCGTAAAGGGATCTTTTGGACTGAAATGAACAGCTTGAATATCCCACAGCATGGCTGCGGAGAGGCGCGCAATTTCGTCTGCACTAGGGTACGCTGATGGGATCATGGGCTGGCTCCTGCGTTGTCTTAAATGCGGCCTAGTGGAATTTTACCGAATGGAAAAGGGGCTTCGTGTTTGGTCAGCAGGTCATTTGGCAGGGAAATTATCTTGGTGTCACCGTTCGGGACCATTGCTGCGATCCACATTCTGTCACCAGATCTGAATGCAGTGCTTGAAAATTGGTGTAAACGTGATCACAGGACGCCTAGACCCATCGCATCTGCGCCGTTCTGGGCAGTTTTATCATAGCGTTCAGTGTAATCAGGATGACAAAAAAATGAGCTTATTTGACGAAGATCTGTTTTTAAAAGGTTTAGAGCGACGAAAAGGAACTCTGGGCCCTGAATATGTGGAAAAAAACCTTGCGGCGGCAGATGAATTCACACGTCCATTTCAAGAAGCAATGACAGCATGGTGTTGGGGATTTGGCTGGGGTGATGATGTTATTGATCCCAAAACCCGGTCGATGATGAACCTGTCCATGCTTGGAGCCTTGGGCCGGATGCAGGAATGGGAAACACATTGTCGAGGTGCCCTGACCAACGGGGTAACAGCAGAAGAAATCAGAGCCATCATTCATGTGATCGCGATCTATTGTGGCGTCCCAATGGGTCTGGAATGCTTTCGTGTTGCTCGCAAAGTTCTCAAAGAGTCAGGTCATTTGTAGATTGGGGCCATTTGTAGACAGTGGACAATGGGGGAAACCCGTTGCGCCAGTGCCGAAAAATCCGAATGCTCGGCTGATTCTTGTCAATATTGGGCATTCACTGGATGTATTTGAGCTTGTGATGTCACGCGTGACACAGAAGTATGTGAATTCAGCGTTACAGAATTCCACGCGGTATGATCTCACAATCAGGAATCTAATCTGGATGTGTCTCGTTCTTATATGATATTTGGCATATGAACGGCATTTTGAGGACGTTTTACGTCTTTCAAATAGGGCAGACCTCATTTTGCGCCATTTGGTGTTAAAAATATTCACCATTCCGAACTGACTTCTATTTATGTCAAATAGAACAAAACATGCCTTTTGCGGTCTAAGATAATCGCCGCTTGGCAACCGTTTCTGCATGTGCGACCTTCACGCCCATCGTCGCGGCGCGTGTATGGATTACCCGTTTGTCGAGACGGCCTTATAAAAACAGGGAGAGAAACATGTTCCTCAAAAAAACTGGCGCGTTGGCCGCAGCAGCCGCTCTTTACGCATCATCGGCACTTGCTGGTGGCCACGGCGAAATCACTGTGGGCTACTTCCTCGAATGGCCCATGCCATTTCAGTATGCCAAAGTTATGGGCACATACGACGACACTATGGGCGTCAAGGTAAACTGGGTCAGCTTTGATACTGGTACAGCAATGAGCGCCGCAATGGCATCTGGTGACGTACATATTTCGGTCAGCCAAGGTGTGCCGCCGTTCGTGGTTGCGACATCGGCCGGACAGGATCTGCAGATCATCGACGTAGCGGTCAGCTATTCCGATAACGACAACTGTGTCGTCGCCGCCGAGCTTGAGATTGATCAAGACAGTGCTGGTGAATTAGCGGGTAAAAAAGCCGCGGTTCCGCTTGGAACAGCTGCGCATTATGGCTTTCTAAAGCAGATGTCGCACTTTGGCGTCGCGCTTGATAGCGTAACGGTCGTTGATATGGCCCCCGCAGAGGGTCAAGCTGCCCTTGCTCAGGGTGCTGTTGATATGGCGTGCGGTTGGGGTGGTGCGTTGCGCCGCATGAAAGACTCTGGCAACGTTTTGTTGACAGGTGCTGAAAAGGAAGAGCTTGGTATCCTTGTTTTTGACGTGACTTCGGCACCTGCTGATTTTGTCGCCGAAAATGATGAACTGGTTGCGGCGTTCCTTGACGTGACGGCTGATGCAAACGCAATGTGGGCCGCAGGTAACACCGCAGACATGTTGTCTGTAATCGCACAAGACGCGGGTATGTCTGAATCCGACACCGCATCCACCATGTCCACCTTTGTGTTCCCAACTGTGGCAGATCAGTTGAATGCCAAATGGCTGGGCGGTGGCGCACAGGAGTTCATGAAAGGTGTGGCGGACGTATTCGTTGCGGCGGGCTCCATCGATGCTGCAAAAGCGTCTTATGCTGACAACGTCAACACTGGCCCACTCAGCCAGTAAGTGATCCCACAGGACTGCAGGCCCTTCGGGGCCTGCCTTTTACTGGATCCCTGTGCGGTGCCGTTTTAACGGCACTGCACTAATAGACCGAAAGGGCCCCCCGCGATGTCCGGTCTGATGATCGACAATATCTCTATGCGCTTTGATCTTCCCGGTGGTGGATCAGTTCAAGCGCTCAAAAACGTATCCTTGAATATCAAAGCCGGTGAATTGATGTCAGTGCTCGGACCGTCGGGTTGTGGCAAAACGACCTTGCTAAATATCGTAGCAGGTTTTCTTGCCCCGACTGAAGGTCAGATCAGACTTGGCGAAAACGTCGTGCATGGCCCTGGTCCGGAACGTGGCATGGTGTTCCAGCAAGGCGCCTTGTTTGAATGGATGAATGTGCGTGACAACGTCTCGTTCGGCCCCGACATGAAAGGCGTTTCCCGCAAGCAAAGCGGCCCCAAGGTTGACCATCTTCTTGAGGTCGTTGGCCTGCAAGATTTTAAAGAAAAGGCGATCTACGAGCTGTCTGGTGGAATGCAGCAACGTGTTGCGCTCGCGCGTTGCCTTGCCAATGAACCGGATGTCATCTTGATGGATGAACCTCTTGGTGCGTTGGACGCCTTGACCCGCGAAAAAATGCAAAGTCTGGTTCTGGATCTTTGGAAAGAGACTGGAAAAACGATTATTCTGATTACCCACTCGGTAGAAGAGGCGCTTCTTTTGGGAGAGCGCTTGTTGGTGATGGCGCCGCGCCCGGGCCGAATTCACAAAGAATACAACCTTCCCTTTGCTGATCTTGGTGTCGGCAATGACCTTAGGGATGTGAAGCGACATGCTGATTTCTCGATCACTCGCGAAGAAATTTTGGGCATGATTTGGGAGATGGAAGAAGAAATCATGGGACGAACGGAGGCAGCGCAATGACCGGTCTTTTGCTGCTTAGCATCTATGTCGCCGCTTTTTTTCTATGCTTTTTTGTGTCGCGCTTTGCCGTGCAGAAATTGTTCACCAAAAAAGATTTCACGTCGCTAAAGACAGTCACCTTTGGGGATGAAAGCGCAGTGCAGGCCAATCGGGCTGCATCGGTGCTGTCTGTTGTTTTGGTTTTCCTGCTTTGGGTCGCCTTTACAAACTCGATCCTGCCGTTGCCCAAAGCCACGGGGCCCTTTGTTGGAGAGGTTCAGTTCACCTATACCTCGACGGGTCCAGAAGGACAGACGGATGATGCCACGGTAAAAATCTTGGTATATCCCGAGGATATCCAGTTCTACAAAGACACCGCCGGCAACCCGATGGCCATTCCGCCCAAACCGGCAACTGATCCCGGCGACGGGTTTGCCAAAAATGACAGCCTTGTTGTGCCACGCTATGGCTCTAAGGTGATCAACGTCCTTGGTAATGACGAGATTACGAAACGTGGTGGGGCCAAAGTAACGCACCTAAACGGTCAAGCGGTTGCGTTTGGTGGGTCTGTTGATATTTCCGGTGGGTCATTGTCATTAACGGAAAAGGGAACCCCGTTTTTTGTTCCGTCCCCTGGGTTGCGGATGGCACGGCTTTATTTGCCCGCGCCAGAGCTGACCCTCAGTCGTTTTTTGCAGCTGAACGCCGAAGGGTATCGTAACTTTACACTGCTGGAACATACTTGGGCGTCCCTGCAACGCGTGGTGTTGGGTTTTCTTTTTGGCACGCTTATCGGGGTACCGCTTGGGTATGCTATGGGCCTCACGAATTGGTCACGCGGCTGGTTTGATCCGATTGTCGAATTTATGAGACCGGTGCCTCCGCTGGCTTTGATACCGCTGATGATCATCTGGTTTGGAATCGGAGAGCAATCCAAGATCATTTTGTTGTTCTTGGCAGCCTTGTGGATCATGGCTATTGCGGCCCGATCCGGAGTGTCGGGAGTCGCAATCGCTAAGGTCCATGCGGCCTATTCATTAGGCGCTTCCAAATCCCAGATTCTTCGCAAAGTAATCGTCCCAAATAGTTTACCGGAAATCTTCACCGGTGCTCGGGTGGCGATGGGGGTATGCTGGGGCACTGTGGTCGCAGCCGAACTGGTTGCAGCAGAAAAAGGCTTGGGCATGATGATCATGGTCGCGTCCAAATTTCAGCTTACTGACATCGTCATTGTTGGAATTATCCTTATTGGGATCATAGGGTTTTTGATTGATGTTGGGATCCGGTGGCTGGAACGGATTTTTGTGCCATGGAAGGGCAAAATTTAGACAAAAGGGCAGGTGGGCGAATGGCCCACCAGTAACAAATCTGCGCATCGTGTTGCTTTTATTGCGCGCATGAATGGGCCGGCAGAGCCCACATCCGATTTTCTACGCGGAAATAGTTATGCATCGGGCGTTTTGTGCTGAGTGGTAGGTGCAGATGTCCCGGCTATCTGGTATCTAAGGTGATCTAACGCTCGGAATAGCCGGACAAAAAAAGCGCGCCCAAAGGCGCGCTTTTCTGCATTTAACATGTGGCTGTCTAAATTCACTCAGACGGTGGTAACAGCTGCTTTTTAGTGCTGGCTTTTGATGACAAAGGATCGTCATCCCGACGCACGGAGCCTTCAAAGTGCGCGCCGCTTTCGATCGCAATTGTTTTGTGAATGACATCACCTTCAACGCGCGCCGATGCTGAGAGCCGAACCTTCAGACCACGCACACGTCCGACAATACGGCCATTGATCACGACATCATCGGCGACGACTTCACCTTTTACAGTGGCTGTTTCGCCTATTGTCAGCAAGTGTGCCCGAATATCGCCTTCCAACGTGCCTTCAACTTGAATGTCGCCTGTCGTCTTCACATTGCCAACAATATGTAGATCGCTCGACAAGACCGAAGCAGGCGCTTTGGGCTTCGTGGGTGCAGACGGTTTGAAGTCGCTGGATGGCCGGGCCATCGCCGCATCTGGTATTGTTGGTTTTGGCGCGTCATCTGCACGTGCACCAGGTTCGTTAATTTTACTTTTAGAGAACATCGTTTGCTGCCCTTATGAAATTCATGGGGTTCACGGCCTTTCCTCCGACCCGCACCTCATAGTGCAAGTGTGTCCCTGTGGACCGACCCGTGTTTCCCATAGCACCAATACGATCCCCGCGCGAGACCCTTTGTCCAACCTTTACACGGATTTTGGATAAATGCGCATAGCGGGTCTCAAAGCCGAATTCATGTTGGACTTTGACCAACATTCCGTAGCCTGACGACCATCCCGCAAAGGTGACCACCCCGTCTGCTGTTGTGTTAATGCGCGTGCCGTGGGCAGCCGCGAAATCAGCACCTTCATGCATCCTGCCCCAGCGACGGCCAAATCCGGAAGTGAATCGGTAAGGCGCCTGAAGCGGCTCTGCAAAGGGAACCTTTTGAGTGGCGATCCTGTACAGGTTCATACGATCCATTTGTTCAAGTATTCTATTTGCCCGGGCAACATCGGCGCTTTGCACAGATCCTTGTGTCGACAACATCAATGGCGTCAATGGGCCGCCCCGACCAGAATAGCCGCGCTGGATCTGTCCGATAATACTTTCTGAATCAAGGCCTACAGCCTTAAACATCTTGTTCAAGGGCCCAACCGAAATGGTCATGGCGTCTTCAAGCTGACGAAAAATCCTGTCATTTTTTTCTTCCATCAGGCGCAGTTCAAGGGCCATTTCGTCTGCACGGACCAAAGCAGTTTGTGCATCGGCAACAATCATGTCCCGTTCTGCTGCGGTGCGTGCCAGTGCGCGCGCCATAAGATCTAAGGTATCGTCTGACCCACCAATAGCAGCCGAGGGTGCGGTGCCTTGGCGTAGTGCGACCAGTTCTGAATGCATGTCATCTCGGATCTGAGCCGCACCTGACAACTTGACCTGTGTGGATTCCAACCCCGCTTCTAGTTCGTGAACGCGTGTTTCGGCGTTCAACAGCTCAGTTTGCATGGCGGATATCTGCGTCACAGCCGCATTGAAACGGTTTTGCGCGGCCAAAGCTTCCGAAGTACGCGAATCGCGCTCTACGGCCAGTTCGTTCAAGCGAGATTGATACATCGCCAGATCTCTTGCCGCTTGATCCCGAAATGACCCTGCACCCAGACTTTGCATAACAAGCACTGCGGTTGCAACAAACGCCCAGCCGACCAAGGTTCCAACACCCAAGACGACGGTGAATTGCGAACCGCTTCTTAGGCGGATAAACCGCGTGTCATCATCTGACCGCAAAAAAATCCTGCGCTCTGGGAACATCCGTTCAATCAGCGCAGGGGTTTTGAATACGCGTGCCAATGTCACGTCCTCACCCCATAGTCACCCATAATACACCTGCGGCATCCGTTTTCTGTCGTGTCGGACACTCATTTGATACGTGGTTAGCAGAGCGTTAAATTTACGCAAGAAATTTCAGCCAAGCGATTGTGATGACGCGTGTTTTCTTGGGATTGTGGCGGTATTTTGCCTGTTTTTATGGTTTTGATGGCTCCAAATCACGACAATGGCCAGTAAAAATCCGGAGGAATTCCCGCTTCGGCGCGTTTTTCATCGTTAAAGGGAGGCTTGAGTTTACCTTTAAAATACCGCTGAACCAACTGGTGGAATGCCTCCTTTGGATCCATCTCATGGCGTCCACACAGAAAATGAAACCATTTTGACCCGTAGGCCACATGGCCTACTTCTTCGGAGTAGATAACTTCAAGCGCGTCCACAGCGTGCGTCATGCCGGCGTTTCGAAAGATTTTTATCATGCCGGGCGTGACGTCCAACCCGCGAGCTTCCAGCACCATCGGAACCACAGCCAAGCGCCCCATGAAATCATTCACAGTGTCTTCGGCAGCGCGCCACATGCCCGCATGAGCGGGCAGGGCGCCGTAGTAACTCTCCAGCGTTTCCAGACAATCGCAAACGAGGTTGAAGTGCTTTGACTCCTCTGATGCTGCTTTGACCCAGTCATCGTAGAATCCAATCGGCATTTTTATGTCGGCAAACCGAGGTATAATGTCCCAGTGTAGGTCAACCGCATTCAATTCGATATGCGCAACGGCATGTAACAACGCGATGCGTCCCGCAGGGCTGCCCGGCTTCCGTTTTGGGACATCCCTTGGTTCCAAAAGGGCTGGTTGGGCAGGCCTTGAAGGCCTGAGCGGTGGTGAGCATCGCCCAACCGGCAGAGTTTCGCCTGCCTCGCGCGCAGCAAACCACTGTGCAGCATAGGCAAGAGACTTGGCTGTCTTTTCGCGCCCGTCGGCAGTGCTCAGCACATCCACTGCCATCTCGCTTAAACTCAGGGTCACAGCGCGCGCAAGGCCGCTAGAACGGCCTCAGCATGACCGGGCACTTTCACTTTTCGCCATTCGCTTGCAATCGTTCCTTCGGAATCGATCAAAAATGTTGACCGCTCAATCCCCATGAACTTTTTGCCATACATAGATTTTTCCTTCCACACACCGTAGTCTTCGCACGTAGTGCCGGCTTCATCTGACAGCAGGGAAATGGTCAGGTCATGTTTGTTTGTAAATTTTTCATGGCTTGCAAGGCTGTCTTTGGATACTCCAAAAACAGCACAGCCTAAACTGTCAAATTCATCCTTGAGCTGTGAAAACGCGATGGCTTCTTTTGTGCACCCCGACGTATCGTCCCTTGGGTAGAAAAAAAGCACAAAAGGCCCGCCGCGCAGTGACGATAAAGCGATGTCTTCGGTCGAAGTTGCGGGTAAGCTGAAGTCTGGTGCCAGCACGGGGGTTTCGGTCATAGCGGTCTCCGTCTATTTTGCGACTAGTCGATTATCATAATGCGGTTGTTCCGGGGGTCCAGTGACGCAATCCAATTCGCAGCTATCTAAACAGCCACAGCCTGTTCTAAGACGCAGGTGGCTGCGTATGTGTGCCAGAGGCGCAATATTGATTGTGTTGGTTTCAGTCGCACTCAGTGCGACGGCGATTTGGTTTGGTCAGGGCCGTGAAATCGAGGCGCCGCCTTGGTTGCAAAAAACGGTAGTTGACCGAATTGAGGCCGCTTTGCCCGGGCAGGGTGCCGACTTTGGCAGCGTGCGGGTGAAATTTGATCTGAAACAGGGTTTGGTGCTCACGCTGAGAGATGTGACACTTTTGGGACATAGCAAACGTCCATTGGTAGAATTCAGTTATATCGAGGCCAGCCTCGCACCAAGTGCGCTTTTGAAAGGTCGCAGTGGATTGCATGCGCTGACCTTGTCTGGAATTGCAATATCGATCCGACGAGATGGCGATGGTCACCTTGGATTGGCCTATGAAGATTCCGTGCTTGAAGATGTTCCAAGGCCTTCGCTTGACCAGATATTATTGGCGTTGGATGGGGTCTTGGTCCATCCGAACTTTGATGGACTAGAAATGGTTCAAATTGATGCGGTTACCGTGCAATATGAAGACTATCTGGCAGAACGCGCATGGACTGTGGATGGCGGTCGCGTCGTTTTGGAACGGTCCGGGCAGACCCTTGATGTGCGCGGTGATTTTGTCTTGTTGACGGGGCGGGCCGATGTGGCAACCGTGGCTCTTAGCGCTAAGCGTCAAATCGGGACAGAGACCCTGTCTTTGGCGTTATCTGTTGATGGTATACCCAGTCAGGAAATTGCAACTCAGTCTGCAGCGTTGGCTTGGTTGGGGGCTGTGCAAGCACCGATCTCGGGATCCTTTCGTGCCGATGTGTTTTCCGACGGAAGCCTGAACACCTTGAATGCGACCCTTCAAATTGGAAAAGGTGTTGTCCAGCCCACGTCTGGAGCAGCCCCACTGCCATTTAATCGGGTAGGCAGCTATTTTTCTTTTGATGCAGCAACACAGACGTTGCAATTTGATGAGATGACGGTTGAGGCGGACTGGGGCAAGGCTGCGTTGACGGGGACCATGGTGTTGGAAGGCGCGGGAAATGGCGCGCAGCCTACCGGAATGTTGGGTCAGCTAACGCTGACGCAACTGGAACTGGCCAGTCAGGAGGGATTTTCTGAAGGCATGGAACTGGACCATGTTGAAATTGATCTTCATTTGGGTCTGGCGCCGTTTGTGTTGCGATTGGGACGCATCTGGGTCGACAATCCCGATGTCCGAGTATACGCATCAGGGCATCTCGCGGCGAAAGATGATGGTTGGTCCGTAGCGATTGATGGGCGCGTGCCATCAATAAATTATGAAGCAATCAAAAGATATTGGCCGTCGGAGTTAAGACCAAAGATGCGGAGGTGGATGGTCAATCGCGTCGAAACAGCCAGAGTGGAAAATGGACAATTCGCATTGCGGTTAGAGCCGGGGCAAGCGTTGCGCCGCTATGCTGATTTCGAGGTGCATGATGCCGTTATTCACTATTTTGAAACCCTGCCATCGTTGTATGACATGCACGGGCATGTAACCGTCGATAACAACCGTTCAGTGACCGACGTACACTCGGGGTACATGGTGCCGGACGGGTTGGGACGTATCGATTTCGCAGGCAGCCGTCTGACGGTCGACGATATTCGGATCAAACCCTCGGTTGGGCGATTTGATTTTCTTGCCCGCGGTGACATCGTCCCGATGCTGGCCGGACTGGATCGCCCCCCGATGCGCGCGCTCAGCCGTGCGAATGTGCCGGTTGAACTTGGCAGTGGCACAGGTGAGCTGACGGGCTGGTTGGAATTCCCATTCAAGAAAGGGCTCAAGAAACCCGATTTTTCTTGGGATGTGCGTGCCGATCTCAGGGACGTGGTGACAGACAAACTTATCCCCGGTCGTCTGCTCACTGCCGCGCAATTAACACTCCGTTCGACGCAGGCGGATGTTGCGGTAAAAGGGCAGGCCCGTTTGGACGATGTTCCAATGACTGGTTCTTGGCGGTTATCATTGTTGGACAAGGGAGAGCCGAGTGTCTTGCTCGCTCAGGTCCCGGTCGGACCCGACACTGCAAAAAAGTTGGGTATAAAGCTGCCTGACGGGATGTTTTCAGGCTTGGCTGCAGGCGCTTTACGGGTAGAGATTGATGGTAAATCACCACCCCAATTCGCGCTGACGTCTGATCTTGAGGGGCTATCTGCGCGAATTGATCCATTGGGATTCCGTTTTGGAGCTGCTGAGTCGGGTCGCTTGGCGGTATCGGGCAGCTTCTCAAACCCGGTGAAAGTGACGTCATTGTCTATAGATGCGGGGTCCTTAAGTGCGACAGGTGATCTGTCTGTGCGGTTGGGCGGTGATCTGGAACGGCTCGACTTTACTGATTTTATGATTGAACCTTGGCTGAGGGGACGCGTATCGCTCATTGGACGCGATGGCACGTCTGTCCCAGCCATCATTCTGGAAAACGCCATTATCGATTTAAGGAACGCGCCTCGGGGGATAGGGGATCTGGCGGGCGAAGGACGCGTGGGAGGATCAACAGGGGGATCTCTTGACAGTCTCGGTCCGATTTCGATTGATGTGCAAAAATTTTATCTCACAGACAGTATCGCATTGACTGATTTATCCGGGAATTTCACTGCAAACGGCGCATTAAGAGGCGCGTTTCGCGCGCGATTGAACGGTGGTCCAAAGTTAGAGGGCACCGCCATACCGACGGCAGATGGAACAGCACTTATCTTGCAAACCAATGATGCTGGCGCTGTTTTCAAAGCAGCCGGGCTTTTTGGCAATGCGCGTGGTGGTGACATGGAGATCCGGATGCAGCCCCGACCAGAGGGTGGATATTTGGGCACAATGTCTGCAAGGCAGGTCCGTTTGCGCGACAGTCCAGCCTTTGCAAGCCTTTTGGATGCCATTTCCATTGTCGGTCTGATTGATCAACTCGACGGGCCCGGGATAATTTTTAACACGGTGGATGCGCGTTTCAGATTGACGCCTGATCGTGTCATATTGGAACAGTCCAGCGCCACAGGCCCCTCTATGGGGGTGTCTCTGGATGGATACTACTATCCCAAAACCAAACGTCTCGACCTACAGGGTGTTTTGTCACCGCTTTATGTGGTCAATGGAATTGGTCAGATTTTTACGCGCCGTGGCGAAGGTTTGGTCGGTTTTAACTTCAACATTCGTGGAACTGCCGACCGGCCTAGCGTCACGGTCAATCCGTTATCTTTGTTTACGCCGGGTATGTTTCGCGAGATATTCCGGCGTCCCCCACCCACTCCGTCCAACTGATCTCCCGAAAGACCCTTGTATGCGCTTGAGCGATTTTGATTTCAATCTGCCCGAAACGCTGATTGCGACGCGTCCGGTAGAGCCGCGTAGCGCGGCACGGCTATTGTTGGCAGCAGGCGACACAATCGCCGACCGCTCGGTCGTGGATTTGCCCGGTATCCTGCGTCCTGGTGACCGGTTGGTGTTAAATGACACCAAAGTCATTCCCGCCCGCTTGTTTGGCCACAGAGACCGCGTTGGTCCGGATGGCACAACCTCTGCACGGATTGAGGCGACATTGCTGGCCCCTCAGCCTGATGCAAGTTGGAGGGCGCTGGTCAAGCCGCTCAAAAAGCTGCGAGATGGCGAGATCATCCATTTCTCCGAGGAACTGAATGCGGAATGTATCGGGCGTGCCGACGGGCAGGCGGTGCTACGGTTCAACCTGACGGGTGACGCGTTTGACGTGGCTTTGGCGGCTGCCGGACAGATGCCTTTGCCACCATATATTGCCACGCAGCGACCCGCGGATGCGAGAGATAAGTCCGATTATCAAACGATATGGGCACGCAATTCGGGGGCAGTAGCAGCACCGACGGCGTCTTTACATTTTGATGCCCCGTTGATGCAGGCGTTGGCAGACATGGGCGTTGCGATATCGTTTGTGACTTTGCATGTTGGAGCAGGGACATTTTTGCCTGTCAAAGTAGACGATATACGCGACCATAAGATGCATTCAGAATGGGGTCAGGTGACCAGACAGGCTGCCTCGGAAATTGCCAAGACCCGAGCCGCCGGAGGTCGGATTATTCCGGTGGGGACAACGGCGCTTCGGTTGATCGAAAGCGCGGCGCGCAGTGGAAAAATTGCACCTTGGGAGGGCGAGACAGATATTTTCATCACGCCGGGGTTCAAATTCGCTGTAACCGACGCGTTGATGACTAATTTTCACCTGCCACGCAGTACGTTGATGATGCTGGTGGCGGCATTGATGGGTCCGGAACGGATCCATACAATTTATGAACATGCCGTCGCGCAAGACTACCGCTTTTTCTCATACGGCGACGCCTCGTTATTAATACCAGAAAAATACTAAGGCGCACATTCGACATCGCGATGTCGTATTCCGGCGGGATGCCTGCCCCGGTGGTGCGCTAGCTGGCGCTATATCAATGTATGGAGTCGGCGCATGTTGCAGGTTTTGAACAGCTCTTGGGCGCTGCTTTTGGGCATGTGCTTGATGATGGTGGGAAACGGTCTGCAAGGGTCCCTGTTGGCTGTGCGCGGCGAAGCGGCAGGGTTCGAAGCCTTGGCCATGTCCGTGGTGATGTCATCCTATTTCGCGGGATTTTTGATTGCGAGCCGTGTAACGCCTGCGATGATCCGCAGGGTCGGACATGTTCGGGTTTTTGCAGCTTTGGGATCGCTTGTTTCGGCGGTTTTGATCCTGTATCCGGTTTTTCCAAATCCAGTTGCGTGGTCGCTAGAACGCGTGCTGATCGGATTTTGCTTTTGTGGGGTCTATGTGACTGCGGAAAGCTGGCTGAACAATGCGGCCAGCAATGACACACGCGGTCAGGCGTTGTCTTTGTATATGATTGTTCAAATGACGGGGATCATTGCATCCCAAGGCCTGCTTTTGGTGCCCGACAGCTCTGGGTGGTTGCTATTTGTTGTGCCGTCAGTGTTGGTTTCAATTTCTTTTGCACCCATTTTGTTGTCGATCACGCCAACGCCGGCTTTTGAAAGCTCCAAACCCATGACCTTGCGCGAGATCTATCAGGTTTCGCCGCTCAGCGTGATTGGCATGCTGATCCTTGGCGGAATTTTCGCGGCACAATTCGGTATGTCCGCGGTCTATGCGGCGTCAGTTGAAATGACGCTGCCACAAATGTCTATGTTTGTAGCCAGCTTTTACGTGGGCGCGCTTGTGCTTCAATATCCTTTGGGTTGGATTTCAGACAGGGTTGATCGCCGAAAATTGATTATTGTGATGTCCGCAATTGGTGGAATGGCGGCCTTGTTGGGATATATCGGAGGCGGCAGTTTTACATTGTTGTTAGGCGTAGGGTTTGTGATCGGTGCAATGTCAAACCCGCTTTATGCGTTGTTGATCGCCTATGCTAACGATTTTCTAGAGCCTGACGATATGCCCGCAGCTTCGGCTGGTCTTTTGTTCGCCAACGGTCTGGGTGCCATTGCGGGGCCTTTGGTTATTGGGTGGGCCATCCAGCGCGCCGGTCCTTCGGCTTTCTTTCTCCTGATCTCAGTTCAGCTATCAGCCTTGGTGATTTACGGGCTTTACCGGATGACCCAACGGGCGGCGCCGTCGGTCGAAGACACCGCCAGTTATGCTGTTTTAACGCCGGCGGCCTCGCCAGTAGCTGTTGAGGTTGCCCAAGAATACGCCATCGATACGGCCGCAGACCAAGAAGAAGAAGCGGCATGATCACGGGTATTTGACAAGATGAAAAAATTTGTGACTGGAATAGTTGTGGTAGCTGGCGTGTAGTGCTCTTCATACGATAAACAGGCGCTTATGTAGGCGGACACAAAAAAAATCGCCGCAGAGAAACACAGGAGACATGGCAAATGTCCAATCCGAGCGAGATTTTAGCATTTTGGCTGGATGAATGTGGACCCAAAGACTGGTTTTCTGCCAGACCGGACTTGGACCAGGAAATCCACGACAGGTTTGATCAAACGTGGTCCGGGGCAATGGAAGGTCGCTTTGGGTTATGGTTGACATATCCGTCTGGTGCACTTGCCTATATCATCCTGTGTGACCAATTCTCCCGCAACATGTATCGCAATACCTCGCGTGCATTTGCCTCCGACCGAATGGCACTTGCTGCCGCAAAACAGGCCATAAAATGGGGTTGGGACCGAAAGATTGATGCTCCGGCAAGGCAGTTTTTCTACCTGCCTTTGATGCATTCTGAAAACCTTGTTGATCAGGAACGCTGCATCCGCTTGTACAAAGACCGCATGCCAGACACCGGGCCGGATCATTTGCTGCATGCGCGTGCGCACCGTGAGATCATTCGTATGTTTGGGCGGTTTCCGTTTCGAAATTCCGCGCTGCAGCGTCGAAGCACGCAAGAAGAACTGACGTATATGGCCCATGGTGGCTATGGCGCGACCGTGCGCGATCTGCAGGTTCCTGCCTAAGCCTGGTTGCCAGTTTTTCCCAAAATGCGTTAGCGTCATCCCAGCCCATGCTGCTGGAGGATACATTATGTCATCAACTGCTTACGATATGATCGTGATTGGTGCAGGACCCGGGGGGTATGTCGCGGCGATAAGAGGCGCCCAACTGGGGTTGCGCGTGGCCATTGTTGAACGTGAACATCTTGGCGGGATCTGTCTGAACTGGGGCTGCATCCCGACCAAGGCAATGCTGCGCTCTGCCGAGGTGTTTCACTTAATGCAGCATGCGCCTGAATTTGGACTTTCTGCGTCCGATGTCGGATTTGACCTTGCCGCAGTGGTCAAGCGGTCACGCAAAATAGCGGCACAACTCAATTCAGGCGTTGGACATCTGCTTAAGAAAAACAAGGTCGATGTGCATATGGGCGAGGCACGGGTTGCACAGACCGGAGTGGTCGAGGTTTCCAGCCCCACGGGTTCGTCAAACCTGACAGCGCCTCAGATTGTTTTGGCCACGGGCGCACGAGCGCGCGCACTTCCGGGGCTCGAGGCCGACGGGGATTTGGTCTGGTCGTACCGGCATGCGCTGCAACCCAGTCGCATGCCCAAACGTCTTTTGGTTATTGGGTCAGGAGCTATTGGAATAGAGTTTGCGAGCTTTTTCAATGCTATGGGCGCCGATGTTACAGTGGTTGAAGTGATGGATCGGATTTTGCCGGTGGAAGACGAAGAAATTTCGGATTTTGCGCGCAAAAACTTTGAAAAGCAGGGAATGACCATTTGTGCAGACACCAAGGTCACGCAGCTGGATCGGGGTCAGGGCCAGGTGACAGCAACGCTTGAGACGGGCGGAACACAGCGGGTCGGAGTATTTGACACGGTTATTTCGGCCGTAGGTATTGTCGCCAATACCGAAGGTCTGGGTTTAGAGGCGCTAGGCGTCAGGCTTGATCGTGGACATGTTGTCACGGACGCATTTTGCCGGACCGGTGTGGACGGCATCTACGCGATCGGCGATCTGGCAGGAGCCCCCTGGCTGGCGCACAAAGCCAGCCATGAAGGCGTCATGGTGGCCGAGTTGATTGCCGGAGGGCACCCGCACCCTGTGGACCCAGACAGCATTGCCGGTTGCACATATTGCCACCCGCAGATCGCGAGTGTCGGCCAGACCGAGGCGCAGGCGCGTGCAGCCGGGCATGATGTCAAG
Source organism: Pseudoprimorskyibacter sp. (assembly GCA_029251265.1). GTDB lineage: Bacteria > Pseudomonadota > Alphaproteobacteria > Rhodobacterales > Rhodobacteraceae > JAQXDR01. The sequence goes on along the minus strand of JAQXDR010000072.1, from coordinate 27,453 downwards.
GTGGGCCGTTTTCCGTTCATCGGCAATGGTAAAGCAATTGCACTTGGCGCAGCTGAAGGCATGGTCAAAACGATTTTTGATGCGAAAACAGGCGCTCTTTTGGGCGCCCATATGGTGGGTGCCGAGGTTACAGAACTCATTCAGGGCTATGTGATCGGACGCCAACTGGAAACAACCGAGGCGGATTTGATGCAAACCGTGTTTCCCCATCCGACACTGTCTGAAATGATGCATGAATCTGTTTTGGATGCCTGGGGGCGTGCCATCCATTTTTAACGCGATCGGCCTTGGAACATTATTGGATGACGCGGGCGGGTCGCGGCTCATGTCATCCGCGCTGCGTTATCCAAAGACCGATCGCCATGACGGCGATGCCGCCCGCTCGGGTAAGTGTAAGGGGTGACACACGTGCCCCGAACATTCCAAAATGATCAATTGTTGCGGCTGACACCAATTGTCCCAACAAGACAAAAAATATTGCGTTTCCAACGCCAAACCGTGGGGCAACAAAGGTAATCGACATCACGTAGAAAGCCACCAGCGTGCCGGCGAGCAGCAGATGTTTGGGGGCGGCTGGTACCTTTGCCAATGCTCCAGGGCCTGTCAGGATCGAAACAGCCAACGCGCAGCACAGGGCGACGGTGAACAAGACGACGGTGGCAGCCCATGGGGACCCTATTCGCACGCCAAGCGCTGCATTCAGGGCCGCCAGCAATGGAATGCCCACGCCGGCCAAAGCCATGACACCGGCATAGGTCCAGTAAGGGCTCATGTCTTGATAAAGGTTGCGCTGGCGCGCGCCACCAGCTTGCCTGACGGCTCATCCGTCATAGAGGCCTCGGCAAAGATGACCGATCGTCCGGCGCGCACGACTGTTGCGTCGCAGCGTATATTTTCACCCGAAGCGGGACGTAGAAAACGGGTTTCAAGGTTCGAGGTTGCAACCGGCATAAAATCTCCGGCATGACCCGCACAGGCAAAAACCATGGCCGTATCTGCAAGCATGGCAAGGGCCTGTCCTGAGACTATGCCGCCGTGGCGCAGAATCGCTGGGCTCATCTGCATGATCATTGTACAGGCTTCGGGACCGATCGCCGTGATCGCCAGTCCCGGGGCACGTACCCATTCCGCAAAATACTGTTCGAGCCAAGCATTGGCCTGTGTTGGTGAAATCTGTGTCATTGGCGCAGTGTGTCGAATGTCAGCCGCCCTGTCACCTGCTTTTGTTGATGTGCTGTTGTCGTCTTGCATCCCGTCTCTTGAAACCATAGGTTCCGCGCAACATTCGATGCGCCTTCCCGCGTTCCAAATCCCAATCTATCCGGAGCCTGCAATGGACCAGTCTGCAATCATGCAATTCGTGCCTTTGATCCTCATATTTGTGATCATGTATTTTCTGCTGATCCGACCTCAGCAAAAGAAGGTCAAAGATCACCAGAAAATGGTAGAATCGATCAAGATAAAAGATGAAGTGGTCACCCAGGGCGGGCTGATCGGCAAAGTGTCCAAGGTCAAAGAAGACAACGAAGTCGAGATCGAGCTTGCCAAAGACGTGCGCGTCCGCGTTGTACAAAGCACGATCGCTCAGGTGCGCTCGCGTACTGAACCGGCCAAATAATCGAGCCGAAGGGGCGCGCGACCGATGCTGATATTCGAGACCTGGAAACGCGGCCTGATTTGGGCGACGGTGGCGTTAGGTGTGGTTCTTTCTGCACCGAATTTATTCTACACGCAGGTAGAACGTCATAATGATGCTGCTGCGGCCTTGGCCGAGGGTCAATCAGGGGCAGACCTTGATGCAGATCTGGCCGGATGGCCGGACTATTTACCCTCTGGTCTGGTCAACTTGGGGCTTGATCTGCGCGGTGGGGCGCAGTTGCTGGCCGAAGTGCAACTGCAAGACAGCTACGCCGCCCGTATGGAAAGCTACTGGCCGGTGGTGCGGGATGCCTTACTGCCCGAGCGTGCAACCGTTGGGGGCATTCGTCTGGTCAGCACTTCACCGCCCGATGAACTGCATGTTCGGCTGGCCAACCCAGAGGCTATGCCACAAGCAATTGACATCGTGCGTGGGCTTGCAACCCCCATCGTGTCCCTGACGTCTGTCGGAGGCACAGATATCGAAGTGTCGAGCCGCGACGACCTTTTGATTGTCACGCTCAGCGAGGCTGAACGCCTTGCAATGGACCAACGCACCATGGCGCAGGTTTTGGAAATCGTACGTCGCCGCATTGATGAGGTTGGCACCCGCGAACCTTCGATCCAGCGGCAGGGATCTGATCGTGTTTTGATTCAGGTTCCGGGCATTGGATCCGCGGAAGAGCTGAAAACAATCATCGGCACCACCGCACAATTGACGTTTCAACCGGTCGTCCGGATCGCAAGTGATGCAAACGCCACTGCCGGTCCGGGAAACGAGGTCTTGCCGGGGGCTGACGGGGATGACGCCTTTTATGTTCTGGAGCGCGCCCCTGTCGTCACTGGCGAGGATCTGGTCGACGCGCAGCCTGCGTTTGATCAAAATGGCCAGCCGTCTGTGACATTCCGTTTCAATCCGGCCGGAGGACGCAAATTCGGCGATTTCACTGCCGAGAACATTGGCCGTCCGTTTGCAATCGTTCTGGATGATGAGGTGATCAGCGCGCCCGTCATACAGGCGCATATCTCGGGTGGTTCAGGTCAAATTACCGGTAATTTTGATGTCGCAGAATCGACCAACCTCGCGGTGCTCTTGCGGGCAGGGGCGTTGCCAGCAGAGCTGGTATTCCTCGAAGAACGCACAATCGGGCCCGAGCTTGGGCAGGACAGTATTGACGCTGGACGCATTGCGGCCCTTGTGGCCTTTGCTGCCGTGCTTGTCTTTATGGCGCTAAGCTATGGTTTGTTCGGAATTTTTGCCAATATTGCATTGATCTTGAACATTGCTCTGCTCTTTGGTGCGCTGTCTCTTATCGGTGCGACCCTCACGCTGCCGGGAATTGCAGGTATCGTTTTGACCGTGGGTATGGCTGTTGATGCCAACGTGCTTGTCTTTGAACGGATCCGCGAGGAACTACGCGCTGCCAAAGGACCCGCACGCGCGATCGAAAGAGGCTATGAGCGCGCGCTTTCTGCGATCATTGACGCCAATATCACAACCTTTATCACGGCCGTTATCCTGTTTGCCATGGGATCGGGGCCTGTGCGTGGTTTTGCAATTACGTTGGGCTTGGGCATTCTGACCTCGGTCTTCACGGCCATCTTCCTGACGCGGTTACTGATTGTGACATGGTTTGACCGCCGCCGTCCCAAAACGATTGAGGTCTGATATGCGATTGAAGCTTGTTCCAACGCAAACCAGCTGGGATTTCTTTTCTCGGTCCCGGGTCTGGCTGGGTCTTTCGGTTCTTTTGATTGTGCTGTCTTTTGCGTCAGTGATTTTTCAAGGGTTAAACTTTGGCATCGATTTCCGTGGCGGCACTTCGGTCCGCACAGAAAGCAGCCAGCCGGTAAACGTGGCGGCATATCGGGGTGCCCTTGATGCGCTGGATTTGGGCGATGTTGTAATCTCGCAGGTGTTTGACCCGAACTTTGGTCCGGATCAAAACGTGGCGATGGTCCGGATCCAGTTACAAGAGGGCCAAGAAGCGATATCGCCTGAGGTTATCGAAGAAATCAAAGCGGCGCTGACCGGCGTTGCCCCCGATATTTCTTTCACGTCTGTCGAATCCGTTGGCCCGAAGGTATCGGGCGAGCTGATTTCTACGGCGATCCTTGCTGTCGCCTTGGCGATCGCGGCTGTACTTTTCTACATCTGGCTCAGATTTGAATGGCAATTTGCCGTTGGTGCTATTTTGGCCTTGGTGCATGACGTGGTACTGACAATCGGGATTTTTTCCGTGTTTCAGATCAGGTTTGATCTGGCCATTATCGCGGCGCTGTTGACGATTGTGGGATATTCGTTGAACGATACCGTTGTCGTGTTTGACCGTGTGCGTGAAAATCTGCGCAAATACAAAAAGAAACACCTCAAAGAGGTGATGAACCTGTCCATAAACGAAACTTTGAGCCGGACGGTTATGACATCCGTGACCACTTTGCTGGCGTTGATTGCACTCTTGGTGCTGGGCGGGGACGTCATCCGTGGCTTTGTGTTTGCAATGACCTGGGGCGTGATCGTGGGAACCTATTCGTCTGTTTTTGTCGCATCGACGGCCTTGTTGGCGTTGGGTGTCAAGCGGGACTGGTCAAAGCCGGATAATACAGCTGGCAACCAGTTCGGGAATGTCGACGCCTAAATAAACAGCGTTTTTATAAGTATCTGCCTTGGTGTTTTGATGTGCGGCATTTTGCCTCAGAACTATGTTGTCGCAGGGCCGAAGCCCTATTATGTCCAATCGGGTCAAGCGTTAAACGGTTTCACAGTCCGGGTGACTGTGTTTCGCGTTCCTCGGGCGCGACAGCCTTAGATTTGATTGGACGACAAATGCAGGTATACAACGGCACACTGATGGTGCAGCTCTGCACAGGGTCGGTCCGCTGCACGAAGGAGTACACGTATGCGTCTGAACGAAATCGAATTCTCAGATGCCCAACCTGTTGAGGGCTATGGTCCCGGCTTTTTTCGTGTTGGCGGAGAACCGATGCAAGGGCCACTTTGTTTAACGCCACAAGGGACTATGGCTTGGGGTGGGCTCTCTGATCGTGATACCTTGATCGCCTTGGCAGGTCAGGTGGACGTTTTATTTGTCGGTACCGGGTCGGAAATGGCGCTTTTGCCGCAGTCGTTGCAAGATCCGTTAGAAGACGCCGGCTTGGGGATTGAAGTTATGAACTCTCCTGCGGCCTGTCGGACGTACAACGTCTTGCTCAGTGAAGGTCGCCGCGTCGCCTTGGCCGCCCTTCCTGTCTAGGATTGCCTTTTGTCTGCATCGACCTTCGGGTATCGATGACATATGACGATACATGTTCAGAATTTAAGTATTGGGCGCGCCGGACGCCGGGTGCTAGAGGGGCTTGATTTCACCCTGCTTGACGGCCGCGCGTTGGTCTTGCGAGGTCCGAACGGCATCGGCAAGACCACACTTTTGCGCACTTTGGCCGGATTGCAGCCTGCGCTTGCGGGCAAGATTACAGGTGCCGATGATGTAATTGCCTATGCGGGCCATTCGGATGGCCTGAAAGCAACGCTCACGGTGACGGAAAACCTGCTCTTTTGGTCTGAAATCTTTGGAAATGACGATATTTCCAAAGCTTTAACGCAATTTGATCTTGAGGCTCTGGCGCATCGACCTGCTGGAGGCCTATCGGCTGGTCAAAAGCGGCGGCTTGGACTGGCGCGTCTTTTGGTAACGGGACGGCCAGTGTGGGTTCTGGATGAACCTACGGTGTCCTTGGATGTAGCATCGGTGGCGCGGTTTGCCAAAATCATCTCACACCATTTAGACACGGGTGGCAGTGCCATACTGGCAACGCACATTGACCTTGGGCTACCCATGGCCGAGACGCTGGATCTGACCCCGTATCGGGCAAAACCCGGCGCCGCCTCTCAGGACGAGGCGTTTTTATGATTGCCCTGTTACGCCGTGATCTTGCAATTGCTTTCCGCGCGGGCGGAGGCTTTGGCCTAAGCATCGCCTTTTTCTTGATTGTGACCGTGCTTGTTCCGTTTGGTGTTGGGGCGGATGTGACCCTTTTGTCGAAAATCGCGCCGGGTATTTTGTGGGTTGGGGCGTTGCTGGCCTGTCTTTTGTCCCTGGACCGATTGTTTGCATTGGATTGGGAGGACGGATCACTGGATCTTTTGGCCACTGCGCCTTTGCCCTTAGAGATGGTCGTATCGGTCAAAGCCTTGGCGCACTGGCTAACAACGGGGTTGCCGCTGGTATTGGTTGCGCCTGCGCTTGGTGTGCTTTTGAACTTGCCGCCGTCGGGATATCTTTGGGTGTTGGTGTCGCTTGGTTTGGGCACACCCGCACTGTCGGTAATTGGCGCGTTCGGGGCCGCGCTGACGGTTGGTCTGAAACGTGGTGGGTTGTTATTGTCGTTACTGGTGCTGCCGCTTTATGTTCCAACCCTGATTTTTGGGGCCGAGGTGGCCCGCCGGGGTACTGCGGGCCAAAGCGTGGACACGCCGCTCTACCTCCTTGCAGGGGTAACGCTGGCTGTCATCGCGCTTTTGCCTTTTGCCTCTGCGGCTGTTCTGCGGGTAAACCTGCGCTAATCCTCGAACACGACCCTGCCTGCGGCGATCAACTCTTCGATTTGGGGGACGACGGCCAATCCGTCCTTAACTTGCGCCTCGAGATCTGATTCTAACGCGCGCACATGATCCAAAGCATCTGCCGTCGCAGACAAACGGGTTTGATCAACCACAACGGCACCATCCGAATCCGCCACGATGATATCGCCACTGGCGACACGCTGACCGCCGATATGTACGGGAAAGCCTACCTTGCCCGGGCCTGATCCAAACGGTGAGTTCGGATTCAAACCCATGGCAAACAATGGCAGCCCCACCTCTTGCAAACCTGCAAGATCGCGCATCGGACCGTCTGTGACCACCGCAACGATCCCTGCATTGCGCGCCATACCTGCAAGCATATCACCCATTGCGGCGCATCCCATATGGCCGCCGGTTGCCAGCACCATAACGTCACCAGGTTTTGCCTGTCGCATAGCTGCCAACGGGGCCAGTACATCTGCCGGGCCTGCATCAACGGTGATTGCAGGACCTGCAAACCCGACGGGAAGCCCCGGCAAAGGCATTGGGCCAAGAATTGCGCCGGCTCCGCCTTGTGCGTCGCAAACATGTCCAGTTAATGCACCTGTAAAACGCGCCAAAAGCGCCGGATCGGGCCGTGTCCAGTTTTGTTTGATCCGCAGCAGCGGTGGTTCTTCGATCATGGCCAGTCTCCTGATGGTCTTTTCATTCGCTGATCCTTTGGTATACCAACATCAACAAGGACGCAAAGCCGGGGATGATCCACCCCTCAGGCAGTGTGGCCGTGATAGCCAATCCAAGAGGACCCGCCATGAGCAATACAAAAGCCGGTAAAAGATTTCGCTCTCAGGAATGGTTTGACAACCCTAACAATCCGGGAATGACCGCCCTGTATATCGAGCGGTATTTGAATCAGGAATATACGCGTGGGGAACTTCAGGGCGACCGACCAGTGATTGGTATCGCCAACACAGGCAGCGATCTGGCACCATGTAACAAGATTCACGTGTTCTTATTGGACAGGATCAAGGCAGGTATTCGGGACGCGGGCGGCGTTCCGATGGAATTTCCTGTGCATCCGATCCAGGAAACCGGCAAACGCCCCACCGCCGCATTAGATCGCAATCTGGCCTATCTCAGCCTGGTCGAGGTATTGCACGGATATCCCATTGATGGGGTTGTGCTGACCACCGGCTGTGACAAAACCACGCCGGCTATGTTGATGGGGGCGGCAACCGTGGACTTGCCAGCCATCGCCTTGAACGGTGGCCCGATGCTGGATGGCTGGTGGAAAGGCGAACGCACCGGCTCTGGCACAATTGTGTGGGAAAGCCGTCGCTTGCTGGCCGAAGGCGAGATCGACTACGAAGAGTTTATGGAGCGGGTCTGTTCATCGGCACCGTCATTGGGCCATTGCAATACTATGGGCACGGCCAGCACAATGAACGCCATGGCCGAGGCTTTGGGCATGTCGCTTACCGGGAATTCGGCCATCCCGGCCCCGTTTCGCGAACGTATGAACATGGCATATGCCACAGGCAAACGCTGTGTCGAGATGGTGTTTGAAGACCTTAAACCGTCAGACATCCTGACCCGCGAGGCGTTTGAAAACGCAATCCTGACCAATGGCGCGATTGGCGGGTCAACAAATGCTCCGCCGCATTTGCAGGCGGTGGCACGTCACGCAGGGGTCGATCTGCATGTAAAAGACTGGGAAACCATTGGTTTTGATGTTCCCCTACTGGTCAATATGCAGCCTGCGGGTGAATTCCTAGGCGAAAGCTTTTATCGCGCGGGCGGGGTGCCCGCTGTGATGGAGGCTCTGCGTCTGGCCGGACGTCTGCATGACGGTGCCATGACGGCCACCGGCAGATCAATGGGCGAAAATATTGCAGGCAAAAGCAGTGAAGATACATCTGTTATCCTGCCGTACGATGCACCGATGCGGACTAACGCGGGCTTTAAGGTTCTGTCAGGCAACCTGTTTGACAGCGCGCTGATGAAAACATCGGTTATATCGGATGATTTCCGCACGCGTTTCTTGTCACGCCCCGGTGAGGAAGGCGTGCACGAGGCGCGCGCCATCGTATTTGAAGGTCCCGAGGATTATCATGACCGTCTAAACGATCCATCCTTGGATATTGATGAAACCTGTATCCTGTTCATTCGCAATGTGGGGTGTGTGGGCTATCCCGGCAGTGCCGAGGTGGTGAACATGCAGCCACCCGATGCCCTGATCAAGGCGGGCATACATCACCTGCCAACGGTTGGGGATGGACGCCAGTCCGGCACATCGGAAAGCCCGTCAATTCTAAACGCGTCGCCCGAGGCCGTCGTTGGCGGTGGATTGGCGCTTTTGCGCACGGGCGATCGGGTGCGTTTGGATCTCAATAGCAGTACCATGAATGCCTTGGTCCCTGATGAGGAATGGGCAGCCCGACGTGATGCCTGGACGGCCCCCGAAATACAGAGCCAAACCCCCTGGCAAGAGATTTATCGCACGCATGTCGGTCAGCTTGCTGAGGGTGGTTGTCTTGAATTGGCAACGGCTTATCACAAGGTCGCAAAGGCGTTGCCGCGCGACAATCATTAATGTGGGATAGCATATCATGCTTACGCCTGTGATGATCCGTTCGTTCAATGCATGAATGGGCTGCGAATACAATATTCATGATCCACGGCACAATCACCCAAGATTTGACCAAAGAAAGACACACGTTATGAGCAAGACAGTCATTATTACCGGTGGAGGTCGCGGGATTGGTCGCTCTGCCGCACTTCGGTTTCTTAATGCAGGCTGGCGCGTCGGCGTGATAGGTCGCAATCCCGGGCCTCTTGAGGATCTTGCGAAAAATCACGAAAATGCATTGGCAATGCCGTGCGATGTGACGGATGAAGCCGAGGTGAATAACGCGTTTGATCAAGCGATGTCAGCGTGGGGTCATCTAGACGTTTTGTTCAACAATGCAGGAATTTCGGCCCTTGGTGCCACCATTGACGAGGTCTCGGTCGCAGACTGGCGACGTGTTATCGACATCAATGTGACCGGTAGCTTTATCTGCGCGCGTGCAGCTTTTGAACGGATGAAGACCCAAGATCCAATGGGTGGACGGATCATCAACAATGGATCGGTTTCCGCTTATGTCCCGCGTTGGGGATCGACACCCTACACTGCGTCAAAACATGCAATCACGGGGTTGACCAAGTCCATATCACTTGACGGGCGCCCGTATCGCATCGCCTGCGGACAGATCGATATCGGAAATGCCCTGACGGAGATGGCGCAAAAGATGACTGAAGGTGTGCCGCAGGCAGATGGGAGTGTTATGATTGAACCGGTTATGGATGTGCGTCACGTCGCGGATGCCGTATTGCATATGGCCGACCTACCGTTAGAGGCAAATATACCCTTCATGACTGTCATGGCGACAAACATGCCCTATCTGGGACGCGGATAATTAATATATTTCATTGCTCTAAGGGGTATTCCTCAGTCTCTACTTCAGTTGTATAATGGGCCCGCCACCGCCCGTAGGGCCTGTGCTGCTTTGCGTATGACAGCGCTGAAACAGATCCTCATCCCCTTTGGGTAGAACGGGTCAAAATAATGGTGTTGATGCTGTTACGGGAATCACGCATCTCTTTGCAGTCTTACCGTTACTTGACACCAATTTTGCGGAATGTGAGTAGACAAATCGGATACAACAGATCACACACTCAACCTATGGTATGTTGCGACCTGCGGAACGACATTATGGCATGTCCTGATTTCACTCGCAGACTTTGTCAGAGCCGCATAGCCTATCGGTCAAAATATACGGATGATTGAAAGGCAGAATATGACGGAAGCCCTGATTGTAGTTGATGTTCAAAATGATTTTTGTCCGGGTGGCGCGCTTGCGGTGAATGACGGGCACCTTATTATTCCACTGGTTAACACCATGATTTCTGACGCAGATTTGGTTATATTCTCACAGGACTGGCATCCCTTGGATCATAGTTCCTTTAGTGCAAATCATATCGGCAAGAATGCTTTTGAGCAAATTGACATGCATTATGGCCCACAGACGCTTTGGCCCACCCATTGTGTTCAAGGCAGTAGAGGGGCGGAATTCCACGCTGATATAAACCTGAATGCGGCAGATGTGATCATTCGTAAGGGCATGAACAAAGATATCGACAGCTATTCTGCGTTTTATGAAAATGATCAGACCACACCAACCGGTTTGACAGGCCTGTTGAAGGAAAAAAACGTATCGTCAGTAAAATTCGTGGGACTGGCCTTGGATTTCTGTGTCGCGTTTTCCGCGCTTGATGCTGTGAAACACGACTTTGATGTCAGTGTGGTGATGGATGCCTGTAAGGCCATAGACAACCAAGGCTCCCTTGACAGCGCTATAACCAGAATGCGCAACGCGGGAGTACAGTTGATTTAGCCTAAAAATCTTTGACGACGCGGGTGTAAGCTGGGTCCGAATTTTGGATACGCGTCAGGCCCGATGGCACGTGGGCAGATCCTGTCTGAGGCGACCTAGGCCATCGGTTCAATCACGTAAGGGGTGGGGAACCAATACTCTTCCAGATTTGTACCAGCACCAATGCGGTCAATAACGGCAAATAGCCCTGGATCAGAGAGCGGGATCAACACGCCATGCCAGATATTCTTGTGGAAATTGATTGCCTGACCGGGCTGCGTAATAAACGCCACTGGCTGACCGGGTTGGCCATCGTCATCCGGTGCAACAACAACCAGAAAACTGGTCCAGCTCATGGGGATAAAACACTGGCTGCCTCTGGGGTGTCGTTCCATCATGCGCAGCGTATATGGAAAATGTTGCACGCGGGCCTGAAACAGGCTTATGCCAGCCCGACCGTCGTCAAATGACAGGTTGGCCCTGTCATTATAGCGTTCGCACAGGCCTTGGTTAATGACCTGATCTGCTAAGCCCGAGGTCTCCAGAATGTCACCAAATTCAAAAAACGCCTGGTTATCAATTTTTTGTGGTCTAATGCTCATTTGAATTTATCCTTCAGGCGCAAGCTTGCGATGCGTTCTACCTGCTTGCAGGCTTCTGTAAATTCGCGGCTTTTGCTGTTTGAGAGACGTTCCTGAAACTGCGCGAGGATAGACGATTTAGTGTGATCACGTACGGCGATTATGAATGGAAACCCGAATTTTTGAGTGTATTCGCCATTCAATTTAGAGAATATTGTGCGTTCGTCGTCGGTCAACATGTCAAGACCAGCAGACGCCTGTTCAGAGGTACTGTCAGATGTAAGCCGTTGTGCCTGTGCAAGCTTTCCCGCGAGGTCCGGATGCGCATTTAAAACGGCAAGTCTTTGGTCGTCTGATGCTTTGCGAAACTGACGCACCAAAAGAGCATGCACTCCTGTTGCCGTATCAAAACTGGGTCCGCGTTCTGGGGCAGCTGCCTCTGCCACCCATGCACTATTTTCAAAAACCGAGCCGAAGTCTGCCACAAACTGATCATGGCCGAGTTCGGATGGTTTTAACTCTAGGGGCGCGGGATGGGTTTTTGCCCAGTGTTCGGCAATTTGTTGACGGGTCGCAAACCAAACGCCGTGATGCCCTGCCATATAATCCAGCATACGTTTCAACGCGGCGGCGCGCCCCGGCCGTCCGATCAAACGGCAGTGCAAGCCTATGGACAACATCCGTCCGCCTTCCTGATATAAAACATCAAAGCTGTCTCTGAGGTAGGATTCGAACTGATCTCCGGAATTAAAACCCTGTGGCGTTGCAAATCGCATATCGTTGCAGTCAAGGGTATAGGGGACAATCAATTGATCCCTGCCGCCTATCTTTATCCAATATGGAAGGTCATCAGCATAACTATCTGAAATATATTGAAAATCACCCTCATCAGAGGCCAGACGCACAGTGTTCATGGAACACCGCCCAGTGTACCATCCGACCGGTGGTGCACCGGTAACCTCGGTGTGTAAAGCGATCGCATCCCGGATCTGGCTGCGCTCTTCCTGCTCGGACATATCCTTATGTTCGATCCATTTCAGACCATGACTGGCGATTTCCCAGCCGGCCTCTTGCATGGCCGCGACCTGCTCGGGCGCGCGGGCGAGCGCGGTTGCCACGCCATACACGGTCAAAGGAATATTCTTTAACAGCCTGTGCAAACGCCAAAATCCGGCGCGCGCGCCGTATTCGTAGATCGATTCCATGTTCCAATGACGCTGGCCGGGCCAAGCTGCGGCGCCAACGATTTCAGACAAGAAGGCCTCAGAAGCTGCGTCTCCGTGCAGGATATTATTCTCGCCGCCTTCTTCGTAATTCAAAACGATCTGCACAGCGATGCGCGCGCCATTCGGCCATTGAGCGTCAGGAGGCGTGGGGCCATAGCCGGTCATATCGCGGGGGTAGCTGGTCATTGCCTGATCCTTTCCTTTTCAAAAGGATATTGACGTTAAATTCGGCACAGCGGAAGGTGTTAATCACTGTCTTCCAAAGGAGCTTTTATGGCCGGTTATCTGACGACCCATGTTTTGGACACCGCACGCGGGCGCCCTGCTGCGGGTCTTTCTCTCACTTTGTCATTGATTGACGCCGGTGTACATCACCTGATTGCTCAGGCAGTGACTAATCATGACGGACGAACAAACACGCCAATCCTTCCCGAGAAGTCCTTCAAACCGGGACAGTACGAACTGGTTTTTCATGCGGGTCGGTATCTGCGATCTAACGGGCTGGTGACGGACGATATCCTGTTTCTGGACGATATTCCCATTCGGTTTGGACTGGACCAGAACGCGCATTATCACGTGCCATTGTTGTTGTCGCCTTTTGGCTATTCTACGTACCGAGGCAGCTAGATGTTGGATGCCATAATCCTGTGGGATTGGATCGGGTTTGCAGTGCGCTGGCTGCATGTGATTACGGCTATCGCGTGGATCGGATCGTCATTCTATTTTATTGCGCTGGATCTGGGTTTGCGAAAGCATGCGGATTTGCCCAAAGGCGCACATGGCGAGGAATGGCAGGTACACGGTGGAGGTTTCTACCACGTTCGAAAATATTTGGTAGCACCCGACGAAATGCCCGATCATTTGACGTGGTTCAAATGGGAGAGCTATTCAACTTGGTTGTCTGGCGCGGCGCTTTTGATGATTGTCTACTGGGTTGGTGGGGAGTTGTACCTGTTGGATCCGACCAAGGCCGATCTTACTTTGTGGCAGGGAATTGCGATTTCCGCCGCCTCTATTGGTGTAGGTTGGGTGGTGTACGACATGCTTTGCAAATCGCCTTTGGGTAACTTTCCAACCCCCATGATGATTGTTTTGTTTGCCATTATCGTGGGGCTGAGCTGGGCATTGAATCAGGTATTTACAGGACGCGCTGCATTGCTGCATCTGGGGGCATTTACGGCAACCATTATGACGGCAAATGTCTTTTTCATAATTATGCCAAACCAGCGGATCGTCGTTGCGGACCTCAAGGCGGGCCGGACGCCTGACGCAAAATACGGCAAAATCGCCAAGCTACGCTCGACGCATAATAATTATCTGACGCTACCAGTCATTTTTCTGATGCTGTCCAATCATTACCCACTGGCCTTCGGGACAGACTTTGCATGGCTCATCGCTGCGCTGGTCTTTTTGCTTGGGGTGACGATCCGGCACTTCTTTAACACCCTGCATGCTGGTGGGGGATACAAATGGTGGACGTGGCTTGCCACAGTGATCATTTTCATATGCATTGTCTGGCTGTCCACTGTCCAAACGACCGAGAGCTATGAAACTGCCGATGCGCGCGCTTTAACGCCCGAACAGACGCGTCTTGTTGCCGCGCCCGGTTTTAACGAAGCCTATGATGCGGTGATTGGGAATTGTTCTATGTGTCATGCGCGCGAACCCGTCTGGCCGGGGATTCACTGGGCACCAAAGGGGGTGTATCTGGAAACACATGCCGATGTGCTGCGCCATGCCCATGCCGTCTATATTCAATCAGGCGTCAGCCATGCGATGCCTCCGCCCAATGCAGTGCAGATGCAGGCCGAGGACCGGGCCGCGATAGTCGCTTGGGTGCGTGGATTGTCGGGTTAAGGCGTTGACGTCGCCGCGCCCTGCGCGCAGGTTACGCGCATGAGCTATATTGATAATCCATGGCGCGGCTCCGGGCTTGTGCATCCCGATTTAGATCCCATCCCGTGGCCGTCTGCCGACGCTGCCGCGCCAAGGTCCATAATGTCGCAAACGTTTGATCCAGCGCCAACACCTTGGGTGTCGCATGACGGTTTGGCGCGTGCCGTTGGCGTTGATCAGCTTTGGATAAAAGACGAACGCAATCGCATGGGATTGGGAAGTTTCAAAGCGCTCGGCGCGGCTTATGTTATTGCCTGTGATGCCGCAAAAGGCGACGCCAAAGGGCAGGGCTATGTCACGGCCAGTGCGGGCAATCATGGGCTGTCGGTGGCGGCTGGCGCGCAGGCTTTTGGCGCCCGTGCGGTGGTCTATCTAGCCGATACGGTCCCAGAGGCCTTTGCCGATCGTTTGCGCACCAAAGGGGCCGAAGTGCGCCGCGAAGGCGCGGTCTACGAAGACAGCATGGCCGCCGCTGCGGCCGCCGCCAGCGCCGAGGGACTGCGGCTTTTGTCAGACAGCTCATGGCCCGGCTACAGCGCACGCCCGCACCGACTGATGGAGGGGTATTGCATGCTGATGGCAGAAGCGATCAGTCAGTGCCCCGAGCCGGCCACGCATATATACCTGCAGGCCGGTGTTGGTGGCTTGGCGGCAGCCTGCGCGGTGATGGCGCGGCAGGCATGGGGGGATGCACCGGACATCGTGGTGGTCGAGCCGACCCATGCGCCGGCACTGCACGCCTCTGTTCAAGCAGGGGCTGCGCTGTGCACATCGGGCCCGGAATCGTCGATGGGACGTCTGGATTGCAAAGAGCCGTCGCTGATTGCGCTTAAAGGCCTAGCGCGGGATGCTGATGGGTTTTTGTTGATCACCGAAGCACAAGGGCAGGCAGCCGCCCAGATGGCGGCTCAGCACGGATTTGCCACCACGGACTCGGGGGCGGCAGGGTTGGCCGGGGCAATGTCTCATGCGCCGGGCGCCGAGGCCCGCGTTTTGATCATTCTGAGCGAGGGCCCCGAGGCATGAGCCCTCTGCCTGTATTGCGAGGCTTTGACGTCCAAGAATACAAGGCCCGTGTCGCGCGCGCGCAATCGGCCATGGCCAGCGCGCAACTGGACGCCCTGCTGTTAACGACTGAGCCAGAACTGCGGTATTTCACCGGTTTTCTGACCCGCTTTTGGGAAAGCCCGACCCGCCCATGGTTTCTTGTTGTTCCTGCAGCGGGTGATCCGATTGCGGTGATCCCGTCTATCGGGGCACATCTCATGGGGCAAAGCTGGATAGACGATATCCGCACATGGCGCTCTCCGGATTTGGAAGATGATGGATTATCTCTGTTGGCCGAGACCCTTCGGGACGTACTGCCTGCGCAGGCTCGCATCGCAATACCCGACGGACATGAAACCCATGTCCGCATGCCATGGGCAGATTTACAATATCTTTCGCAGTCCGTTCTCCCCATGGTGCTGACAGGCGATCAGGGCATCCTGCGGGCTTTGAGATTGGTCAAAAGCCCGGCCGAGATTGAAAAAATCAGACAGACCTGCGGAATTGCCGCCCGGGCGTTCGAGCGTGTGCCGGAAATCGCTTCGACCGGCGTTGAGTTGTCCCAAGTCTTTCGGCAGTTTCAGTGTCTGTGTCTGCAAGAAGGTGCCGATTGGGTGGCCTATCTGGCAGGTGGGGCAGGTCGCGGAGGATATCGCGATGTGATCTCTCCGGCAGGGGATATCCCTTTGGCCAAAGGCGATGTGCTGATGCTGGACACAGGGGTGGTTCTGGACGGATATTTCTGCGATTTTGACAGAAATTTCGCTGTGGGTCCTGTGGCTCAGGCCAGTTTAGACGCTCACGCGCGCCTGATCGAGGCGACGCATGCCGGTTTCGCAGCCGCGCGGCCTGGCGCCTCGGCGGCGGATCTGTTCCACGCCATGGACCAAGTGTTGACCGGCGGGGCAGGCGGCAGCGACGCAGGTCGTTACGGGCATGGTCTGGGACTACAGCTGACAGAGTGGCCGTCTCTTATTCCTGGCGATCACACCCGCCTGGAGGTGGGTATGGTTCTGACGCTAGAGCCAGGCCTGCAGGTCGCGCCGGGTGTTACCCTCGTACATGAGGAAAATATCCACATCACGCCAACCGGTGCAGACTGGCTTACAGAGCCTGCCAAAGACATGATCCGGATATGACGTTTTTTTCGTATACAACCTCTCCCCAGCCTTTGGCGCGATTGGGGCTGGTGGTGTTGCAAACAGATGAAACATTAGAAGAGGATTTTCGCCGCCTGATCCCGAAAGATATCCGTTGGTTTGTCAGCCGTGTGCCAGCAGCGCCTGATGTCAGTCAGGAAAGCCTGCAAGCCATTGGTGCCCATATCCCGGTTGCGGCCGGTCTTTTACCACAAGCGACAACATTTGACGGGGTGGCGTATTGTTGTACCTCGGGGGCGGCACAGGTAGGTCCAGAGCAAATTGCCCGATTGTTGCGTGCCGGTGCCCGCACGGCGGGCACAACGGATCCTGTCTCTGCGCTATTGGCAGCCTGTCAGACCCTTGGGCTGAAACGGTTGGCAGTTCTGTCACCTTATGTGGCGCAGGTTTCTGCGCGTCTGCGCGAGGTGCTTGGGAAAGCAGGCATTGAAACCCCTGTATTTGGATCATTTGACGAACCGTCCGAGGCCGCTGTGATCAACATCTCGCAGGCGTCAGTTGCATCGGCGGCACAGGCATTAGTGGCAAAAAAAGACGTTGATGGCGTATTTCTGTCTTGTACCAACCTGCATACGCTTGATGTGATCCCCACGCTTGAAGACACGCTTGATATGCCGGTTCTGTCATCCAACCTTGTGCTGGCCTGGGATCTGCTGAGGCTGGCAGGACAAGCGCCACCAAAGCCGAGCGATCTGTTATGACACACCACAGATCATCAATGAGGCAGGATACAAAAATTTAACCCGATGTGTCCCAAATCTCTGGACGTCGTGCCCGACCTCTGCCTAACCTTTCCCCAACCACTGATCAGGAGCATTCGATGGACGCCCAGTTTTCCCGACGCAAGTTGTTGACCCGTGACGAAATGCGGGCGCTGAACCAGAAATCTGATCTGCACGGGTGGGGGCAGCTGTTATCCCATCTGGGGGCCATATCGCTTGCGATATGGTTGCACAGCCTTGCCATGGGCACGTGGTGGGTTTTGGTGACGGGATTTGCGCTTGGCGTGATGATCAATTTTCTTTATGCGGCGCAACACGAGCTTAGCCATTCGACTGTGTTTGCCACGCGCAAACTGAACACAATTTGCGGGCGGATTATCGGCTTTTTCATGCTGTTCCCGCGTGATTTTGACCAGATCATGCATTTTGCGCATCATCAATGGACCCAAGACTGGAACCGTGACGGAGAGCTGGTGCGCGAACCCTATACCTTGCGCACCTATTTGCTATGGATGTCTGGGATCAGCTATTGGCGCAATCGGATCGTTGGGATTGTCCGACGCGCCCGTGGGATCATCATTGAACCCTACATTCGCCCGGAAGAAGAGCGCAAGGTCATCACAGAAAGCCGCCTGCATCTGCTCGGTTATATAGCGATTATCGCAGGATCACTGGCATTTGGGTCATGGGCGTGGGCAACGTTCTGGCTGATCCCGATGATCCTGGCGAAACCGGTGCACCAGTTGCAAAACACCATCGAACATCTTGGCCTTAGCCATGAAAGCGATATTTTGCAAAACACCCGATCAACGCGGACCAATGCGGTGATGCGTTGGTTGTGCTGGCAGATGCCGTATCACACGGCGCATCATACGTTTCCAACGGTGCCATTTTGGAAATTGCGGGATCTAAATACCAAGATCGAAGCCCAAACAGGCGAGGTCTGGCGCATGGGCTGGATCGAGTTCCAGATAGAGGTCATCCGTAAGCTGATGCAAAAAGATGAAAGCCAATATCCCATGAACGAGGTCTGGATTATGTCACGAGGCACCCAAACCTATCGCGTACCCGCAGAATGACGCGTCGTCTCAAGGTCTATACCTCTGCCTGGGCCATGCAGCCGCATGATCACACTGGCAGGGTTTTGCCCAAACAAGATATCTGTGCGATGGTTGCGGATGCGGGATATGCGGGTCTGGCGCTGGATCTGGGGGCCGCAGATGTCGCCGAAGCCCATGATTTTCGGCCGCATCTGGAACGCAACGATCTGACACCGCTGATTGTTGCCTTTCCAAAAACCATGGAGTCTCTGCGCGATACGTTGAAGATGGCCAAAGATTTCGGATCGCCTTTCGTGGATGTAATCGGGCAGGTGATGCCGCTGTCTGTCGACGGCATGATTCCAGTGATCCGCCGATGGATTGAAATGTCCGAACAAGAAGACATGCCGATCCAGTTCGAAACCCATCGCAACTGCATCACGAACGATCTCTATGCAACACTTTGCCTGATGGATGCTGTGCCGGAAATGCGGATCTGTGCAGACCTGTCTCACTATGTAGTGGATCGTGAATTCTGGTTTCCTATCAGTGATCGGGACAAGGGACTGATCAGTCGTGTCTTGCAGCGTTCTGACAGCTTTCAAGGGCGCGTGGCCTCGCGCCAGCAAATCCAACTCCAGCTGGATTTCCCACAGAACAAGAAATGGGTAGATCTGTTTCGCGGCTGGTGGCGCGAAGGTTTGAGAGATTGGCGATCGCGCAACCCAACAGGCGATTGCATTTTTTTGTGTGAATTGGGCCCGCCGGAATACGCAATGACCGGCGCAGATGGCCGCGAGATGTCGAACCGGTGGCAGGAAGCACTCCAGATCAAATCCTGGGTTGAAGAGATCTGGGCCGACCTTGAAGCAAACGGGCTTTGAGCCGCATAACCTTGCCCGTGACCCGTCGTTTTGGGATCACCGAACTGTTATGGTCCAAAATGTTATCCCGGTGTGTAGATACGGTTGGCCTCAGGATCGATTGTCACATAGCCAAGCCCCTCCAGATCGTCCCATAAGCCCTCGGGTATGTCTGCGGCCGCCCAATCCAGGGCTTGTGTCACCCGTTCAGGCCGCGACACGCCAACAATGGTCGAAGTCACGCGCGGATCGCGCATAGAAAATTGCAAGGCAACCGCACCACACGCCACATCATATTTCGCACAGGCTGCTTCTATCGCGCGAACCGGCGCAAGATCACTCTCAGTGGCGTCCTGATAGGTGATTTTTGGCATTTGTCGGGATCCCTTGGCCAAGACACCTCCGGCAAAGGGGGCCGCGTTCAGGATCGCAATGCCGCGATCTTTCGCTTCCGTGAACATGGCGTCGGCCGATCGGTTCAGAAGCGTAAAGCGGTTGTGGTTTATCAATGCGTCAAAGGGATAGGCACGTAAGACAGGCTCCATGATGTCCAATCGTCCCATAGCCAAGCCGACAGCCTGCGCCAGACCTTGTGCCTTCATCTCGAACAATGCCTCAATCGCGGCGTGGCATTCATCAAGATCACGGGCGTGTTCGGGATCATGCAGATGTAGCAGTTGAATACGATCAAGGCCGAGGGCCTCAAGACTTTCGCCGAGGCTGTCACGGGCACGGGCTGCATCGAAACGACCTGTGTTCGGGCAGCGATCCAATTTGGTGGATATCACGGCACCGTCCGGCAAGCCGCCCATTGTGCGCAAAGCCGTCCCGACACGGGCTTCGCTTTTGCCAGCGCCGTAGTTTCGCGAGGTGTCCAAAAACGGCATTGGCCCCTGCAGGATGGCCTTAACAGTATTGGTTGCCCGGGCAGATTCCACGGTATAGCCATAGGTTTCAGGCATGTTGCCTAAGGCGGAAGTCCCGAAACAAATGGATGGGATAAGCAGGCCAGTCTGGCCTATGGGACGTAAAGTGTCAGTCATTTGCTGTCTCTTTCAATCGGTAAAACGCGGCGGCACTCTTGCCCCAGACCATGTCTTGTTCAGGGGCTGAAAGGTCATCGGTCAGGTGTTGTGCAATTGCAACCCATCGGTCGTAGTCGCATCTTTTGCGACATACAGGCCAGTCTGATCCCCACATAACCCTTTCGGCCCCGAAACAGGCCAGTATATGATCGCTGTAGCGGCGCAGGGTTTGGGGTTCAAAATCTGCCCCACATTCAGTGACGAGACCGGAAAGTTTTATATACGCTCCGGTTTCGGACAAAGAGGCAATCCCATCTGCCCAAGTCTGCCAGTCTTTGTCCTTGATCTGCGGTTTCAGTCCATGATCCAGAACCGTGCGCATCTGCGGGTAACGGTCGATCAACTGGATAAAATAAGGAATGTGCCGTGGAAATCCCAATCCATCAAAGGTCAAGTCCAGATCGCAGATCGCCGCGAACGCCCATTGGACATCAGCGCGCAGCATCCACGCGTCATCTGGCAAATTCTGGATCATGGGACGCAGGCCAAGGAATTTGGGATGTGCTGCAAGTCTTTTGATCGACTGGTGCTGTTTTGGGTCTTCAAAATCAATCCACCCAACCACCCCCGCAACAAACGGCGTGGCATCAGCAAGACCCAAAAGATATTCAGTTTCTTGCAGGGTGGGCGCTGCCTGAACCAGAACGGTCTTTTCAATCTTGGCAGCCGCGAGACAAGGCGTAAGATCGGCCGGACCATATGCACGCCAGATCACGGGATCATCAGGTTTCATCCAGTCGTAATCTCCGCGTGCGGGGTGCCAAAAGTGGTGGTGGGCGTCAATGCGGGTCGGGTGTGTCATCGCGCTAGGTTAAGCGCGAAGTCTGCACAGGGAAAGACACAATGCACCTCTTGCCAAAACGGTAAAACTTCCGCACCACTGCGGTATGCCTATGCTTGATCCCAACCGCCTTTTTCCTGCTGATCCCGGTTTGCGTGCCCTGTCACGTGATTTATACGCCGAGGTCGCAAAGTTGCCAATTCTGAGCCCACACGGCCATTGTGACCCGCGATGGTTTGCACAAAACGAGGCGTTTCCGGATCCAGCCCAATTGTTTGTGGTCCCGGATCATTATGTTTTCAGAATGCTGGTCAGTCAGGGTATGCGGCTAGAGGACCTAGGCGTCGCCCGTACGAGCGGGGGGCAAGTTGAAACTGATCCCCGCGAAATCTGGAACCGGTTTGCTGCAAATTTCCATCTATTCAGAGGCACGCCATCGGCGATGTGGATCGAACATTCTTTTCAGCACGTGTTTGGATTGCAGGAACCGCTGACTGTTGAAAATGCTCAGGCGCACTACGACCATATCGCTACCTGTTTGACGCGGCCTGATTATCGTCCGCGAGCTTTGTTTGACCAGTTTGGCATTGAATGTCTTGCGACCACAGACAGCGCATTAGACGATCTGCGCTGGCACAAGAGCATCCAAGACAGTGATTGGTCCGGCCGCGTGATACCGACATACCGTCCGGATACATGTGTTGATCCTGAGGCTGCGGGTTTCGCCGAAAACGTTGGCCGCCTTGGTGATATCACTGGTGAGGATATTGCGACTTGGGACGGATATTTGGCAGCCCATCGCGTGCGGCGGGCCGATTTTGTCGCCATGGGTGCCACCGCCAGTGACCATGGACATCCCACCGCGCGCACATGTGATTTGTCTTCAGGTGAGGCGCGTGCGCTCTATGCGCGGGTTTTGACCGGCATCGCCACGTCAGAGGATGCCGAGACCTTCCGTGGACAGATGCTCACTGAAATGGCCCGAATGAGCCTTGATGACGGGTTGGTGCTGCAAATCCATGCGGGATCGTTGCGAAATCACAACACGACAGTGCTGTCTGAATTTGGCACGGACAAGGGTTTTGATATTCCCGTCCGCACAGATTGGGTGCGTGGGCTGCAACCTTTGCTGAACGCCGTCGGGATGGAGCCTGATCTGAGCATCATTCTGTTTACGCTGGATGAAACCACGTATGGTCGTGAACTTGCCCCCTTGGCAGGGGCGTATCCTGCCCTGCGTCTGGGCCCGCCATGGTGGTTTTTCGACAGCGCCGACGGCATCCGCCGTTTCCGCGAACTTACGACTGAAACATGCGGGTTTTATAACACCGTAGGTTTTAACGATGATACGCGGGCCTTCACCTCGATCCCGGCCCGTCACGATGTGTCGCGGCGCAGTGACTGCGCCTATCTGGCCGGGCTTGTGGGAACAGGGCGTCTGCGAGAGGCCGAGGCCGCGGATCTGGCGCGTGCTTTGAGCTATGATCTGGTCAAAGCAGCCTACCGGCTTTGAGAAAGAGACTGTGATAATGTCGTATCCCCGTTTGACCCGCCAAACAGACGCCCCTCGCGTTGGAATTGTACACCTTGGTCCGGGTGCGTTTTTTCGCGCCTTTATTGCGCCCTACACCCAAGATGCCATGGCCGGGCAGGGGGATGAGTGGGGGATTTTGGCCGTGTCCCTGCAAAGCTCAACGGCGCGTGACACGCTTGAACCCCAAAAATGTGCCTATACAGCTGTGGAACAAGGTCCATCGGGCGAGACCACGCAAGTGATCACCGCATTGACCGCTGTTTTGGTTGCACCAGAGGATCCACAAGCAGTGATCAGATGCATGGCGGATCCGGATGTACGCGTGGTTACATTGACAGTGACAGAAAAAGGCTACTGTCACGAACCTGCAACCGGAAGGCTAAATCTGGATCATCCCTTGGTCCAACATGACCGCGCGCATCCTGATGCACCAAAATCGGCTCCGGGTTTTATCGTGGCAGCATTGGCCGCGCGTCGCGCCGCGAATGTGGCGCCCTTTACGGTGCTCAGCTGTGACAATCTACCAGACAATGGCCATGTCGTTGGCGGGGTTGTGCGCGACTTGGCCCGGGCGCAGGATCCCGAGTTTGAGGCGTGGATTGCGCACAATGTTGCTTTTCCAAGTTGCATGGTGGATCGCATTACGCCTGCAACGACCGACGCAGATATTGCGCGTCTGGCACAGACGACGGGTCTGCACGATCCTGCCTGCGTCTTGCACGAACCCTTCCGTCAGTGGGTCATCGAAGACCATTTTCCAAGCGGTCGCCCCCCATGGGAGGAGGCAGGCGCAACACTGACCCATGACGTGGTCTCGTGGGAGGCTCTGAAGCTGCGGTGTTTGAACGGCACGCATTCCGCAATGGCATATTTGGGGTATCTGGCCGGACATGAGACGGTGTCCCAAGCTGCAAATGATCCAGTGTTCGAGGCCTATCTAAGATCGCTTTGGTCTGAAATCATACCGACCCTGACGCCACCAAAGGAAGCAGATGTTGTTGGATATTGCGATGCACTGCTTTTGCGCTACCGCAACCCCGCCATTCGGCACCGGCTCTGGCAAATCGCAATGGATGGATCACAGAAATTGCCACAACGTCTGCTTGGCCCGCTTTCTGCACGTCTTGCGGCGGGGGAACGATCTCCGGCGTTGATTTTAGCCGTGGCGGGTTGGATGCGCTATGTCGGAGGGCGTGATGAAGCAGGAGTGCAGATCGATGTGCGAGATCCTCTGGCGGCCACCCTCGCCACACGATCAATGACGGCCAAGGATGTCGGCAGTCGGGTGGCCCGGCTTTTGCAGATGACGGAAATCTTTGATCCATCACTGGCCGCAAACCCCGAACTTGGACATGATCTCGGGTGCGCACTTCAATCGCTGGAAACAAACGGAGTGCTTGCAACGCTGAAAGGGCATTTGACATGACACGTATCGCCATGTGGTCCGGTCCGCGTAATTTGTCGACCGCAATGATGTACAGCTTCGCAAACCGGACCGATTGCGCAGTTTGGGACGAACCTTTCTATGGACCGTATCTAAAGACCACTGGTGCGGATCATCCCATGAAAGATGCCATTTTGGCAGCACACCCCACAGATGCGGCAGCAGTGGCGCGGGACTGCCTTGGACCCGTGCCAGAAGGGCGTGGCATTTTTTATCAAAAACACATGACCCATCACATGGTGCCACAAATTCCAAGGGATTGGTTTGCCGGCGATATCACGCATGTGTTTTTGATCCGGCATCCTGCACGGGTTCTGGCATCCTATGCGCGCAAAAGAGAAAATCCTGTGATTGGCGATCTTGGTTTTATCGAACAGGCTGACCTTTTCGATCAGATCAGTGCCTTGCAGGGCGCTTCGCCGATTGTTGTGGATAGTTCAGATGTGCGCGCTGCGCCTGAGCAAACTCTGCGTGCCCTGTGCGACGCGATTGGGATTGCATTCGAGCCTGCGATGTTGTCCTGGCCCGCAGGTGGCCATCGCAGCGATGGTATTTGGGCCGCGCATTGGTACGATTCTGTGCATCGTTCGACTGGATTTTCCGGACCCGAGGGGCCCATGCCCAAGGTTGCACCACAGTTCGGGGATCTTTATGGGTCAGTCCTGCCGTCCTACACCCGCTTGCAGCAAAGAGCACTTTGAGTAACAGAGAGCCTACGTCGGCCGCATATGATCCTATGCGCTCTGGTCAAATACCTCTCGGGCGCGCTAGCCTCATCTTATGGCATTTACGACTCGTCCCGATTTGCAAGGCACCTTTGGCATGGTGACCACAACCCATTGGCTTGCATCAGCCGTGGGGATGAAATTGCTCGAGGCCGGCGGTAGCGCTGCGGATGCCGCTGTGGGGGCCGCATTGGTGTTGAATGTGGTCGAGCCACACCTGAACGGACCATTTGGCGAGGTTCCCGTTCTGGTATGGGATCCCCTTTCGGATGTGCCACGGGTTTTATGCGGGCAAGGGGTTGCTCCGCGCGGCGCAACAGTTGCGCATTATCGCTCCGAGGGGTTGTCGACCATACCGGGAAGCGGTCTTTTGGCCTGCGTTGTCCCGGGCGCCTTTGATGCGTGGATGGTGCTATTGGCGGAATATGGGCGCCTTTCATTGCGTGAGGTTATGGAGCCCGCCGTGCAGTATGCGCGGGCAGGTCACCCTTTGTTGCGTGCCGCGTCCGACGTGATCGCCGGAGCCGCTGACATGTTCCAGCACCACTGGCCATCCTCGGCTGCGGTTTGGATGCCAAACGGGCAGGTCCCGAAACCTGGAGCGCTGTTTTGCAACCCCGATCTTGCCAGTATGTGGACAGCGCTGTTGAAAGAAGCCGAAACAGCCACCGGTCGCGCGGCCCAAATTCAGGCGGCGCGACGCGCCTTTTCTCAAGGCTTTGTGGCAGAGACAATTGACAGCTATCTGCGTGATGCCTGCGTTGTAGACGGAACAGGCACGGCCAGACGTGGCGTTTTATCGGGGCAGGACATGGCCGATTGGCAGGCCACTTGGGAGGCTCCGACAAGCAGTTCTGTGCAGGGTTGGCACGTCTGGAAACCGGGACACTGGAGCCAAGGCCCAAGTCTTTTGATGGCGCTCCAAACTTTGGATGCCAAGGGAGCGTTTGACGCCGGATCAATGAGCCCAGACGGCATCCATTTTCAGGTCGAAGCTCTGAAAACCGCATTTGCGGATCGGGATGCTTATCTTGCGGATGAGCAGACAGTCCCGCTGGATGTCTTGTTATCAGCAGAATTCGCCAGGGAACGCGCGCAAGCCATCACGGGCATCGCCAGCATGACCCATGTGCCGGGTGTGATCAAAGGGCACGAAGCGGCAGCCGCGTCACTGGCCCTGCGCCTGTCGAGCAAGGATGCCATGGTGGATGGAGCAGGTAGTGGAGAGCCTACCATGGCGCACCTCTTGCGCAATGAAGGCGACACGGTTCATCTTGACGTCATTGATCAGTGGGGATTGGTTATTTCGGCAACACCTTCGGGTGGATGGCTGCAATCCAATCCGGTAGTACCGGGGCTAGGGGCGCCATTGAACAATCGTGCACAGATGTTTTGGCTGGATCCTGCAAGCCCTGGCGCACTGGCACCCGGCAAACGACCGCGTACCACTCTGTCTCCCAGTATGGCGCAGGCGCCAGATGGTACGCGGATTGCATTTGGAACACCGGGGGGCGATCGGCAGGATCAGTGGCAGCTTGCATTTCTGGTGCGTCTGATGGAGGGAATGAGCCCCCAACAGGCGATCGATGGCCCTCTTTTTTTGACCGATCATCTAGAAGCGTCATTCTACCCACGGGGATTTCGAGCAGGCCATCTGATGGTGGAACCGGAATTTGGACATGATCTGATTGAAAATCTCACGTCACGCGGGCATCGTGTCGACGTAGCAGCACCTATGTCGATCGGTCGTCTGACGGCCGCATCACGCCGCCCGGACGGGTTGGTGTCAGCTGCGGCAACACCGCGTTTAATGCAGGCATATGCTGCGGGCCGTTGATTGTCTGACATTTAGATATTCTGTGCGTTTGCCGACAACCCTTTGGCTCCATGACATCAGTTTGCAACATGTATCGCCTCGGCTTTGGCTGACGTGCACGGTCCCAACCTGTGAATGACGTCTGCCTTGAAGAGGCCAATCATCGTCGTGGCGAGGGCCGTGTCATACCAACTGCCAACCCTACCAACGCGGGGTTCCAGCCCGGCCTCCACCGCCCTTTTTTGTATTTGATCGACAGATAT
This sequence comes from Pseudoprimorskyibacter sp., assembly GCA_029251265.1. Classification (GTDB taxonomy): domain Bacteria; phylum Pseudomonadota; class Alphaproteobacteria; order Rhodobacterales; family Rhodobacteraceae; genus JAQXDR01. The sequence continues at coordinate 653 of JAQXDR010000072.1, read as the reverse complement.
TGGCAGCCCTGGTCGTTGCGATGGACAAGGCTATCTGCAGGTCGGCGTTCATAAAGCGCGTGCTTCAACGCGTCCAAGACAAACTGGGTTTTCTGTGATTTGGATGCGCGCCACCCAACGATCTTGTTGCCAAATGTATCGATAACAAAGCCCTGCCCGGTTGAGACATAGGTGCATTGCGACACCCACAGCGGGTTCGGCATCATCGCACGCGGCGCGGTCTGTTAACCTCGTTCAGTGGGCATGGCAGACCAAAGCTGTCACCACGCATCACAGTTTCAGCCCCGATACGCCGACCGATTATCCTCTGGGACACACGTCATCTCTGGCTGCACTTCTGCGTGGCCCCACACCTCTTGGTGATTTTGTGTAAACCCGAGCCCTTGCAAAATGGGCGGCTCTCGCGTGTCAGAGCGTTGACGCGATCACGCTCGGCCTTGGTTGACCCATCACGCCGACCGCTGTCCGGCTCGGATTTTCGACTCCACGCCCGACGCGAGCTCATGCCCAAAACCGATCTTGGGCGCAATTTATTTGATCTTGGCAGATTGGCCGTCAAATGCACCCGGAGGCCCGTAACACCAACCGTCCAGATCCGTCGCGCACCTGTGGTAAGGACCCGTTTCCACATTTTTTCTTTTCCATAACCCCGC
>JAQXDR010000006.1 GCA_029251265.1 Pseudoprimorskyibacter sp. | reverse complement strand
TACGCGGTCATTGAGGCTCACCGTGCAGAGTTTTCTGTGCGGTCGATGTGTCGTGTGCTGATGGTCCATTTCAGCGGGTTCTATGCATGGCTTAAAGAACCGTTAAGTCAGCGTGCGTTTGAAGATGCACGTCAGACGGAGCTGATCCACCAGGCATGGACGGACAGTGGCAAGGTCTAGGGATACCGCAAGCTGCACGATGATCTTCTGGATCAGGGTGAGACCTGCTCTGGGAATCGTGTGGCACGCTTTGCCAGCTTGGCGGGCATCTCAGCACAGATCGGATACAAACGCCGTCCCGGTCGCTATGGCGGCAAGCCTGCTGTGGTTGCTGACAACACATTGGATCGTCAATTCGAAGTCGATGCGCCTGATAAGGTCTGGGTGACAGACATCACATACATCAGAATGCACGAAGGTTGGTCTTATCTGGCCGTCGTGATTGATCTGTTCTCAAGGCGGGTCGTGGGCTGGATGTTCTATTGGTGTGCCATTTGGGAATGGGGGGCAGTGCTGAGTACCGTTTGGCGGCGCAAACCCAAGCACAGGGTCATGATCCATTCCGATCAGGGCTCACAGTTCACCGGCAAAGAGTGGCAATCGTTTCTCAGCAAACACAATCTGGATGCCAGCATGAGCAGACGTAGGAATTGTCATAATAACGCGGTCGCAGAAAGCTTCTTCCAACTTTTGAAACGGGAGCGCATTAGGCGGCGAACATACCTCACACGCGACGCAGCAAGGCACGATGTGTTCGACTACATCGAGATGTTTTATAACCCGACACCCAAGCACACGAACAACGGCATGCTGTCACCGGTTGACTATGAAATGAAACAGCAGAAAATGAATGAGGCAGGTGTCTAGGAAACTAGGGCCACATCAGGCTCTCTTGACGCGAAACCCTCAGTATGACGACCATTATCATGACCAATAGCCAATCTGTGGATATCCAATATACAAAAAGAATTTCGAAAGAACTGCCAAATGCATATTTTGAATATGCGGGCTGTCATTCATTCTTGGATGGCGGAACCTTGTGTAACCCCAATGGCAGCGCAACTTCGAAGCTAAACGAATGGGGCGGAAAATATTTCCCACGTGCTTCACTTCTTTTTGCGCCAGACATCCAAGACGCACGTAAACCAATTGCAGCAACTCCAGCTTGCATTGGTGCATATAATATTCCTGTAGGAAAGAACTCTTGATGCCCAGAAAGCCACGTCACTTTCGTTTGTCACATTCACAAATGGACGTAATGATGTGTATGCACATAGTGCACTTGCCATAGTATCCGTGGCAGGGCTTTCGGTCGGATTTTTCCCAAAACCACTGATTGCATGCGCCTTTGGCTGCCCAAGTGAAGAAATCCCCGAGATCTGTCGCGAATTTGAATTCTGCGAAAGTGAAATGTGATTAAATTCTAATGGGAAATTTGGCTGTGGGCAAAGCGGATGGCGTGGATAGCTGCTGCTCCAACGGGCGTCGCAATGCGCCACACTGTAAGTGCCTATCGCTGCTGGAACGGCAGCAAGAATAGTCTGGGCGGTTCTGACTAAGAACGAATGCCATCGGCCTCACACGGTCTAGAAAAGGAAGATCCCAGACAGCAAGACCTTTGAAATGATGACGCGCAGTCAGCCCACCACCCAAGACACCCTGTTGACTGTTTGGGACATATTCTTATTCGATAAGCCGCTTGGGATTTGGTCTGCGGAAACCATCAAGGCCAGCGGCTACGCACACCGCGCAAAAGGGGCCGGACACGTGTCTGTTTCTGAGCTGTGCGAATTAGATCAAACATGTCTTGCTATGCAGGAACTATCCAAACACGGACATTGGGGTAAGCAACCTTCATAAAACATGATATAACCGCGTCTCTTTGCGGGTAGGCGCGCCATGATATAAACGCCTTTATCAGAAAACTCTGGAAAGGAAGGCCCTCGTACGGGCTTCTTGTGGATCGTCAATAACCTTTGACGGAGGGCCTTGTTCTAGAATACGGCCTCCATCCAAAAAACAAATTCTATCCGATAGCTCTCTGGCAAAACCGATTTCATGCGTGGCCATGATCATCGTCATTCCTTCCGAATGAAGCGCGCGCAAAACATCCAAAACCTCAGCCACCAGTTCGGGATCCAACGCCGAGGTAATCTCGTCGAACAGCATGATTTCGGGTTGCATGGCCAGCGCCCTGATAATCGCCACGCGTTGCTGCTGTCCACCCGACAACTGGTCAGGATAATGCCCCATTCTGTCAGATAGGCCAAACCGGTCGAACAGAGTGGATATCGATGCATGTAATGATGCGCGGCTAAGACGTTTTATCCGACGCGGCGCCAGCATTACGTTTTCCATCGCCGTCATATGCGGGAATAAATTGAAACTTTGAAAAACAATCCCGATACGTTGGCGTATAGGCTGCGGATCCAGGTCGGGGTCCGCTATATCCTGACCATCAAACCAAATCGTACCATCGTCAATCGGCTCCAGAAGATTAACACACCGCAACAGTGTGGATTTGCCAGACCCAGACGCACCAATCAGGCACACCATCTCGCCTTTGGCCACCTCAAGATCGATACCATCCAGCACCTTGTTGGCGCCAAAGCTCTTGTTGACAGCCTCTAGTCTTAGCATTCAACCCTGCCTTTGGCGTTGTTTTTGCAACAAGTAATCTGCATATCGCGTCGCCGGAATGGTGATAATCAAAAAAATCAGCGCAGCGCCAACGTAGGGCGTGAAATTCGCATAAAGGGATTTGTACACCCCCGCCTGCCGAAAGATCTCAACCGGGCCTACAAACGACAGAAGCGCCACATCCTTTTGTAATGCGACCACAAGGTTCATATTTGCAGGCAAAACATTACGCAACGCCTGAGGAAGTATGACAAACCGCATGGTGTCCCCGTGGCCCAGTCCCAAAGACAGTGCCGCGGCGCGCTGGCTGCGGTGGATGCTGTCAATGCCAGACCGGATCACCTCGGCAACATAAGCCGAATACACCAAGACAAGAGCAAGCGAGCCCCAAATATAGGGGGAATTCCATGGCCTTGGCAGTCCAAGTCCGGGAATACCAAATCCAATCAGGTAGATAACAAGGATAACCGGCAATCCCCGAAAGACATCCGTGTAGACCGTTGCCAACAAACGGATGGGAAAAAAGGCAGGACTGCGCAGATCACGCGCGATTGCGACCAAAAGCCCCAGAATGGCAATGGCTGGGGCTGACCACGCAAAAATCATCACATCCAGCACAAAAGCATCCAAAAGGCCTGGAAATGTTCTTTGCAAAACCTCGGCATTGAAAAAACTACGCTGAACCGCTGGCCAGCCGGGGGCCATGGGCACAAAGACGACCACCGCTGCAAAAACAGCGATGGTCGATCCCGCACCAATACGCAGTGCCTTGCGCCGCGCCTGCGCTTGGTGCGCGGCGCGGCGGGTCATGGGCGCTTGCGCCATCTATTCGATCACCGGCACCCCGGTAGCGGACTGCAGCCAAGTGGCTTCGATCTCGGCCAAAGCACCACTGTCCGTAAGAGACGTAATTGCAGCGTTCACACAGTCGCGCAAAGGATTGCCCTCTTCCATAAGCATGCCAAACTGATCTGGCGCCTCACTGCGATCGGCGGGGAACTGGCCCAACAGCGCGCCATCCTCAACCATCACCGCCGACAGGAACAAAGCTGTCGGCAAATCGAACAAAGCAGCATCGATCTGGTTTGCAGCAATCGCGGCTGTCACGTCTGTATTATCATTATACAGCATAGGGTCCCTGTTGGGCGCTATTTCCGCCAACATTGGAACAGCCGTCGTCGTTGCGGCCGCCCCCCAAAGCAACCCCCGCAGGCTCTCCAATGTAGGTTCTGCTCCCGCCGAGATGACCTTGCCAGTGGTCAAAACCGCCATCGCCGACGTATAATAAGGTAGCGAAAAATCTACCATCATCTCACGCTCAGGGGTGATGGAATATTGTTGCATATTGACATCAAAATTCTTGGCACCGGGTTGGATCGCCTCATCAAAGCTGGTGCGCACCCATGTCACTGCATCGTCATCAAAGCCCATTTCATTGGCAACGGCATAGGCAACGGCGGCCTCGAATCCCTCTTTGCTTTCTGGGGCATCATTCATCACCCAAGGATAATAGGCAGGATTCCCGGTCGCGATTGTCAGCGTCCCGTCAGTGAGTGTTTTGCCCGCCGCGCATCCATGTCCACCCGCCTGAGCAGTGGTGGTTGCGATCAGCAAGGCTACAGCAGAAGTCAACAATGTATTCATCTGTAGTATCTCCATGTGGTCTGTATCATTGCCCCGAGTGTCGACGCGGCCAGGGTCTTTTGTCCAGCCCCATTCATGGCAAGACGTCAAGAATTGCAACGATAAGGCAAAGAACTGACATTCCATGTATAAATACAAACCTACATAATCGCCAAAACACCTTGCGGATAATGATGGGGCACCAAAGACAGATGTGGTCTTAATTTACCGATCAGTTTGCATCATTTTCAAGATGGATCAGGGTTTTATTTAGGCTGCTAATCTCACTGGTTCTGTTTTGCTGGCATAAGCCTCATCGGGGTTCAATATGTCGTGTGTCGCGTGCGGTCGTTCAGCGTTGTGGTAAGTCAGCAATTTGCGGATGCCCACCTATATTTCTGAGCCTGTTTCAAAGGCATGCAGAGAGACGCATTCGTACTTGAGGGATCGCCAAAGACGCTCAATCATCCGATTGTCGCGCCATGCGCCTTTGCCATTCATGCTGAATTTGATCTTAGCATCTGTCAGAACGTCGATCCAATCACTGCTGGTGAACTGTGATCTTTGGTCGGTGTTGAAGATGCCCAACGTGCCATGTCGTGCCAATGCCTCTTGCATTGCTGCAACGCAGAACGCGACATCCATGCTTTTGGCGAGGCCTTAGGCCAAAACTTTGCGGCTGAACAGGTCCATGATCACCACGAGATCCACGAAGCCACGGCGCACCGGAATATAAGTGATATCTGCGCACCAAACCTGGCTGGGCCGATCAATCACGACGTTCCGCAGCAGATAGGGTTGTCATCCCCCTAAAGCCCATTGGGTTTGAAAGTAGAGTTTTTGTAGCCGCTTACACGAGGACGAAACTTGTGAAGACGACACGATTTAGCGACGCGCAGATTATGGCGATCCTTAAACAGGCTGAAAGCGGGTGAAAAGAGAAAAACCAGAACCGCTGGCTGTGCCTGATCAGCCCAATGAAACATGGAGCAAGGACTTCATCGCGGATGCTTTTAACCGCGATGGCTTGGCCATTGAGGTGGATTTTTCCCTGCCAGCACTGCGCGTCTCAAGACCCCTGAACCGCATCATCGAATGGCCCGGAAAGCCGCAGCAAAATGGCTATGGACATCAACAATGATCGGCCAAACATGGCCATCGGCCGCAAAACTCCCGCTATGATACTGGAACACGCAAAACCGCTGGCATGAGTTCTACAAATAGACCCCATGAAAAATAGGGGGAGCACAGGTCAGATTTTGTGCTGAGGATGTTTCTTGCTCATGTTGGGCTCCTGATACATCGGAACCAACTACATGAGGCGCATCAACCGACGAACCCGGTGACGACCACATTGATAATGATGACCTTCATGTGACGGGCTATTTGGCGCGACCCGTACCAGGGCCTCTCCAAAATCTACTTATCAATGACCGCCACACAATCTAAAGCCCCCTGCGCTCTCACCCTTCGGTTCATAGTACAACTTGGATCGCGTTAACGTCAAAAATGCACACTTCCGACGCATCCTCGGCTTATAACTTTTGCTCACCATTTTCACCTCACGTTCCGAGCCGTTTGCACGAGGCATCTGCCAAAAAAATCCCGCTCCACCACAAGCCGGCCGCTCATGCAATGCAGTTCATCGACGTCAGCCGCGCCTATCTGGTCTGGCGCTGCACCTGTGGTGCGTAAATGCCATCGCAATGTTGTCAATCGCTGCATGCTTGCATGTGCCCATCCGGGTGGCACGAACACCGTATGCCTACGGCACTTCCGCAAGCGTCGTCCTCTCGCGGATGGCTTCAAGCGCTACCTTGGCTTGGAATTCAGGCAAATGGGTCTG
>JAQXDR010000251.1 GCA_029251265.1 Pseudoprimorskyibacter sp. | reverse complement strand
GAGCCCTATGCCTTGGTCCGAGAACAGTAAAGCGTCCAGAAATGGGTGCCGGGCCTCGATTGTGTCAACGAGGTTGTTCAGCGCCGTATTGCTCGGTGTCTTGGCAATATGACCCGTTGGCCAGAGATCCCGAAACGACCGGAACGCGCTGTCCCGATCCCGGGCATTCAGAGCCGTCAAGACAAGGCGTTCACCACCTTGCGGAACTCGATGCGGCTTGGGCAGTACGAACGGGAGCCTTGGGAGCCCCCGTTGCCAGTTGGTGCAGGTCAGAGCCACTCGGCGTCGCATCCATAGGCCGCAAAGATCCAGTCATCATGTTTGTTATCGCGCCTGCTGCCGACCTCCAGATGCTGCAGATTGATGCAGCGGGGATTGTTACATCGATGGCGAATAACGTCCTCGAAGGTCAAAGCTTCCTCGTTCAGAACGCAATAGACGAAGCGGTAGGCGGCGGTTTGGCGGCCACGGAAGCGGGTCTTGCGACGGGCCTTGGTCGGGGTCACCAAACACCCATCGGTATTGCTTTCGGTCTGCTCCAAAAGAGAAAAGACCCGCGAACGAGCCTTCTCCAAGTGGTTATCCAGGATGTCTTGCATCCAGTCTTCGCCGTCGTCCATCACAGCCGCATCTCCTCCTCCATCGCCGACGAGATCGGGAAACGAGACCCGTCCGGGGACATGATTTCACCGCGATAGGCCGTATATCCGGGGCGAAGCCAAAGGTTCCGAGCGTAATCGACACCGCCCCATTTCACGGACCTACGCGACCAGCCCAGCTCGATCATCTTGTGTCGTAGGGTTTCGGGGTTAGTTTTAAGCTCATCCTTGAAGAAGGCCACCAGTTCGAACTCCGGGATGTGCGTTTTGCCGCGACCATCCAGATACTCACGAAGACGTTCAGTGGTCACCAGCGGAGCCGCGTTCTGGATCCGGCGCATCACATCGGTCGAATGGTTGGTGATGTTCAGTGTCTTGGCGCTAAAGTCCGGAGCGAGTTCACGTCGCATCAGGGCATTATGAAGACGCGCGACAGCCTCGGGGTCGGTGAGCATTTCGTGAACACGAGCAACAATTTCGGTGAACTCCTTCGATCTCGGACCGCTGGCGTATCCATCGTGGTTAATTTCCGCGATCCAATAACGGCGTTCATCAGGCTCAATCCACAGCGGCAGGTGGTTCGAGGTCATCAGGAAACAGCATTTCTGCTCGATCGGGACAGCTTCACGGCCTTTCATCTCGGCCATGACTGTGGGCTCGGTGATGAAGGTTTTGAGCGTGTTGCTCGCGCGCGTACCAGCCTGCAGCTTCACCTCCTCGGAAACCACGAACTTCGACAGTAACAGCGACATGTTGAAACGTCCTGTGAGCTTATCGACATTGTTCTGGGTCGCCGTGTTGGCCGGTCCGAAGAGTGCCGTCGCAACCGCAGCCAAAGATGATTTCCCGGTCCCTTTGCGGTCGCTGTAAAGAAACGGTGCCCAATTTGGTTTCTGGTCTTCGTTCTGCAGGCTCCAGGCCAACCAATCCAAAAACCGAGCACGTTCGTCCTCGCGCGGGAACATCCAGGCTAAGAAGTCTCGGACAGGGCCCCAATCTTCCGCATTCAC
>JAQXDR010000237.1 GCA_029251265.1 Pseudoprimorskyibacter sp. | reverse complement strand
ACAGTTTGATTTGTTAAGGGGCTCTTTTATGGTTATTCCAACTGCCTTATCTGCAAGAGACTTGCGCAGAGCGTTGAGCGATCTGAAGCAATTGGATCGTGTGGACGCTCGCACTATGCCATCCAGTTTTTACACTTCGGATGATTTTAACAAGCTTGAACAGGACCATATCTTTCGCCGAGAGTGGGTATGCCTTGGTCATATAGGCGAAATCCCTAACTCTGGTGATTTTTTCACTACAGAACTGGTTGGGGAGCAATTGCTGGTAACGCGTGGAAATGACGATCAAATTCGTGTTTTGTCGAACGTGTGCCGTCATAGAGGAAACTTGGTAGAAGCGCACCAAAAAGGCAATCGACGCAGCTTTGTCTGTCCATATCACGCGTGGACTTACGGCATTGATGGGCGTTTAAAGACCGCACCTTTGATGAAGAAGGTAAAAAGTTTTGATATGAAGGGCTGTAGGCTTCCAAATCTGTCTACAGAAGTCTGGAACAATTTCGTTTTTGTAAACCTCGATGGAACGGCACAGCCTCTTGCTCCTCAGTTAGAAAATTTACAGTCCATCCTTCACAATTATCACCATGAGGACCGCAATCTGTTATTTTGTGAGGACACGGAATGGGCAACAAATTGGAAAAACCTGACTGAAAACTTTATGGAGGGTTATCATTTATTTGCAACGCATCCCAAAACGCTGCAACCAATGACACCGACGCAGCTGTGCAAAAAAGTTCCCGGCGAGGGGCGTTGGACAGCGTATCGTTCATATTATGATCCCGACTATCCGCCTCGGGGACCATTTCATCCTGATATGACCGAAGATGAAAAAAAGAACACAGTCCTTTTCAACGTCTTTCCCAGCTTTGTCATAGCCGTTGCAGCGAATTACACCCTGTATTTATGTTTGCGACCCAACGGACCGGATAAAGTCTCAATCCGGTGGGGGGTGTGTGGACTTAAAACAGACCCGAACGATCCCGAAGTTGTTGCTTATGTTCAGCTTTGCAAAGACTTCAATGGAGAAGACAAAGAGAAACTTGAAACATTGCAAATTGCTCAAAATACTCGTTTTTATCAGTCGGGCCCTTTGGCCCCCGACGATTTAGAAGGCACCATTTGGGATTTTCTTGGGTATATGGAACGAATGTTGGGGGTTGAAAGGGATCTGGACGAGATCTGAGAGTTTTTGTTTAGCTCATCAGCATTTCGGGGCGTAACTCTTGGGCCAGTAGGCAAAGATGGTCCCCGGGCAAGACCATGGGATTACGTCGGATGATAGCAATCACACCGTGATGATCGGCATGAAACTTCGCGAAAATTTCTCCAAAATTATGCGGATCATAAAGTGTTACCAAAGCTGCTCCGGTTGATACGGTATCGCCGATCGAGACATGAAATTCCGCCAAGCCATGATGTGATGCAGTGATAAAGGAACACTTTGTATCAATATCTATAAAGCGCGTCTTTGATGGCGAAGGCTTTTGCGAGATGATTTGTAGATAAGCAAGTACTCGTAACACGCCTTGCCACCCCACCTTGAAAGAATGGAGTGAAAACTGTCCTAAGCCGCCCAATTCGCACGCCAAAAATCGAGTACCGTGTGAATGTGCTGCCGTATCAAAATCTCCACCAGAGCCATCGATGCTACAAACCATCGTAAAGGGTGCGCCGAAAACCTCGGCTACTTCTAAATTTGCCGTTCTCAATCCTTTATCCGGTCCCAAACATAGGAATCCACAATTTACATATTGCGTTGCGCTTCCTCCAGAATGGAAGTCAAGGATAACATCAGCCATTGGAATCAGATGTGCGTTGATAAACTTTGCTATGGATGATGTAGGGCCTTCGCCGGCGCCCAAACCAAAGCTTCGGTTCATGTTCCCGTGATCCAAAGGAGAAACCCGAGATCTCGACCTTACTGCGGGCATGTTAAGCGCAGGCAGTAGAATTATTCTACCCTGTATGTCATTCGCGGCAACAGTTTGCATCAAACGGTGCAGGATCACCTGACCTTCGTACTCATCTCCATGACTGCCAGCTGTTAATAAAATCGTTGGGCCATGACCATTTTTTATTACGCCCACGGGCAGCCGGATGACACTAAAGGCATTGTCATTGTCCGAGTAAGTTAGATCGATAAATCCGGAGCGTTTACCGGGTGTGTCAAAGTCGAAATCTGTCGTTATTGCACCCAGACTGCGCATGGCTAATCCTTTTCACGCGTTTGGAAGAATTTCCAGTTTACGGTTTGCGACATAGGCCTCAAGCTCTTCTTCTATGGCTGGGTCGATGGCGGGCTTTTCGTAATCACGCAGCAGTTGCTTCCAGATAAGGTTCGCGCGTTCTGTCGCGGTTTTGGCACCATCGTCGTGCCACGCTTCATAGTTACGCCAATCTGAAAGTAGTGGACTATAAAAGGCGGTTTCATAGCGTTGTAACGTATGTGCGGTTCCGAAAAAGTGACCTCCTGGCCCGGCCTCTTTCATAGCGTCTACGCCGATCGCAGCGTCTGATAAGTCGATTGGGTCTAATAACGCGGATTGAAGCTGAAGCAGTTCAGCATCCAATATTAGCTTTTCAAATGAACAGGTCAGACCGCCTTCGAGCCATCCCCCTGCGTGCATCATAACGTTCACATGGCCCTGAATGCAGGCATTGATAGACATGTTGGATTCGTAGGTGGCCTGCGCATCGACGCAGGTGGCGCCTGTGGTGTTTGATGACCGCAAAGGTATTCTATATCGACGCGCCATTTGGCCTGAAACGATGACGGATTGGGCATATTCTGGAGTACCAAAAGCAGGTGATCCGGTTCGCATGTCTACATTGGATGTGAAATGCCCATAAAAGACCGGCGCCCCACGACACGCTGCTTGGCCGAGCACAATACCAGCCAAGGCTTCGGCGTTTTGCTGTACCAGTGCACCGCCTATTGAGGCAGGTGCCATCGCTCCAGCAAGAGTAAAGGGCGTGATATGAACAGGTTGGCCTGCGCGCGCGAATTCAATGACAGCATCGGCCTGCCCATCGTCCAGCAATAAAGGAGAGTTTGTATTTATCCCACCAAGAATACCGGGACGCGAGCGCAATCCTTCTGCGTCTGTGTTCAGTGCAATCCGAGCCATTTCGATGCAGTCGTGTGCTCTTTCGGCGGTGTTCATCCAACAAGGTTGCCACCCTTTGTCACATAGTGTGGTTTGGGCCAGCATCATGTCCAAATGCCGTGTTTCTGCAGGCAACTCCAAAGGTTCGCAGCCGGCACCACCCTCGTGATGGAAGACATTCAGCGATGCTGATAGTTTCACAAAATTGCGCATGTCCTGCAGTGTGCCTGCACGGCGACCCCTATCCAGATCCGAGACAAAGGAAGGACCGCACACTGTTGCAAAAGTTAACACGTTACCACCAATGCTGACCGTCTTGGTAGGATTTCGAGCGTGTATTGTGAATTCAGAGGGTATGCCTGTCATCAGCTCTTCGATCAGAGCGGGGTCAAACTGTACTGTTTGTGTGTCGTGGTTTACGTCAGCACCGACCTCAGCCAGCAGCTTTCGGGCGACTGCGCTGTGCACCACAATACCGATGTCGCGTAGTACTTGGAGGCTGGTGTGATGTATTACTTCCACCTGATCGGCCGAGATGATCTCGGCAGGGAGCATTGGATTGCGCAACGTGGAAAACGGACGCTGTTTAAGTGTGTTTGATCGTATTGGACGTGATGTGCGGCGTCGCGCCATAATATATCCTCGGTGATATGGATGTTAAGGGAAACAAACCGCAAAAGACCCCAGCCCAAGTTTCCAAACGGACCACATGAAAATATAAAACCTGTGCCTTCATTGGAATACCAAAGCCCCACTACAGATTTTGTCAGCACCTCAACCGGTCAGTGTCCGGATCATACAGAGCATGATGGTGTAACTTGGCATTGTGCAAAGAACCGAATAGCTCGACCGCATACGCGCCATCCTCTTGGTAGGCATCGGCTGCAACGTAGCCCAAAGCTATATGTTCACAGGTCACCGGACCCCACCCACCAGACGCTACATATCCCACCGGTTTTCCATCCAGAAAAATAGCCTCGTCACCCCAAATTGCGAAATCACCGGCGTCGACGGTTAGCATGATCCGACGTTCGCGGGCGGGGGGGTGGTTTAGCACGGCCGATCGTCCAATAAAGTCACCTTTATCCAAAGCCACGTGGTTCATCATACCGCATTCGTGGGCATAATAATCCGATGTAATTTCGGAACCCCAAGCAGGATAGTTTTTTTCCAAACGCAGCATCATGAGACTGCGTAGACCGCATAGGCCCAGATCATACGCTTGTCCGGCTTCGGACAATGCATCGAACAGGGCTGGCTGACTGGTACGTGGCAAATATAGCTCGTATCCGGTCTCGCCAGTATAGGACACTCTAAGAGCGATGATGTTCGAATTGCCGTCAAATGTTACAATGCGGGCATCGCGAAAATTCAGATTAACTGATCCTTGGAATACATCTTCAAAAAGAGCGCGCGCCTTCGGTCCGGCAATGTGTAGCCCGGCGAGGTCATCAGATAGATTGCGTATCTGCGCCCCGGTATCGGGCAGATGTGCCTTAAAGTGACGCTCAAACGCCAGTTGCATTCCGTAGGTGCCAACTAAAAGGTAACGGTCTCCCAGATTAGATATCGAGAAATCACCGATTACTTTTCCGTTTTTCGACAGCATCGGAGAAAGACATAGCCGACCCAATTTAGGTAACCTATTGGAAAATATATAGTCCAAAAAAATATCGGCTTTTGGACCTGATACTTCAAATTTCGCCATATCAGAAAATTCAAACAAACCCACGGCGGTGCGTACCTTGCGACCTTCGTCTGCAACTGGTTTCCACCAATTTGGCTGACGGTACGTTAGGGTGTCTTGTGCAATCATGTCAGTGGGGGCGAACCACGTCACGTGCTCGGTCCCAAAACCAGTACCGAAGACGGCCCCTTTTGCAGCTAATCGGTCATGAACGGGGGATTTTTTTTGGGGACGTGCAGCGGGAAAGCTCTGATAGGGAAATACTTTTTCGGACCGATTCTCGTAAAAGTATCTGGTCATCTCTTCTGTGTATTTCTGGTTTGCAAAAGCGCCAAAACGGGCAACATCCCAATTGAAAATGTCAATTTCGGGCTCGCCTCCGATGATCCATTCGGCCAGAACCCGTCCAATGCCGCCGCCCTGATTAAAGCCGGCCATGACACCGTTGGCGCAGAAGTAGTTTTTTAACTTGGGATGAGGACCAATCAATGGTCCCAGGTCAGGCGAAAAGATCATCGGCCCATTTATGACCCGCTTTACACCTGCCTCGCCCAAGACGGGCATGACCTCAACGGCTTTTTCGAAATTCCACTCCATGCAGGACAGATTATCAGGAAGCAGCTCGTGGCCAAAATCCAAGGGCGTGCCATGCTTGGCCCAATGCGTGCAGGTCTTTTCATAGGCACCCAACAGCATACCCATTCCTTCTTGGCGTGCGTAACACCCCGTTTCATTATCGTTAATTTGTGGAAGTTCAAATCCGAGGCCTTCAATCACAGAGATCGGTTCTGTCACCAGGTAATGATGTTCCACAGGCATAAGCGGTAGATCTATTCCAGCCATACGGCCAACCTCACGACCCCATAAACCCGCGGCGTTTACAACATATTCAGCATGAATATCGCCCTTGTCTGTGACCACCGTCCAAGATCCATCAGCACGTTGGGTTGTTGCAATAACGGGCGTGTGTCGATAAACACTGGCCCCTAACTGTCGCGCGGCACCTGCAAAGGCGTTCGTTGCAGATGCTGGATCTACATGACCGCCTTCATTCTCCCAGAAGGCACCGATCATATGATCGGTGTTCAATACAGGCGCTTTCTGTTGTGCTTCGTCCAGAGAAATAAAATGCCCTTCGATTCCCAATCGGCGACAGGCACTTTGCATTCTTGCGTTGCTGTCCATTTCATCTTGCGTGCGGCAAATGTTTATCCCGCCAGTAAAATGAAACCCGCATGGTTGATCGTAGGACTCTTCTAACTCGCGGTAGGTTTGAAAGGTGTAGCTGTGCATGTCCGCTGATGAATTTGGCCGGACCACTGTGAACAATCCACCAGCAGCGTGCCAACTAGATCCCGACGTAAGTTCCTGACGTTCCAAAAGCATAACATCGCGCCATCCAGCTTTTGCAAGGTGATATAAGACCGAGCAGCCTACAACGCCCCCACCAATGACAACCACACGCGCTGTGTTTTTCATGCTTAAGTTTCCCGTTTATCTCCTAAGGCGGTCATAAGTTTTCGTCGCTCAACCACAGCCTCATCTAACCAATCTGTTCGCATCTCCGGCACAGAATTCAAAAGCAGGTTGGTGTATTCATGACATGGGGGTGTCAGGATCTGATCCACTGGACCTTGTGTAACTATTTTCCCATGTCGCATAACCGCGATGCGATCCGCGATTTTAGATACAGTTGCGATGTCATGGGTGATAAACATGTAGCTGACCCCTAAATCATCTTGCAAATCCTCCAAGAGATCCAGAATTTGTTGGGCCACTATAGTATCTAGCGCGGATGTGATTTCATCGCAGATTATCAGTTTAGGTTGGGCTGCAAGGGCGCGTGCAAGATTGACTCTTTGGCGTTGTCCCCCGGAAAGTTCGGGCGGAAATCGCCACGCGAAATCTGTCGGTAAATCAACACGTTCCAGTAATCGGGACACTTCATTCGTCGCATCTTTTTGTGATAGACCACGATAAAACATCATTGGACGGCCAAGGATTTTGTTTAACCTCTGACGTGGATTCAATGCAACGTCGGCCATCTGGAAAGCGAACTGTATTTGTTTCAGATCATTGCGTGATCTTTTCGATACGTGGTGTTTTAGACGTTGTCCATTCAGATGGATACGGCCTGATTTGGGTGACATCAAACCTGAAATCAAACGCCCCAACGTGGTTTTTCCAGACCCTGATTCACCAATCACACCGACGGTTTCGCCTTGTTGGATGGATAGGTTGATACCGCGGAGCGCAATTGATTGTTGTTTGGGGCCATAGCCTGCGGTTACGTTTTCCACCTGCAGCAACGGCGGTGTTTGTGTG
This sequence comes from Pseudoprimorskyibacter sp., assembly GCA_029251265.1. Lineage (GTDB taxonomy): Bacteria > Pseudomonadota > Alphaproteobacteria > Rhodobacterales > Rhodobacteraceae > JAQXDR01. The sequence continues at coordinate 24,392 of JAQXDR010000237.1, read as the reverse complement.
GAAATATCGGGTGTGGAAATTTTGCTGGGCATAAGGTGCGCAGCCGCAATCAGCGCTTTGGTATACTCATGCTTTGGGTCTGAAATGATCTGACTGGTGGGGCCATATTCCACCTGTTTACCATCCTTTAAGACCAGAATGTGATCGGCAACTTGCGCCACCAAAGATAAATCATGGGTCACATAAATAGCGGCGGTATCATTTTCTTTGATCAGCCTTTTGAATGAATACAGCACTTCGATCTGGGTGGTTACATCCAGCGCGGTTGTGGGTTCATCAAGGATCAGCAGACGTGGGCCTGATATCATCGCCATTGCGGCCATTAGTCTTTGTAATTGGCCTCCGGATACTTGGTGGGGATAACGCGTGCCGATGGTTTCGGGGTCTGGCAGTTCTAGGGCGCGGTATAATTGCTTCGCCTTTTCTAAGGCCTGTTTTCTGCTCATTGCGCCAGTAATCACTGGAATTTCAGTGATCTGTGCATCAATTTTCATTGCAGAGTTGAATGAAGCCGCGGCCGATTGCGCGACATAGGTGATCTCTTTGCCGCGTAATTGCTGTAATTTGGGCAACGGTTGTTCAAGAACCTGTGTATCACCTAGTTGCACACTGCCGGCAGAGATGTGACAGCCAGGACGTGTATAGCCCATGCACCCCAGAGAAATTGTTGTTTTTCCTGACCCGCTCTCGCCGATAAGGGCAATGACTTGTCCTGGGGAAACATTGAAAGAGATATCATCGACAATCTTATGCTTGCGGCCGTTTTTATTTTGTACCGACACATCAAGATTGCAAACCTGTAATAGGAAATCAGGATCAGGCATACTAGAGTTCATCCGGAAGCTGGGCGCTGGAACGTTGCAACAACCAATCGACAAACACATTCATTGATATCGCTATGAACGCGATGCAAATCGCAGGGTATAGCGTTGTGTATTCTCCATATAGAATGGCCTGCATGTTTTCTTTGACCATGACGCCTAGATCTGACTGTGGCGGCTGAACCCCAAGGCCAAGGAAAGATAGCGCAGATATGAACAAAATCGCATAAGTGAAACGGATACCGAATTCGGCAGCAAGAGGGGTCAAAGCGTTTGGTAGAACTTCATGCCAAACGATCCAAATTTTACCTTCACCGCGAACAATTGCAGCCTCGACATAGTCCATTACCATAATGTTAACTGCCAATGCGCGCGCCACCCGGTAGACTCGTGTCATGTCGATGAACGCGATAGTCAGCACCAAAACTGCAAACGATGATCCTAAAGAGTTTATTACAATCAGCGCTAGCATCAGTGCCGGAAAGCTTAGCATGGCGTCGTTTAGCCGACTCATCCAGCTATCAACACGCCCCCCAAAAGCAGCGGCCAGAAAACCCAAACTAACGCCACTAAAAAACGAGAGAAACGTGATGATCAGGGCAAGAAACAGAGTAACTCTCACCCCAAAGATCAACCGTGATAAAACATCACGGCCCAGGTAATCGCTGCCCAACCGCATTTCTTTATTTGGTGAAAGAAAGCTATCATTGGTTAAGATGGCACCTTCATCGTAGGGAGCTATCCAAGGGGCAAAACAAGCGATTAGAAAAAATGTAATTAATATCAACAAACACAGGGCGACACCTGGTGTAAGGTCCGACAAAGCATCGCCAAATTGGCTGCGCCATGTGCGCTCTTGAGGCGTCATTTTTGATACCTCACACGCGGATTGGCCATGATAGACAGAATATCAGCTGTCATATTCAATACGACATAGACGCAGCAAAATATCATAGCACAGGTTTGCACGACTGGGACATCGCGATTGGTCACGGCCTCGACCATGTAGCGACCCAAACCGGGAAAATTGAACAAGGTCTCTATCACCACCACGCCACTGATAAGATAGGCAAGGTTTAAGGCAACCACGTTGATGATAGGACCAAAAGCATTGGGCAAAGCATGCCGCAAAAGTAAACGTCGCCGCGGCACACCTTTTAGAATGGCCATTTCGATTGCGGGACTGGTCAATACGTTCAAAACGGCAGATCTCGTCATGCGGACCATATGGGCCAAGATTGTGAACGTAAGCCCGGCTACGGGCAGGATCAAAATACGCACCCAGTCAAAGAATTCATAGGAAGGCCGAATTGACGCAATCGCTGGTAGCCAACGTAATTTAATGGCAAATATTGTTACTAAAACAACAGCAACTAAAAAATCTGGCAGGGAAATAAGCGCCAGAGATAATGATGTAATTACGCGGTCAATGAGCCCACCAGGCTTTATCGCACAAGCAAGCCCCAGCAGGATTGACAGAGGTACAGCAAGAAGGGCGGTGCATCCTGCTAAAATAATGGTATTGCTGGCGCGTCGGTTTATTTCGGTACCGATATCGGCACCATTGGCCAAAGAAGAGCCAAAATCTCCTGTTACAAAATTACTTAGCCAAACAAGGTAGCGCACATGTAGCGGTTCATTAAGGCCAAGCCTTTCACGGATTTGTGCGATCAGCTCTGGGGTGGCGCCTTGTCCTAATATAGCATTTGCGACATCGCCTGGCAAAATCTCGGTTCCTAGAAATACGAGAACCGACACAAAAAGAAGTGTCGCAAGTCCGAGTAGCAGCCGCTTCACCAATATCTCAAGCAGACTCAACGTGATCCCCTTTGTGTCTGGCGCGATGCAGGGCCGGATATCGATACAACTGTGATCACAGATTGCGTGCAATGCAAGGCTTTCTTGTCCAGGCACATTGTTATTCAGGACGAACTAAGGCGCTGATACAAATCGCTGCCCCATTTTGCGTCTTTTTCCATTAACTCTCTGGCTTTTTGGCCATCCCGGTTTTGCAAGGCGTCAATTATGCGTGTGTGTTCTCCTAGCCAGTGATCGGGCTTAACAAGGTTAACGATGCCATGGGCCAGCCATGGGCCGGTCCGCACATAAAGGCCATCTATGATTGCCTGCATTGCAGCATTTCCAGCACGCGCGTAAATGAAGCTGTGAAATTCATAGTTTGCACGAAGAAATGAGCTAGCATCATTTTTTGCCCAAGCGTTTTCCATTTGAACAATAAATTTTTTCAAAATTTTGAAGTCACCTTTGCGTATGTTTAAAACGGCAAGTTCTGCTGCTGCACCCTCCAAAACAGATCGCACAAAAAACAGGTTTGCGGCTTGTGATGGACTTAGGTTTGGAACACGGTAGGCTTTTTTTGCAGCACCAACCAAAGCCTCTTCAGAGGCTAATTGACGTAGTGCCTCTCTGACGGGCATGGCGGAAACATTATAGTCACTTGCCAAAGTACGGATCGACACGGCCTCGTTTGGGCGAAGATCCCCAATTATCAGCTTCATGCGTAAATCCGCGTAGATCCTGGCGCTTAGGTTCGCAGTAGCGCTAATTTCTTGAGCATCCAGACTGATCATGGTCCGCCTTTGCAGCATAAGCCATAAAGATACTAGCTTGAATTAGGCGCAGTATTCAATCTTAGTTTCGCACGACTACGTTGATGCAGGTTGGTAAAGAATCTTGATTTTTGAAGACGTCTGTGATCACAGTTGCATTGATAACGATACTTAAACCGGCGCGGAGCAGGCTAATAACGGCCTCATACCGGCACGTCCAGCAATGGGGAAAACCGAATGTCAGACGATCAGTTTAATAATTATCTTTTCAAAAAATACGTGGCTAACAAAATCTCGCGTCGCCGTTTCATGGGGACGATGGCTGCCGCCGGAGTCTCGGCTAGTGTCATTTCCGGATTGACCGCCAGTCGTGCGGCCGCCGCCACCCCTAAAAAGGGTGGTCGTCTTGTGATCGGGGTTGAGGCGGCGCAAGCTCAAGACAACCTTGACCCTACCAAATACTTCAGCACGTCGAACATCCAGATGGGATATTCCGTGCACGACAACCTTGTAAATCGGGATGCAAACCTTCAGCCAATGCCTTGGCTTGCAACCTCGTGGGAAGCAAACGCGGACGCGTCGTCATGGGTATTTAATTTGCGTCAAGGTGTCACCTTCAGTGATGGATCTGATTTTGGCGCCGAGGATGTCATCTATTCAATGAACCGTCACTTCCGTGAAGGAACGGAATCTCCGGCAAAATCCTATATGAGTCAGATCAAGGATATGGAGAAGCTCGGCGAACATCAGGTTCGATTCAACCTGACAGCGCCGAATGCTGATTTTCCGATGATTTTGTCAGATACCCGAGTGCATGTAACCAAACGCGATCTTGAGGACTTCACAGGTCAGCCGCCCACTATAGGCGCGTTCAAAGTGGTCGAATTTACCCCAGGCAGCCGTTACGTTTTTGAGCGTAATGACAATTATTGGGGTGATGATGGACCCTATGTCGACGAGCTTGAATTCGTTGGTATTGCGGACAACACAGCTCGTATCAATGCTCTTATCGCCGGTGACATCAATGTGTTGTTACAACTGGATCAAAAGGCGACCCGCTTAATCAATAATAGTGGGATAGGATACGTGATCGACGCACCGTCTGGTGCGTTTATTAACTTAGCTATGATGCTGGATCGAGAGCCGACCAACAATGCGGATTTCCGTCTGGCGATGAAATATGCCGTGGACCGCGAAGGCATCCGCGACAACATCCTCAAGGGTTTGGGTAGCATCGGAAATGATCATCCGATCGCTCCAATTGATCCCTATTACAATGAAAACATACCTCAACGGATGTATGATCCGGACAAAGCGCGGTTCCACATTAAAAAAGCGGGGCTAGAGAACACGCCGATCGACATCTATGGATCTGATGTGGCGGGCACTGGTGCTCTTGCCTCAGCCCAGCATCTTCAACAAAGTGCCAAGGCAGGTGGGATCAACCTAAATGTGATCAATCCGCCATCTGACAGCTTTTGGTCAGCGGTTTGGATTCAAAAACCGATTGTCACCTCTGGCTGGGATCCACGGCCAGTGCCAGATTTGATCTTCTCTATTGCGTTTGCTGGCGCATCCAGCTGGAATGAGACGATTTGGAAGAATGACAGGTTTGACAAACTATTGGTTGAGGCACGGTCCGTGACAGATTTTGCCAAACGCAAAGAAATGTATGACGAAATGCAACTGATGCTGCACGAGGACGGGGGGCACCTGACTTTGGGTTTCCGTAACTTTGTGGACGCGGCGCGTAGCGAAGTGCAGGGCATCACACCGCATGGATCTGGTCCATTAGGCTTTTATCAGGCGCAGCGGACGGCCTGGATTGACGCCTAAGTTGAAAACACATGGATTTAAGGCCAGCGTTGCAACGCTGGCCTCTTAGTGTCCAAGCTTAAGCAGGGGTGACGAGATGGCCGTCAGATCCCGAGGACGCAGGGGCCGTGTGGATCCTGTTGTACCACAACGCTTACCGCGGCGATCCCGACTACAAACGATCTCTGGGGATCAGGCAGCTATCATATTTGATGGAGTTCTTGATGTCTTGAACCGTGTCGGCGTGGTGGTCGAAGACGAAGAGTCCCGAAGCCTACTGACACATGCGGGCGCCCAATTCGATGGGACGCGAGTGTTCTATCCACCAGACCTTGTTCGCCGGTCGATAGAAACAATACCACCGCGCATTAGATTTTACTCGCAGAATGGTAATCTCGCGTTTGCGACGGATGATCCGATCCCAAGGTTTGGTGCGGCGGTGAATTGTATTCAGGTGCTTGACCCAAGGACAGGTGCGTATCGGCCATGCCTTTTGTCCGATATAGCGGAACATGGCCGGTTACAGGATGCACTGCCCAACATAGATATTGCGGCCGCGCTTGGATATCCAAACGATGTTGATGTTGAATCTGAGGCTCTGCTGTCTGCCCGAACATTGTTGGAAACAACAGCAAAGCCCATCTTTTTTACGGGACATGATGAACATGGGGTTCGCGCGATATGGCAGGAAATGGCGCGCCGCGCTGGGGGTATGTCATGTCTTGCAGATAAACCGTTTGGTTTGGATCTTGTGGGTCCCGTGTCACCCCTTAGGTTGGGAGGCGAGACATGCCAACGTCTTTTAATGGCGGCGCGCCTAAACTTGCCCGTGGTGTGCTATCCCGCTATTTTTCCCGGAATGGCCTGCCCATTGACGCTAGCAGGTGCGATCACGCAAGCAACAGCAGAGTCGCTGGCCGGAATAGTCATAAGTCAATTGGCAGCTCCTGGCGCACCAGTCATGTCAGGAAGTTCAGTGATGCCTATGGATATGCGCCGTGCCGATATGGCGATCGGATCACCGGAATACACGCTGGCGGGCTTAGGAACGGCAGATGTTTTCGTTGAACTGGGAATACCGTGTTGGGTTGGCTCTGGCTGCACAGATGCGCACCATATTGGTCCCCAAGCATTTGCAGAAGTCAGCGCCAGCCTCTATGGCACATGTATTGCCAACACGGCGTTGACACATAACCTTGGTGTGCTTTCCAGTGGTCGAACCGGGTCAACGGAGATGTTGGTCGCCTGTGACGAACTAGCTGCAATGGCCACACGGTTTGGATCCGGGATTGACGTATCGTCAGAGACCATAGCCATTGATGTTATTGCTCGGGCCTCAGCAGATAACAGCTTTCTGACCGACCCGCATACCTTGGCACGCTACAAGACAGAAATGTGGATTCCCAACCTTATGCGTCGGGAAAGCATTGAAAACTGGCAAGACGCAGACAAGCCAGACTTGGCAGTAACGCTGCGGGAAAAAACCTTGGATTTACTGGAAAGCCTAAGATGACAGCCCAAACAACCTTATTCTGTGCGCCAGATACATATGCGCTTTGTGCCCATGTAATGCTTGAAGAGATAGGGGTGCCGTATGAAATCCGTTGGGTAGAGCTGTTTACACAAACGCCAGATCAGGACTTCTTGGCAGCCAGTCCCCATTGCCGCACACCAGCCCTTTTGACGCCTCATGGAGCAATTTTTGAAACTGGGGCGATTTGCCTGTATCTGTCAGAACGCGACCCACAGATGGACTTTATTATTCCAGTGGGGGATCAGCGACGAGGATCTTTCTTGCAGTGGTTTCATTATTTGGCAACGTCGTTGCAACCCGAAGTCATTATTCAATTTCATCCAGAATTTTATCATTCTGGTTCGGCAGAACAAAGAACGTTAAAGAAAAATTCAATGGCGCGCCTGCGTACGACATTTGATGCGCTCGACGCAGCACTGGCAGATGGACCCTATTTTTTTGGGGAAAGGCCAGTTGTACCAGATTTTATCCTGGGCATGCAGACCGTTTGGGATGTTATCTTTCCTGATGGGGATATCACAGCCTATCCTAATATCGCGCGTCATCGGGGTAAGATGTGCTCACGCCCCGCCGTTCAAAAGGTTCTGGCATTGCATCGCGATCGCGCGAGGTAAGAAGTATCAGTCAGCCCGCAGGATGCCTTGAATACCAATGTGATCTCCCAATTGGGTGCCCAATCCATTGATCATTCGCGCCCAATAGGCAAACGATGCCCCTAGTTGGATTATATACGAAATACTTTTGTCGCAGAACTTTGCATGTCGCAAAGCAATAATATCATTGCTGCTCATTTGATGCGGGGTCAGAGACAGTTTTTGAGTATAGCGCAAAGCGGCGTTGGCCTGACTGTCTTCTAATTTATCCCAATGGTCATTACGAAGCGCGGCTAGGATACTGGCGGCCCGTTCTGTATCGCCAAGATACATTTCAAAATTCGCACCGTGATTTTCTGCGGCGTAATTACATCCGCATAAGATGGCGACATATGTGCAGATCAACTCGGAAAGCCAAGGTTTTAACGGATTATCGGGGTTGTGCAAAAGTGCTAGATAAAGCGCGTCTGCCGGTTGGATTGCTTGTGGGGTTTGGGACATGGCAAGGTATAGGTTCTCAACCGTGCCATCTTCGGATTTGACAGTTTCATAGGCAGTGTTCAGGTCACCATGGGCCTGATCTTGGGGAATTACATCTATCCAGGCGACAGGGTGTTTTGCCATTTTGATCACAGTCCAATATCGTGGCGCACCAATGAATTTAACAACCCGCGCTGCTGTGGAGTCATTAATTCCTGAATCTCTGGCATGTCCAGAAAAACAAAGCGGCCCTCGTCCCAGATTAACTGGTGGTCAAACGCGATGGTCATATCCATCATGTGAAAGGCCGCATCACCAGGGTCGATGCCAGCAGTATGCATATGGGTGTAGCGGGGGGACCCGTAACTCACCGTTCCCCAAAGTTCCAGGTCGGCGTAAGGATTGCCCTTATAATAGGTGCCTGGATTGATCCCTGTGTGCCAAGAATTGATCAGGTATGGATCGCCACCTGTTAACGATGCAGCTCGCTCTAGTTGGGATTTCAGCCGTGCGATCAAACTGGCGGGGCCCTCAAAATCAATAATGCGGGCATCGGCTATCTTAGCCATAATTGGATGGTCTAACACCAGTACACTGTCTTCATATGCGCGGGTGGAAGACGAGGTTACAAAGTTCTTTATTGCCAGGATACCGTTCATCTTGTGGCAGTTTACAGGAGGAAAAATCATAAGTGGAAAAAGCTTCAATGCAAAATCGGAAACAGCTTTTGTTCGCCCTACCTTAATCTCACTGATCAGATCTGTACCGCACGGTCCGGAAATATGATACGTTTTCGATGCCAGTATCATGTCTAACAGGGCATCGTGAATTTGCTTCATTACATCGAAACTAACACTGGCAAAGGGCGCTGCCAGATAGTCTAGGTTCAAGGTATAGGTCATCACCGCTTTGGCTTTATTATCAGGAAGGTCGAAACGCACCTGATCTCCAAGACGGGAAAAGAAAATTGTATGATCAGCCTGTTCCATCGCAGAGCGTACAACATCGGGAAAAGCGCTGGCGTCAGCAACAGGCCGGGTCTTGACGATTTCTGGCACCATACCGAGGCTAAGTGCAACCTGTGCGACGGCTTCGCATAAGTCGGATGCGAAATAGGGATTTTCCCCTTCTTCACCGACCAGTAATACGCGATCTCCGGCTTTTGCCTCAGCGCATTCCAGCAACAGATTGCGCACGCTGGGCGTAATAAGATCAGATCGTATGTCAGTCATTGTTATCACATCGTAGCTATAGGAGGTGCAGAACCACCCTTACTCAGCTGTGATCACAGATCAATTGAAATCTCGTGCTTGCGCGATGCAGTCTTCTCTGACTATCTGAGATCACAGATAATGGTGGCAAGGAGTTTATTATGGGTTATTCTGCGCTTTCCTTAATGGGGCATGCCTTTAGGGGGAACACGCAATGGCCAACGCTGATAGCGGCTCCTGATATGCGTACCATCTATGACATCGTGATCATTGGGGGCGGTGGGCATGGTCTGGCTACCGCGCATTATCTGGCAAAGATCTATGGTCTGACAAATATAGCCGTTTGCGAGGCTGGTTGGATTGGCGGTGGGAACACTGCGCGGAATACAACGATTGTAAGGTCAGATTACCTGCTGAATGGTAGCTTTGCCCTAAAACATTTTGCACTTAAGTTATGGGAAGATCTGACACAAGATCTGGACTTTAACATAATGTACGAGCCGCGCGGCTACATTGACCTTGCGCATTCGGATGGAGAGCTGGAACAGTTTGAACTGCGCGCAAATGCCATGCGATTGCGTGGGGCAGACGCGCAGATCCTAGATCGAAGCGCCTTAAAGGCCCGCATTCCCTTACTGTCTTTGGATATGGATAAAAGGTTTCCGGTCAGCGGTGCGTTGTTTCAGCCGGCAGGGGGTGTTGTGCGACATGATGCGGTTGCTTGGGGATTTGCGCGCAAAGCCTCGCAAGCAGGCATTCATATTTTCCAAAACTGTCCTGTCACTGGCTTTGATATCTCGGATGGGGTGCTTCAGGGTGTCCAAACGGCCAAAGGTCACATTACGTGCAAACAAGCGCTGATATCTGTTGCTGGCGAAAGTAGCGCGGTTGCAGGTCTTGCTGGGATCAACCTGCCGTTGAATTCGATCAACGTGCAGGCCTGCGTCACCGAGCCTGTTAAACCTGCTTTAGATGCCGTGGTGAACTATAATGTGGGACTTTCCTACCTTAGCCAAACAGCTAAAGGAGAATTTGTGTTGGGTGGGGCAACGGATGGATATGCGTCCTTTGCACGGCGTGGCAGCTTTGAACGGATCGAAGATGTGTTGGCGCGCGCGGTTCAGATGTTTCCTTTTTTATCGCGATTGCGCCTGATGCGCCATTGGTCTGGAACAGCAGATATTACGGCTGATGGCAATGCCATTGTTGGCCAAACACCAGTTTCGGGTCTGATGATAAACAGCGGCTGGGGGTATGCAGGATTTAAAGCAACCCCTGCCGTGGGCCATCAGTTAGCAGAACTTTTGGCGACTGGCATTCTACCCGACTTGATAGCGCCTTTTGCGCTGGACCGTTTTGCGCTTGGTGCAGAGCAAGATGACGCAGGCATTGGTCCTTACCCATGGCTGCATTGAGGGAACTGGTGCAATGTTGTTGATCCCCTGTCCTTACTGCGGGCTTCGTGATGAAAGTGAATTTGTATATGGTGGTCCTGCACGGGCCCTGCCAGACATGGATGCGCAAACGCCAGAGGCACAGCATAGTCTTTATCGTCCGATTAATCCGCGCGGACCACTGCGCGAGCTATGGTATCACAGCGGCGGTTGTGAATGTTGGATCACGCTAACCCGCAACACGATAACCCATGAATTTGAGGACGACTTGTCATGAGCCGTTTTTCTATTGGGGGTCTTATAGATCGCGATAAGACGCTGACCTTTACGTTTGATGGTGTCACGATGCAGGGCCACCCCGGCGATATGCTGGCCTCGGCTTTACTGGCGAATGATCGCCATTTTGTTGCGCGATCTTTAAAATATCATCGCCCGCGTGGAATAATGTCAGCAGGATTAGAAGAACCCAGCGCATTGGTTACGGTGACAGATGCCTTTGGCAGTATGCCAAATTTAAAAGTTACCGAAGTCCCGCTACGCGATGGCATGCAGGTGTCCAGTCAGAATGCACACCCCTCTCTTGAAAGAGATCGTGCAGCAGTGTTTGGACTGGGTAGCAAAATGCTAAGCGCCGGATTTTATTATAAAACCTTCAAGTGGCCAAAAACAGGTTGGGCCAAAACCTACGCGCCTTTGATACGTCGTGCGGCCGGGCATGGAGGAATTGATCCGGAACCCGATCGTGCGCTGTACGACAAACGCCGCATGGCTTGTGATGTGTTGGTTGTTGGGAGTGGGGCCGCAGGTTTATCCGCGGCTTTAATCGCAGCACAATCAGGCGCCACGACTGTTTTGCTAGAGCAAGATCATGCATTGGGTGGCGCTTTGCTGGGCTCTATGGAGCAGATCGAAGGCATGTCGGCCGTAGATTGGGTGCAGGACGCACGCGCGGCCCTTTCGCAGCTTTCAAACGTCACTCTTAAGACGCGAACGCTGGCCTTTGGGCAGTATGACCATTGTCTGATACAGGCGGTTGAAGCGCCAGATGAAATGACGACAAAAGCCATTTTATGGAAAATCAGGGCGCGTCGGATCATTTTAGCATCTGGAGCGATCGAACGACCTGTCGTCTTTGCTGGCAATGATCGTCCGGGTGTCATGTTAGCCAGTGCCGTGCGACTTTATATCCGGCGGTTTAGCGTTGGTCTTGGCAAATGTGCGGTGGTCGCGGTTAGTGACGTAGAAGAACGCAACGATACGGTAGCAGCGTTGAATGAGGCGGGGACCAAAGTTGTGGCAGTTCTTGATTCCGACGTTCAGTTGGTAAAGACCAAGGGACGGCACCATCTAAAAATGGTGATATGGCGTGATTCCAAAGGCCGCCGTCACCGTACCCCTTGTGATCTTTTGGCAATGTCAAACGGTTGGTCGCCGACGGCACATCTGTTTGCACATATGGGACACTCCCTGAGGTTTGATGTTAGGACACACAGCTTGTTGCCATCTGATAGCGATGGTCCCTTGTACCCTGTAGGCGGGGCGCGAGGCGTGCGTGATCTGGTGGGATGCCTTCAAGATGGCAAAGCCGTCGCGCACCATGTGATGGCGGAGCTTGAGATGCACAAACATCTAAACCTGCCACGGGCCATGCCGACGCCCGCACCCACCAAAAGATTTCAGTCCGCTACCCAAACAGGTTTTGTCGATCTGCAAAATGATGTCACTCGGGCGGATATCGCGCAGGCTCAGGCAGAAGGTTATGACGACGTTGAACTGACAAAGCGGTACACCACCTTGGGCATGGGAACAGATCAGGGCAAAACCAGTTGGACCAATGGTATTTTGGAAATAGCCGCCTTTGGGAACCAGACAGCAGGCAATGTAGGACATACAACGTACCGGCCACCGTATTCCCCGGTGAGCATTGGCGCACTGGTGGGGGCAGAGGTCGATACAGAAATGATCCCGATCCACCGCACACCGTTTCACACAGATTTTGCGCGCTTGGGGTGCGTCTTTCAAACCTCGGGACATTGGCTGTATTCTCGGTATTTTCCGCAAGCGGACGAAACCATGACCGAGGCTGTCACACGCGAATGCAAAGCTGTGCGGCAGTCATTGGGATGCGTGGACATGTCGACGCTGGGCAAAATAGATGTGCAAGGTCCAGATGCTCTGACGTTTCTGTCACGGATGTACTGCAATGCTTTTGCTAAGTTGCCGATAGGTCGAGTGCGGTATGCCTTGATGCTGCGCGAAGACGGGTACGTGTTCGACGATGGAACAATTGCACGATTGGCCAAGGATCATTTTCTGATCACCGCCACGACCGCCAATGCTGCATCGGTATGGCGTTACATGCAAAAATGTGCACAAATTGATTGGCCCGATCTGGACGTGACGTTGACATCGGTTAGGGATCATTGGGCCTCATTGGCGATTGCTGGGCCAAATGCGCGCGACCTGTTGGCGGCACTGGATCCGGACTTTGATATTGGGCGTGACGCGTTTCCGTTTGCAGCGGTGCGGCAGGGGCATCTAGGTGCTCTACCGGTTAGAGTGTTTTCGGTCAGTTTTTCAGGTGAACTGAGTTTTGAAATCAATACGCCAGCAGGATTTGCCACCGCGCTGTTCGACCGGGTACTAGACGCAGGGGCAAAGTGGAATATTGTGCCTTATGGTCTGGAGACATTGGATATTTTGCGCATTGAAAAGGGCCACATCTCTGTGGGCACAGAAATAGACGGGCGTAGGACTCCGCATGACTTGGGGTTGGATCAGTTGGTGTCGTCCCAGAAACACTATGTCGGGCGGGCCATGCTGGAGCGCCCCAATTTGAAGGCCCAAGGGCGTGCCCACTTTGTTGGGCTAAGGTCAGAGGACGGTCATAGCCCCATCCCGCCCGCGGCGCACTTGTGCGAGGCTGGGATGGATTCGCAAGGGATGGCCCAAACATGCGGATACCTGACTGCAGCGGTTCACAGCCCCACCTTGGATCAGCCGATTGCGCTTGGGTTTCTGGACAATGGTCATGCGCGCATGGGCGAAACGCTTTGGGCACATTCACCGGTTGCTGGTAAATCAGTGCGTGTTCGGGTTGGACCTGTCTGCGCCTATGACCCAAGGGGAGACCGCCTGCATGCATGACCACCCCGCAGCTGCAACGAATGCAAATGGGTTCCTTCCGGGGCCTTTGGGTCTGCGTTTAGATGAAGCGTTCCTACCCCTTATGGCGTTGAATGGTTCCCCAAGGAATTTAGACACGCTTGTTGCTTTTGGTCATTATACAGAAATCAAGACGTCGCTCTGTCTTAGATTTTCTCCAGATACAGTACTGATTAGCGGAGACATACCGGTTGGAAATTGGCGAATGATCGATCTGTCCCATGGTCTGACGCATTTACGCCTGCGGGGTATCGAAGCGCTGCATTTTCTTGGGCATTATACCTCTGCAAATCTTCATTCCGCACAGTTGCGAGATGCCCGCGCAGTACGATGTCGTTTGAACCATTATGAATGTGCCATATGGTGGGCGACCACTCGTGATGTTCATATTTTGATAGAAAGATCGCTGGCCCAGTCATTTTGTGATCATCTGGGCGCTCTTGCCCAGCGTCATTCTGGTGTCGACCACCTTCACTCCCAGCGTCCGGTCATCCCGGAAGCGCCAGACAGAAGAGGCTAATCATGTATCTTAGAAACACGTGGTACGTCGCAGCATGGGATCACGAGATCACGCGTGCGCCCAAACAGATCAAAGTACTTGGCGAAAAGATTGTCACATACCGGACCGAGGCAGGTAATCCGGTTGCTTTGATGGATGCATGTCCGCATCGTAAGCTGCCCCTGTCCAAAGGACGCATTAAGGGTGATCAGATCGAGTGTGGGTATCATGGTTTGATGTTCGACTGTTTTGGTACATGCGTGCGTGTTCCCGGACAAGACCGGATCCCAGGTGCTGCCAATGTACATTCCTATCCTGTGGTCAGTCGCTATAATCTGGTTTGGATCTGGATGGGCGATCCGGCATTGGCCGATCCTGACAAGATTATCATTGTAGAGCATTATGATGACCCCACATGGGGCATCAACCGAGGGGATGCGATGGAGTTTCCCTGCAACTATCTCTACATCACTGATAATCTTCTGGATCCCAGCCATGTAGCATGGGTTCACCAAAGCTCTTTCGGGACCACGGCCTGCGAAGAAGAGCCATTGACGGTATCCGGAAATGAGTCTGGTGTGACTGTCTCGCGTTGGATGTACGATACTGAAGTTGCGCCTTTTTATCAGCGCCTCGTCCCGTTTGACGGAAATTGTGACCGGGAACAGCATTATGAGGTCCGATATCCGGCGCTGGCTTATATCAAGGCAGTTTTTACGCCGGCAGGAACAGGTGGTGATGCTGCAACTTTGGTTGATGGGCAGTATTTCCAGATGGATAGCTATAACTTCATGACGCCGGTCGATGAAGGCACCAGCCGCTATTATTGGTTCCAGATGCGCAATGTGCATCCCACAGATCCAGAGGTGTCCCGCTATATGAGCGAGTCGGTCAAAGTCGCTTTTCAGGAAGATCGTGACATTCTAATAGAGGTGCAAAAAGGCATGGAGGCCAAGACGACGCGAAACGTCGACATCGCGATTGATGCTGGGCCATTGTTATTCCGTAGACGGTTGCAAAAGCAGATTGATGCAGAAAACCGAACGCCCGAGGCTGCGGAATGATCTGATTCAGAGATACCTGACGGTCTGGTCGACGTCGCACACACGTAATGGTCGTGAAGCTGTTTGAATTATGCACCAAGCATGCGCGGCAGTCGTAGACCATTTTCGCGCGCGCAGGCCACTGCGTCTTCGTAGCCTGCATCCGCGTGCCGCCAAACACCTGAGGCAGGATCATTCCAAAGCACTCGCTCGATCCGTTTGGCAGCGTCTGGTGTTCCATCGGCGCAGATCACGACACCGGAATGCTGACTAAAGCCCATTCCAACGCCACCCCCGTGATGTAGGCTGACCCAAGTCGCGCCAGAGGCAGTGTTTAGGAGGGCGTTCAAAAGTGGCCAGTCGGACACAGCATCAGAGCCGTCCTTCATAGCCTCGGTTTCCCGGTTGGGGGAGGCCACAGACCCGCTGTCCAGATGATCGCGCCCAATAACGACGGGTGCTTTCAGCTCTCCACTGGCGACCATGTCATTAAAGGCCAGCCCCGCGCGATGGCGATCGCCCAAACCGATCCAGCAAATCCGCGCAGGTAAGCCCTGAAATGGGATCCTGTCGCGAGCCATGTCCAGCCAGTTGTGCAGATGAGCATTGTCAGGGAATAGCTCTTTCATTTTTTGATCGGTTTTATAAATATCCTCTGGGTCGCCGCTTAGGGCCGCCCAACGAAACGGGCCGATGCCACGGCAGAAAAGAGGGCGAATATAAGCAGGTACGAACCCCGGAAAGGAAAAAGCATTCTCCAGCCCCTCATCCAATGCCACCTGCCGAATATTGTTTCCATAATCCAAAGTTGGCACGCCTGCATTCCAAAAGTCGACCATGGCGGCCACATGAAGTTTCATGCTGGCGCGGGCGGCAGACTCAACTGCTTTGGGATCACTTTCGCGTTTTGATTTCCAAGTGGCTAAGGTCCAGTTTTGTGGCAGGTAGCCATTGATTGGATCATGAGCAGATGTCTGATCTGTAACGATATCAGGACGAACCCCACGTTTGAAAAGCTCTGGGAATATATCCGCAGCATTGCCTAGCAACGCTACTGATTTTGCCTTTCCCGCACGGGTCCAGGTGTTGATCATGTCCAAGGCGTCGTCCAAGCTGTCAGTCTTTTCATCCACGTACCTTGTTCGTAGACGAAAATCGATGCTGTCAGGGTTGCATTCGACGGCCAAGCAACATGCGCCCGCCATAACGGCTGCCAGTGGTTGTGCGCCGCCCATACCACCTAGTCCACCGGTCAGGATCCAACGCCCTTTGAGATGCCCGTTGTAATGTTGCCGTCCCGCTTCGGCAAAGGTTTCATAAGTGCCCTGAACAATGCCTTGGGTACCGATGTAGATCCATGACCCTGCAGTCATTTGGCCATACATTGCTAAGCCCTTTTTATCGAGCTCGTTAAAGTGATCCCAAGTGGCCCAATGTGGCACAAGGTTTGAATTGGCAATCAGAACCCGTGGCGCATCACGATGGGTTTTGGTAATTGCAACTGGCTTACCAGACTGCACCAGAAGCGTTTCGTCGTCTTCAAGGTCTTTCAGGCTGGCCACAATGCAGTCAAAATCTTCCCATGTGCGAGCTGCGCGCCCAATACCACCATAGACAACCAGTTCATGCGGATTTTCGGCCACGTCTGGGTGCAGATTGTTCATCAACATCCTTAACGGTGCTTCGGTCATCCAACTTTTTGCAGTTAGCTTGGACCCCGTCGGAGGGTAAATATCGCGGGTGTTCTTGCGAGGGTCGCTCATGTGAATCTCCGAATTAAAAGCGTTTCTGGTATGGGTTTTTGCTAGCCCCAAAGTAGGTCCGTGTTTTGGTCTTTTGATATGGGCGTCCGGATCAAACCGTATTGGATAAGAGGGTATCGGATTGAACCAAAGATTTCGTCACAGACCCGCGTGGTAGCCGTAGGCGCGATCATAATATCAGGTCTGCCCCGTTTGATGCGACAAGCGCACCCGAGGCTATAACGCGTGTGGCGTCTTTTATGTCGTTGGCCATGTATCTGTCGTCTTCCAGTCGGGCGACGTCTAACCGAAATCGCGTAATTGCCTTTTGTAACGCATCAGAGGTTCGCAGAGGAGCACGCTCTTCGATGCCCTGAACTGCGCACATCGCCTCGATCCCTAGGATTACGGCGAGATTTTCATTCATGCGCTTCAATCTGCGGGCGCCATGTGCAGCCATGCTGACGTGGTCTTCTTGATTGGCCGATGTGGGGGTGGAGTCGATGCAACACGGATGTGCGAGATGTTTATTTTCTGACATAAGAGCGGCTGTTGTAACCTCGGCAATCATAAAGCCGGAATTGATGCCGGGTTTGGGGGATAGGAAGGCCGGTAAGTCGAAAGAGAGCGTTGGATCCACCATCAAGGCAACACGGCGCTGTGCGATTGCACCAATCTCAGATACTGCCATAGCGATCTGATCGGCGGCAAACGCAACCGGCTCGGCATGAAAATTTCCACCAGAGATAATATCGCCCGTTTCTGTGACCACAATCGGGTTATCCGTCACAGCATTGGCTTCCGTCTCAAGAGTGCTGGCGGCAAACCGGATCAGATCAACGGCGGCACCTGTCACTTGGGGTTGGCAGCGGATACAATAGGGATCCTGAACGCGGGTGTCGCCTTTACGATGGCTTTCCCGGATAGTGCTGCCTTTCAAAAGGCCAGACATCGCACTTGCCACATCTATTTGTCCCTTATGTCCCCGCAGGGAGTGAACTTCGGCGCGTAAAGGGGCTGTTGAGCCCATAATAGCGTCTGTGGTTAAGGCCGATGTTACCAGACAAGCCTTTGCCAAACGCCAACAGTCAAATAATCCCGCCAAAGCACAGGCGGTCGAAAACTGGGTGCCATTCAGCAGTGCCAAACCTTCTTTTGCGTGCAACTCAATGGGTGTTAACGCCGCTTTTTCCAAAGCCTGTTGGCCGCTTAAAATCTGTCCTTCGAACAACGCCTCACCGGCACCGATCATCACGGCCGCCATGTGTGCCAATGGTGCCAGATCGCCTGATGCGCCAACTGATCCCTGAACTGGAATGATCGGCGTCACATTCGCGGCAATCATACGCTCTAACAACGTGCAAACCTCAAGCCGCACACCAGAGGCGCCACGACCAAGCGACAACAATTTCAGAACCATCATGAGCCGCGTCGTGGCAGGCTCCAGTGGTTCACCGACACCGCAGCAATGTGATAAAACCAAATTGCGTTGTAGCTGTGCAGTGTCTGCAGGCTGAATTTTGACGGATGCCAATTTTCCAAAGCCCGTGTTTATTCCATATATCGCCTGCGTCCCCAGGGCAGCCGCGGTAACCACGCTGGCAGAGGCTGATATTGCCGCATGCGACTCTCGGGTTAGCGCAAGATGGTCTTTGCCACGCCATATCTGCTCTAACGTGCGAAGGTCCGTCGAGCCTGGGACAAGTTCGATACTCATAAAATCCCTCCGAATATGCGTTTGTGCAACGGGTTTGTTCCGATTCCATAAGACAACTCGGCTGGGGTGGTCACATCCCAGATGGCAAGATCAGCACGCTGTCCTTTGGCAAGTGTTCCGCGGTCACGAAACCCTAGCGCACGCGCAGCGTTTCGGGTCGTACCTGCCAGGGCCTCGGCAGGTGTGAGACGAAATAAAGTGCAGGCCATGTTCATTGCTAGCAAGATTGACCCTAAAGGCGATGAACCGGGATTCCAGTCAGTTGCAACCGCCATCGGAACGTTATGACTGCGAAATGTATTTATTGGGGGGATCTGTTTTTCCCGAATGGTATAGAAGGCGCCCGGCAGCAGGACGGCAACGCTACCAGAAGCGGCCAGTTTAGCGACGTCCGCATCGTCCGCATATTCCACATGATCTGCTGACAGTGCGTCAAATTCTGCGGCCAGGGCAGTGCCGCCTGTATTGCTTAGCTGATCTGCATGTATCTTGACCCGTAGGCCCAAGGCACGTGCAGTTTCAAAAACCCGTCGGATTTGGTCAGAGTTAAAGGCGATCCCCTCGCAAAATGCATCTATAGCATCGACCAAGCCTTCTGCATGGGCTCGCTTCAGTGCTGGAATGCAAACATCGTCTATGTAGGTATTCTTATCATGGCCCGCAGGCGCTGCATGCGCACCCAGAAAGCTTGTTGTGATATGAACCGGGCGCAGACGCGCGATGGCACGGGCCACGCGCAACATTTTCAATTCGGTTTCTTGATCCAGACCATAGCCTGATTTGATCTCGATTGTGGCAACGCCTTGCGCGATCAATGTATCCACACGTCGCAATGCTGCGGCTAAAAGATTGCTTTCACTTGTGTCACGCGTTGCAGTTACTGTTGATACGATGCCGCCTCCGGCGTAAGCGATTTCTTCGTAACTGGCCCCCTCAAGACGCATTTCGAACTCTTTTGCACGATGCCCGCCATAGACAATATGTGTGTGGCAGTCGATCAAAGCTGGTGTCACCAAACGTCCGCCACAATCATGTTTTGGTGTTTTTGCATATTTCAACGGACAGGTCGGCAGGGCGCCAGTCCATGTAATATAGCCATTCTCGATCGCTAACCCAGCATTCCTAATCAGCCCATACCCAGGACCGTCAGCCATCATTGTGACGGCCGTTAGATTTGTAAGCAGAAAAGGTTCGGTCATTGAAAAACCTTGTATAAGAGCGTTCTTTTAGAGAACATGTATGTACATAATTAAGTCAAGGATTACTTGCTGTGCAGAAAATCAATGCCAAACAGGCGCTTACGAAAAAGGGGTGGGAAGCGAATGTAGAGATCAGCATAAAAGACGGACGAATCGCAGGCATTCAGCCGTCGCCATTGGGGAGTTATGCGTCTGTTGGATTGGCCTTACCAGCGCCTACGAATTTGCACAGCCATTCATTTCAACGCGCTATGTCAGGTCTGACCGAAGCACGCGGACGTGATCCATCGGACAGTTTTTGGACATGGCGTCGGATGATGTATGCATTTTTGGATCAACTAACCCCCGATCACGTTCAAGCTATTGCCGCACAGGTGTTTTCAGAGATGCTTGAGGCCGGATACGCCAGCGTTGCAGAATTTCACTATTTGCATCACGACACCAATGGCGTTCCATATGCAAATTCGGCAGAGCTTTGCGAACGGATTATGGCAGCAGCGACGAATGTTGGGATCGGACTGACTATGGTGCCAGTTCTATATCAGCACGGTGGTCTTGATAAACGACCGCTGGTTGGCGGCCAACGACGATTTGGCAATACGCCCGACGATTTCGCCGAACTGTATGAACGTGCGAAAAGAGTGGTGCGATCTGGTCCACAAGATTATAATATCGGTGTCGCGCCGCATTCGTTGCGGGCTGTCGATAGAACGGGTTTGGATCTGGCGATATATCTGGCGGATGGCGCACCGGTCCATATGCATCTGGCAGAGCAAGTCGCCGAAGTCACCGAGGTACAAAGCGCCTTGAACGCGCGGCCGGTGGAATGGCTTATGGATCATTACAATGTCGACCAGAATTGGTGTTTGATTCATTGCACACAGATGACGTCTTTTGAAACAACAGCGTTGGCGCGTTCGGGCGCTGTTGCGGGCCTATGTCCGATCACAGAGGCGAATCTGGGTGATGGCATATTCAACGCTGTGCAGTATCTGACAAACGAAGGCAGGGTTGGGTTTGGTTCGGATTCAAACGTTCACATCAGTTTTTTTGACGAGCTTCGGGCGCTGGAATATTCACAACGGCTGCGCGATAAAAGCCGTGCGGCGCTTGCCATATCTGACCGGTCAACCGGACGGGTGCTTTTTGATGTAGCCACATCCGGCGGCGCGCAAGCGGCGGCGCGCAACAACGGCGTACTGGCTCAGGGTGCGCTGGCTGATATCGTAGCGCTGGATCTTGATAATGCATGGGGCGCAAACCGATCAGGTGATATGGCACTAGACACGCTTGTGTTTGGTGGGAATGGACATCGCTGCATAACCGACGTTTGGAGCGCCGGGCGCCATGTGGTTCAACAAGGTCGCCACACAGCCCGGGAAAAGATATTGTGTAACTATATGGCAGCCATGGCGGAACTGGAGCAGGACCTGTGACACACGGCGTGCGATTGTCTTGGAAAGAGGTTCGTGACCATATCCAGTCAGGTATCCTAGATCGCACCTATGCGCCTGGAGACAAGTTACCACGCGACGCGGATATTGCGGCAAAATTAGGCTGTGCGAGATCGACAGTTCAAAGGGCTATGAACGATCTGTCAGAGGCAGGCTTGGTCGAACGTAAACGCAAAGGTGGCACGCATGTACGGATGGATCCCGTTACACGGGCTGTCGTGGATATCCCGATCACGCGCCAGGAGGTCGAACAACGTGGGCGCATCTATGGGTATGAACTTCTTGGCAAAAAGATTTGTCGACCATTACGAGAGATTACTGGCAAGTTGGAAGACAGTGAACCCAAAGATATGTTGCGGGTAAAGGCCTTGCATCTAGCCGATCACAGGCCACACATTTATGAGGATCGATGGATATCAATACAAAGTGCACCAGAAATTTTGACTGTTGATTTAACACGCGAAAGTGCAAATGAATGGTTGGTCAGAAACAAGCCTTACACGCGCTGCGATCTGAGGTTTTACGCCATCCCCGCACACGCCGAAGTTGCAAAAGTCCTTGAAATTGAAATGGGAAGTGCGCTGCTTGTGATAGAACGTATAACTTGGAATGGTTCAAAACCCATTACGCTTGTCAAAGCCTATACCGCTCCGGGATATGAGATTTTGACATCGAATTATGCGGGCGGATTGGAAAAGTAGTCAGAGCTGAAATAAAAAAATCTGGACAACATGTTTCCATCAAATCCGATGAAAGTCTTTGCTCTTACATCTCTTCGATGCGATCTGTTGCCACCTCTGAAAATGGAAATATGCCTGACAGGCGGCCATAATCCTCATCTGTTAACTTCAACGATAATGCAGCCAGCGAAGGCGCGATTTGGTTAGCGGTGCGTCCAGACACAATAGGGCGTACGGAATATGGTCCACACGCCACCCAAGCAACTGCAAGGGTGCCAGGTAGCTGATCCATTTGTGATGCCAAAAGACACAAGTTCTGGGCCGCTTCATGAATTTCAGAGCGATTATATCGGGCTGCATACCGTTTATCTGATGTGAGCCTGCCACTGCCGTTTGGGGTGGTATATTTTCCCGTCAATAATCCTGATGCAAGCGGTGAATATCCAAAACATGCGATGCCTTCGCTGGCACACATCGGAAGTATTTCCACTTCTGCTTGTCGTTTAACCAAAGAATACATTGGCTGGACTGCGGCAACAGGCAAGCCAAGGGACTGGGTCTTCATCACCTGCCAAGCCGCGAAATTGGACAAACCAAAATCAGCGACCCATCCCTTGGCTTGAAACTCCATCAAGACGTCGATTTGCGCAGCAAGCGGGACAACGGGATCGAATTTGTGTAAATACAGAAGGTCAATACAATCTACCCCCAGACGTTTGCGGGACAGCTCGAATTCCTGTCGAAGCCGTTCAGGCTCTGCACCATGGTATCCAATTTTTGTGGCCAAAGAGATATGGTCTAAATGGGGTTGAACAAGGGTGCCAAGGATGCGTTCTGCTGCGCCGTCATTGTACAGATGCGCGCAATCAAAATGAGTGATCCCGGCATTATAGGCCGCTTGAAACATTTCAGTGGCGTCATTTACGTTTGCCTCACCACCGAATTGCATGCAGCCAAATGCCAAGCGAGAGAGTGGTTTCCCGTTGATGTTTGTCTTTTGAATCATTTGCGTCTCAATTCAAAAAAATTGCGGCGTGACTTGTAACAGCACGCCCCTTTATTCACATTTTTCTTGACTTAGATATAATCATAATCGTTTGAAAAAGACGCAATATGGTCCACGATATTCTGTTCTAGGATGTCTGCGGCAGGTAGTGGTCGATGCCAATGATTTGCAGTCATACCACCGAACATGACCGCGCCTTGGCCTTGTTCTAACAAAGCAAGGGCGACCCTGTCTTCATTATAGATGTCGTGCAGTAACGGTGTAAGGCCCGGATTGCTGCCATCTGTAATGTCATGGGCGAAATAGTTGCCGCTCCATGATGATCCGGCATCACCAAATTTGCCATTGGCGATCGTTGTCGCGCCTTCGTCTGTGTGGGTGACATTCCGAGTGTATTGACGGCCATCAAGTGTTACATCGAAAGCCAGCTCCATCACATCAGTGGTGGACTTGTTTCGTGCCGCGTTCAGCAACAAGGTGCCACCGGATTCGACGTAGGCTTCTGCTGTATCTCGATTGGCATCAAGATAGCTTTCGAACCACGCGCCTGAATTTGCCCCACCATCGATCCAGATAAAGTCGTAGTCCTTATCAAATACGCTTTCCATAGAATTCCCAAGGATCGGATCCCATTTATCGGCCCCGAATACCGCATTCATGGTCTGTTGATAGCTGGCTGCTTTGTTCCAAGGGTATGACAGACTGACAAATGCAGCGCTGAATTCACCGTTTCCATAAGATTCGTCCTGACCTTCGACACGTACGGTCACATCTGTAGTAACGGCTGGCGCAGTGCCGTCAGATACCGAAACCCCCACGCTGATTTCTTTGTTTTCACCACTGTTGAGATCTTGAAAACCGGCTCCGGGGTCAAATTCCAGAGTATAGCCGTCATCGGCCAATCTGGCGGTGCCTTCGCCAGCTTCATTTGTTAGGGCAAAAACGAGGGAGTCGTTAAGGTCGAGATCTGTTGCCAATGTCCGCAAGTCAAGTGTGACGGTGTCTCCGTCTTCATTGGCATCCATGTTTCCGGTGACCACTGTGGGGGCGTCATTCTCTCCGTGTACGGTATAAAAGAAACTGTTTGTAGCCTTTGCACCGCTGGCGTCTGTCGCGGTAACTTGGATCTGAATTTCAGTATTTTCATTTTTTGCCAACCAGTCAAAATCTGTGTTTGCGTGAAAGAATAGATCGGTGCCTATAACCGTAGCGGAACCTGAAGAAGGCCCGTCTGTAACGCTATACGTGAGGGTTGAGCCATCCTCGTTCGGATCAACATCTGCGCCAATCATGCTTAAATCTACTTGGTCAGTTGTATTTTCTGAAAGACTTGCCCGGTACTCTTGTAAAGTCGGGTCATCATTCACGTTTGTGACGTTGATTGAGACGTTAGCAGTGTCTGTGTCGCCGTCTGCGTCTGTGATTTGGTAGCTGAAGCTGTCAGTGCCGTTGAAGTCGGCATCTGGCGT
>JAQXDR010000222.1 GCA_029251265.1 Pseudoprimorskyibacter sp. | reverse complement strand
GTCAATGGCGATTGGCGAAGAAGATGACAGTGATGGTCCCACCTTCACGTCAATGGCGATTGGCGAAGAAGATGACAGTGATGGTCCCGGTATCACCACTGAGGCTGTTGGCGAAGAAGACGACGGTGACGGTCCCACCTTCACGTCAATGGCGATTGGCGAAGAAGATGACGGTGATGGTCCCAGTATCACCACTGAGGCTATTGGCGAAGAAGACGACACTGACATCAATACCAAAGACGAGTTTGCTTACACGACTCTGATGATAGGCGAGGAAGACACACCAGACACTGATCAGGAACGGTCTTTGGACACAGCGACAGAAGACGAAGGCGGAGTTGTTGTGTGTAGCTCTTTCGGAGTTGGCGAAGAAGACGAACCCAAGGTTGTTGTTTGTAGCTTCTGGATTGGTGAGGAAGACGAAGATTTCGGGGCGAAACCCGAAATAATAGCGGAGTGGGACGGTCTTTCCTGACCTTGCCTAGAGACCATGTCTGAAAAAAAGTCTTTATTGTTGTCCGGCGGATCCGCTGATCCGCACTTGCGGGCGCTGTCGAGCTTTGCCAAACGCCACGGGGTAGACGTATTGGACCTGCGTGGTGCACCTGACAGTGTCCCTGATGTGGTATTTGATCCCGAAACCTGCAGGTTGTGGCACGATGGCAACCTCGTCACGCCTTGCGCGGCTTTCTTGCGTGACGATGTCTTCACCAAAAGCGCGGCAGACACTTACGCAGCGTCAATGTCGGGTATCGTAAAGCTTTTGCGTGGGTTTGTGTCTGTGTCCCCGCAGGTTTTTACTTTTAATCACGACGCCTTCGGCAGATCCAGAAGCGTGAACAAAGGGGCTGCGCTTGCTGTGGCCTCGAAAATCGGACTCACCGTCCCCAAAACGCGGTTTGGTAATGACCGTGATCATTTGGAAGAATGGCTCGAAACTGATGGGCCATTGGTGCAAAAGCCTGTGGCTGGCGGAGATTTGTGTCGGCCCCTACATCTTGCGTCTGTGCAAAAGGCGCGAGTTATTCCGCCTGTGATTGTGCAAGAACGTGTCCACGGCCCTGATTTACGGGTGTTCCGCATAGGCCAGAACTTTATGAGCTTCAGGCTTCGTTCTGAGCATCTGGATTATCGTGATGACAAAAGACCAACGATCGAATGCGTTGATACAGACCCCGAATTACAGAGCAAACTCGAGGAACTGAATTCTGCAATCGGTCTGACCTGGAGCGCGTCTGATTTTAAACTATGTCCGGACCGCGGTCCCGTTTACTTGGAAACAAATGCGAACCCTATGTTTGTTGGCTTTGATAAAATTTCAAAAGGAGCGCTGGTCGCGCTCATGTTTGATGCCATGGGGCTGATTGGCCACTGACAAGACAGCAAAGCTGTGGATAAGACATCTGGGATTTTTTTCCTGCTAAGAAAGTCGTGATGGTGATGTCTTTTGTGCAAGGAATTGTGTCGTTGCCATTTATGTAATGAAGAAAGCCTAGACCTTACCAGCTGCGTCAATTCCCGGGAACCAATTTTCCAGGGTTCAGGATGTTGTAAGGATCGAGACTGCGTTTTATCTCGCCCATGATATGCCAAGCCTCTCCGTGTTCACGGTCCATATAAGCTAACTTGCCCAGTCCCACACCGTGTTCGCCAGTGGCTGTGCCACCCATATCCAGTGCGCATTCGACCAGGCTGTTGCTCAGACTTTTGGCCGCGTCCAGTTCGCTTGGATCATTCGGATCTACCATCAAAATGGCGTGAAAGTTACCATCCCCCATATGTCCGAGGATAGGACCGGAAATTGGGCTTTCCTCAATTCTAGCGCGCGCGGTTTCGACCGCTTCGCCAAGGCGCGACAGGGGAACGCAAACATCTGTGACCAGCGCGCGCGCGCCTTTGCGACTGGCAAGGATGGCGTAGTATCCCTCGTGCCGCATGGCCCACAGGGCCCTGCGGTCTTCTTCTTTCAAGGCCCATTTGAAATCTTCGCCTCCATTGGCGATCACGATTTCACCAAACCGCCGTGCATCTTCGGCGACCGACGCGTCCGAGCCATGAAATTCGACCATAAGATGTGGCACCGCTGGCCAATTTGTGCCCTTGTAGGCGTTGAATGCGATCGCGGTGGCTGCATCGGTAAATTCAATGCGCGCCACGGGAATTCCGGATTGAATGGTTTCGATCACCGCCGTCACGGCATCCTCTATCCGGGAAAAGGCACAAACAGCAGACGCCACAGCCTCTGGGCGTCCGTGCAGCCTTAGGGTCAAAGCGGTGACGAGGCCCAAAGTTCCCTCGGATCCGACCATAAGACCAGTCAGATCATAGCCTGCACTGGATTTCCGCGCACGTGATCCTGTCTGAATGATTCGCCCATCTGCCAAGACGACCTCAAGTCCCATGACATTGTCGCGCATCGTGCCGTATCGGACCGTTGTGGTGCCCGAGGCGCGGGTCATGGCCATTCCTCCGATCGAGGCATTGGCCCCAGGGTCGACTGGAAAAAATAGACCCGAATGCCGTAACTCTGCATCCAGATCCTGGCGTGTGATACCCGGCTGGACGGTGCAATCCATATCTTCAGCCCGGACCTCCAAAACCCGTGCCATCCGCGAAAAATCCACAGCAATGCCGCCGCGCGGGGCCTGCGATTGCGCTTCAAGAGATGTGCCCGCCCCCCATCCAATCACTGCAACGCCCTCTGTCGCGCAAATATTTACGATCTGAACAACCTCTTGCGATGTTTCTGGCCAGACAACCGCATCGGGCGGCATAGGATCAAAGTGGCTTTCGGATCCACCATGGCCTATGCGCTCTGCTGCTGAGACACTGAACCTGTTCCCAAAGATCCGTGAGAGGGCTGAAAGGGCGGCAGTGGTGGACATAGGTCGGTCTCCCTTTTAGGACAGAGCGTATCCTGTTCTGCACTATGCTGGAACCCACCTGAGCAACGCCACCTTATGTTTCGTGTTTCAATTTATCTTTTCCGCCGTCAGATCCGTGGCATGTCCCGGAATATGCGGCGCGGATGGGAGCTATTGCGGCACGAAGGTCCGGGGCAAATCCAATTTTGGTTTATCGCGCTGCTTGTAGGGATTGCTGCGGGAACTGCGGCATTGGTGTTCAGACTGGCCATCGAATGGCTGCAGGCGGCGCTTTATGGATCGCCGGATTTGTCACGGCTGCATTCTTGGGCGGAAAGCCTGCCTTGGACCATGGTTTTGGCTATTCCAACGATCGGAGGGCTCGTGGTCGGTGCTATCTTGCACTGGGCCACGCCGGATGGACGGGTAAGATCGGTGGCGGACGTGATCGAAGGGGCAGCGCTGCATGATGGCCGTGTTGAAAAAAGGGCAGGTTTTGCATCGGCGATCTGCTCTTGGATCACGTTGTCAACTGGGGGCTCTACGGGACGCGAGGGGCCGGTGGTCCATATTGCCGCTTTGCTTTCCAGTTGGGTGTCGACCTTCATTCGTGCCGATGGCATTACCGGGCGTGACCTTTTGGGGTGCGCGGTGGCGGCGGCGGTGTCTGCAAGTTTCAATGCGCCGATTGCGGGGGCGATTTTTGCGCTTGAGGTTATCTTGCGGCACTTTGCGCTACATGCCTTTGCCCCGATCGTTGTGGCGTCGGCTGCGGGAACCGTGATCAACCGGCTTGCCTTCGGGGACGTGACCGAATTTCGGTTGGCGATGCAGCCTCATCTGGAATTTTATTTTGAACTGCCGGCCTATTTTATTCTTGGTCTTGTATGCGGGCTGGTCGCAGTGGTCTTTATGAGATCTGTGTTCCTCGCGGATGATTTGGGCAGCTTGCTGCAATCACGGATGAAGTTGCCGCATTTTCTGCGTCCAGCCGTTGCGGGCGTGATGCTGGGCGGGATGGCAATCTGGTTTCCCCATATCATTGGCGTCGGCTACGAGACGACCTCGCGTGCGCTGATTGGCGATATGATGTTGAACGAAGTTCTGGTCTTTGCCCTGCTCAAGGCGCTGGCCGTTGCGGTGACGATGGCGGGCCGTATGGGAGGCGGTGTATTTTCACCGTCCTTGATGATTGGTGCCTTGACGGGATTGGCCTTTGGCATGATTGCCACCAGTCTTTTGCCTCAGGTGTCCGGTGCGCCCACGTTGTACGCGCTCGCCGGCATGGGGGCAGTCGCCGCTGCCGTTTTGGGGGCGCCAATTTCGACCACACTGATCGTTTTTGAATTAACCGGTGACTGGCAGACCGGGCTGGCGGTGATGGTCTCTGTGTCGATGTCGACCGCATTGTCTTCGCGACTTGTGGATCGCAGCTTTTTCTTAACACAATTAGAGCGGCGCAACGTCCACCTGGCGGCGGGTCCGCAAGCCTATTTGTTGGCCATGTTTCGGGTGAAAGGTGTGATGCGGCCACTTACGGATGCCTCCGCTGAAGATGTGACAGAGGCGCGCCGCCAGTCCGAATTGGGCTTGTTTTTGCCAGCGCAGGCCACGTTGGAACAGGCGCTTCCCCTGTTTGACCGTTCGCAGGCGCAGTTTCTGGCTGTTATGGGTCCCGACAAGAACGGCCAATCTGATTTAAAGGGTGTGCTGTATCATGTTGATGCGCTCAAGGCCTATAATCGTGCGTTGGCTGCGACAGCAGCAGAAGAACATAGTTAACCGCCACCTCCACGTTATGCGTTCAAATTTTCATACGATATGCTGGTCATCACCCTGTTTGGGCCCGTCGCGTGTTCCATAAGCCGCGTCAAGCTGGAGCCAACTATAACATACAGCAAAGCCTCGCGACCTACCCTCGCAGGCGGTCTCCGTTCGGATCGAAAGCCGGAGCATGTAAAATACGCGCTTTATGGGGCAGCCCCAGTATCATGACGTGAACCGTGTCGCCAGGTTTGGCGACCTTGGGATCTGCAAACCCCATGGCCAGTGACTTGTTCACGTAATACCCATAGGCGCCCGAGCTTATCCGTCCGGCGGGCTGTCCGTCTGGGGTAAAGACCGGCTCTCCTCCCGACGCATCTGCCGAATGTACCGCGTCGATCTCATAACACACCATAACATCGCGCGGGTCATTGTCTTTGATCCGCATGTACGCGTCTTTGTTCAAAAAATCCTTGTCCAGTTTTATCAATCCGCTCAGCCCGACCTCTTGCGGCCAATATTCCTGACTGTATTCGCGGCCCCAAGAGCCATAGCCCTTTTCTATTCGCAAAGACGCAAGCGCACGCCCGCCGACCGGGCCTCCTTCGAGTGACCGGGCAGCATCCAAAAGCGCGGTGTATAGCTGTACCTGATCTGATGCCGCGCAGTGTAGTTCCCACCCAAGATCACCGGTAAAGCTGACCCGAAGGGCCAAGCAGTCGACGCCAGCCACCTTGATCCGGCGCGAGCGCATAA
This sequence comes from Pseudoprimorskyibacter sp., assembly GCA_029251265.1. GTDB lineage: Bacteria > Pseudomonadota > Alphaproteobacteria > Rhodobacterales > Rhodobacteraceae > JAQXDR01. Next base: position 19,248 of record JAQXDR010000222.1, on the reverse strand, counting down.
ACCGAAACCCATCAGGGGTCAGATCGCTGTTGGTGAGCTGTTGCAACAGCGTCCGTGCGGCGGGTCCAGCGACGTTGAACCCGCAAAGCTTGTTTGTGGCATTTTCAAAGTCTGTACCATCGGGTAGCGGCACCATGTTGAAAAAGCGCTGGTGATAACGTTCTGCCAGACCAGAGCCAATCATCATGTATCGGTCTGTGGCCTCTTTGGTAATTGTAAAATCACCGGCAACCCCACCATGTACCGAGATCAAGGGCGTGAGGCAGGACCGTCCAACAACCGATGGCACGTTATTGGCGACCAAAGCTTCTAACCAATCGTGGGCATTGGGTCCTTGGATAATATACTTTGCAAAATTGGATATATCGATGATGCCAACGGTGGTGCGCAGCATCTTTGCCTCTTCGCCCACTGGGGCCCACCAGTTTTGGCGGGTGTAACTGTTTGTATCTGTCACACCTTTCGTTGAGGCAAACCACAGCGGATGTTCCCACCCACAATTCAGCCCGTGCACGCAGCCCATTTGGCGTTGCAGATCATAGGCTGGACGCACGCGTGCGGGTCGGCCCGCGCTGCGCTCTTCTCCGGGGAAATGAATAGCAAACCGATTTGCGTATTGATCGCCCACCCGCGCCTTGGTGAACCGTTCATCCGCCCAATCGCCAAAGCGTGTAAGATCCCATGCAAACATGTCACGCTGGGATTCTCCGTCAATGATCCACTGGGCGGTCATCAGGCCCAGTCCACCTGATTGCGAAAATCCAGGAATAATACCGCCGCACAGAAAATAATTGCGCAGCTCTGGTACAGGCCCCCACAAAGCCGAACTGTCCGGTGACCAGATCATAGGTCCATTGATCACCCGTTTGATCCCGGCCTCTGCAGCACAAGGCACACGTTCCGTTGCGCGGATTACGTTATCCATTATGCGATCCAGATCGTCTGCAAACAGATCATGCGCAAAGTCCAAAGGAGTACCCTTTTCGGCCCAAAAACGGACGTCTCTTTCATACGCTCCAATCAAAAATCCGTTGCCCTCTTGGCGAAAATAATATTCGCCATCCCGGTCCGCGATGGACGGCAGGCGGTTTTCCAAAGCGGCCACTGCATCGAGGCCCTCGGTCACGAAATACTGATGTTCGGTGGGTTGCAAAGGCAGCTTTAGCCCAACCATGGCCGCCACCTCGCGGCCCCACAGTCCGGCGGCATTGACCACCCACTGGGTATGAATATCCCCCTTGGGGGTGCGCACAATCCAGCTGCCATCTGGCTGTGGCTCGGTGGCTGTTACGGGGGTAAACCGTTCGATTGTAGCACCCATCGCACGCGCACCGGCTGCATAGGCCATTGTCACACCGGATGGATCAACATTGCCACCATCGGGTTCAAACATAATGCAGCGTACGTCATCAAACTGCGCCAATGGATGCATGGCCTTGGCGTCTTCTTGGCTAAGTTCATAGAAATTCAGCCCATAATATTTGGCCTTAGCAGCCTGTAGACGCAGTTGGTGTTCGCGATCCTGGGTTTGCGCGAGATACAGCGAGCCTGGCTGAAAAATCCCGCAACTTTGACCTGTTTCAGCTTCAAGTTCTTTGTAGAGGTTCATGGTATAGTGTTGAATGCGCGTGATATTGTTGTTGTCATGCAGCCCGTGCAGGTTGGCTGCCGCATGCCAGGTTGACCCGCTTGTCAATTCGCTGCGTTCCAGCAGAACAACATCTGTCCAGCCCAGCTTGGCCAGATGATAAAGGATTGAACATCCAACAAGACCACCGCCAATTACAACGGCCTGAGCATGTGTTTTCATGAGATGTCTCCAAGATAGGGATATGGAAAATATTTCCGAAAACGGCGCAGTTCTATGTCACCAGTTGTCCTGTGCGCTTTGTTCATGGCTCGCCTGTTCCTATGGTTTCGCGACGGTGGGCGACATAGCTCTCCAGCGCCTCGGATATTGCAGGATCCAGCTTTGGTTCTTGATAGTCTTGCAAAGCCTGTTGCCACAAATCAGTTGCCCGACTTAGGGCGTCTTTGGCGCCCGTAATCTGCCAACTTTCATAATTGCGCCAATCCGAAAGCAATGGGGTGTAGAAAGCGCTTTTGTAGCGATCAATTGTGTGCGCTTCGCCAAAAAAATGACCGCCCGGAGGAACGGCCTTGATTGCCTCAAGACCAAGGTCCTCTTTGGTGATCTGGAGTGGTTTCAGAAATTCTTTCATGTTTTGTATGATTTCAACATCCAGAATGAATTTCTCGAAACTTGCGGTCAAGCCGCCTTCCAACCAGCCTGCAGCGTGATAAATCAGGTTCGCCCCGCCAAGAACAGCGCCCCATGTGGACATCATCGTCTCGTATGTGGCCTGTAGATCAACACAATTGGAGGCGTTGGCATTCGATGTTCGGTAGGGCAGGCCGTATCGCTTGGCCAATTGTCCGGCAAGGATATTTGCCTTGGTATTTTCCGGCGTCCCAAAGGCGGGCGCGCCAGAGCGCAGGTCGACGTTCGAGGTGAACGCCCCGTACATTACAGGCGCACCAGGTTGGACCAGTTGTGACAGCACAAGACAAAACAGGGCTTCGGCATTTTGTTGGGCCAACGCCGCGGGCAGGGTCACCGGCGTCATTGCCCCCATAAGGGTAAACGGCGTTATCGAAACGGGCTGAAAATGTTGCGCCATGGCGATCAGCCCATCGGACATGGCATCGTCCAGAAGCCTCGGAGAGTTTACGGATATAACGGTGATGACACCGGGCACATCACGCATGTTTTCGACCGTAATCGCGCGACTGATGGCCATCATATTAATGCCGTCCAGCACGCGACCGCGGCCGATACCACTTACATGAAAGACCAAGTCACTATAGCGGATATTGGCCAAGTATGTATCAAGATGGCGCGTATTTGCGGCAAGTTCGACCGGGGCCACGACTTGATTACCAATAATGTTCACGGCATTAAAATGCTGGGCCAACCGAATAAAATCGCAATAATCTTCGTAATTGCCGGCCCGTCGGCCACGAATACAGTCGTGCGTGTTCGGAGGACCGGCCACGAGGCCAAAGTTCATCGCCGATCCGCCCATCTGGATTTTCTTGGACGGGGTGCGCGCGACCATATCAAAGGTTTTTGGAACGGTGCCAAGCGCGGCTGCCACATGGGTTTCGTCTATGCAAACCGTCTGCGTATCGCGATCAACCAACGCGCCCGCCCTCTCAAACAGATCCATGACCTGATTGCTCATGACACGAATTCCGGCCTCTTTCAGGATCGAGATTGAAGTCTCATGGATGGCTTGCATGGCGTCGGCATCAGCGATTTCGAAGCCTGCATAGGGCGAGTGGGCCTGGCTCCATGGAATTTGGTCCAGACCAGTGCTTTTGCGTTCTATCGCAACGCGGCGCCTGCCTTTGCGTGATATGCGCGCCATGTCGGCCTCCGGTTCATTTCAGAACAGGCTATCGCGGAAGTTTGAACTCTGCATATAAGTAAACCAGACCCTCAGGTATCGATTTGATGAGGCCTTATTTTGCTATTTGGAGAGATTTTCGATGCTTAACCTGCCTCCGTTAAATTATTTGCGTAGCTTTGAAGCGGCTGCCCGAACGCTCAGTTTTACTGCCGCCGGAGCAGAACTGAACCTGACGCAAGCAGCCGTGAGTGGGCATATTCGCGCCTTGGAGCAATACATAGGTGGTCGTCTTTTTACGCGACACGCAAGATCGCTCAGCCTGACAAGCCTTGGAACAGCGTATCTGCCATCGGTCAGCCAAGCGATGGGCCAAATCGCACAAGCTACAGAAACAGTGCGCAAACAACGAGGAGGACGGAAAATCGTTGTGTCCTGTCCTGTCAGTCTGGCCAACAGCTGGATGGCATCGGTTATTGCAAGGTTCGGATGCGATTATGGTGATGCGTCCGTCACCCTTCACGCCCGGATCTGGGAAGATGATGCGCCCGACATCGCAGATATAATCCTGACAAGCCGCCATGAAATGGCTTTGACACGTCAGGATATCTGGTTGTGGCGCGATGAAATGGTGGTTGTGTGCGCGCCTTCCTACCAAGTTTCAGGGGCTGTTTTGAACGATCCGGCACAACTGACACAGGCACGTCTGATCTATAATCTTGGACGTCCTGAAAGCTGGAACGATATTCTGGCGCACTATGGTCAGATCCCCGGTAAGCCCATTCAATCAACACAGACAAATGCCTTTTCCAATGCATTGGCGCTGGCGTCCGAGGGATATGGTGTGGCCGCTGTGCCACGTCGAATGGTCCAGTCTTATCTGGATCGTGGTCTATTGAAAGCACCTTTCGGGCAAGGGTTTCCTAGCCCGTGGATTATGACACTGTCGGATGGCAGTTTGTTAACCTCAGAGCCGGCGCGTGCGTTGCATGAGGCCATCATAAATGCGGCACGTAATGCGGCGGCCAAAGCGCACTAATGATCTGTAGAAAACCAGCTCTATACCCGTTCAACGGTCACACCCATATTTGTATGAAAGGCAAGGTGGTCTTTTATGGCGGCCAAAGCAGGCGGTGGGCTTTCATAGGTCCATGCCACGTTCTTTAATGTTTGTGACTTGGTCACAATCGAGAAATAACGCGCCTCGCCTTTATGCGGACAGTGGCTGGTGTGGTCAGTCCTATCTAGGAACGCCATGGCCATATCATTTCGGGGGATGTAAATCACAGCGGGAAAATCGCCTTCGCTCACCTCCAGTGCGGTGGTTGTTTCGCCCAGTACTGCCCCACCCGCGCGAATAACCCATGTTCCTTCGACTGGTCTTACCTTGATATGCTCTGTCATTTTGGTGTCCTTCGGATTTGAGGATACAGAATTACGAACCAAGCAGTTCGGCAGTTTATACAGATTACACGGGCGCACAGGCTTTCTTGAGCCAGTCTAGAATGGGCGCGTCAACCAGCGGGCCAATCCGACGCAGGACTTCGGCGTGATAGTCATTGAGCCATTGGCGATCCGGGGCCGGCAAAGCGTTAACGTCTATAAGGTGACGGTCAATCGGAGCCCATGTCAAAGTTTCAAAGCAAAGCATGTCGTCAATTGTTTGCTGTGGTAATCTGGGCGCGTGATCGACCACGATCAAGTTTTCAAGCCGAATTCCAAACGCGCCTTCGCGATAAAATCCGGGCTCGTTTGACAAGATCATACCCGGTAAAAGAGCCTGATTGCCGGTTCGGGCAATCCGTTGTGGTCCTTCGTGGACGCACAAATAGCTGCCGACCCCGTGACCAGTGCCGTGACCATAGTCCAGTCCGGCCTCCCACAAGGGTGTGCGGGCAAGGATATCAACATCGCGGCCATTCAGTCCGGTCGGCCAGCGCAGGCGGGACAGGGTGATCATGCCGCGCAGGACACGTGTGAAAGCATCGCGTTCCTCTTGCCCCGGAGAACCGATAGCAATTGTCCGCGTAATGTCGGTTGTGCCGTCTTGATATTGTCCGCCGCTGTCCACCAGCAGCAATTCCCCGTTTTTCAGGTGACGATTGGTCGTTTCTGTCACGCGGTAATGTACGATCGCGCCATTGGGTCCGGCACCAGAGATCGTATCAAAGCTTATATCCCGCAACTCGTTTGTGGCACGGCGTTCAGCTTCGACCGCGCGTACAACGTCGATTTCGGTCAGGTTCTCGGCATCCTGCTGATCCAACCAAAAAAGAAAACGCACCATGGCGGCACCGTCCCGCAGGTGGGCCTTGCGGGTCCCTGCGATTTCAGCTGGTGTTTTGCAGGCTTTGGGCAAAACGCAGGGATCCGGTGCCTCGATTATATCAATGCCTGCGGTCTCGAGATAAGATGTGATTGCTGTTGGAACAGAGAACGGATCAACCTGAATAGCACCTTGCACATTGGACAAATGGTTTAGGAAATCCTCGGGTGGAAAGACATCTACCAACGGCCCAAGATCTGTATCGCCGATCTTTTGTGGTGCGATAAATAGGCTGACGCGACCGGTTGCATGTAGCATGGCCAATGCATGCGGAACGGGATTTCGCGGAATATCGCGGCCCCGGATGTTCAACAGCCAGGCAATGCTGTCGGGCAGCGTCAAGACGGCGGATGCGGCTGGGCCCAACTCCTCTGCCAGTTGGGTTATCTTGTTCTGTCTGGTATCACCCGCCAGATCATTGGGCTGTTCAAAAATCATACCCATCGGGGGCTTCGGCTGATCGGTCCAGATGGTGTCTATAAGGTTCTGGCAAGGGGTCAATGTACGATCGTCCAGATTTTGTTGTAGGCTGCGCAGTTGCTGCAATGGCATGAGCCAGGGATCAAATCCAATTGTTGCCCCGGCTTCGGTATGCTCTGTCAGCCAATCCGCCAAAGATATTTCGGGCCAGTCAACCGGTGTAAAGACAGGGTCGACCTGCGCACGGACCTGCACGCGGTAGCGGCCATCCACAAACACACCGGCCTTGTCATGCAACGCGATGCAGAACCCGGCTGAACCGGTAAAGCCTGTTAGCCATGACAAGCGTTCGTCGCGCGGCGCCACGTATTCTCCAAGATGCATATCGGCGCGGGGCACGATAAATCCATCGAGATCGAGCTTGGTCATTTCTTTGCGTAGATCGTTCAGGCGGGTGGGGCCATATTCGGGGGCTGCGGTTTCTACAAATGTCTGAAACATGATATAACTCACTGAATTTCGCTTACACGCGAAGGTATCCTGACTGGGGCTTTCGGCAAAGCCCCAGATTTTTTTAAGCTTAAAATAGGCTGCAAAGGCGGTTCTTGAATACACTACCACTGCGCGTCCGGCGCCGGTCGTGTAAACGAGACGTCGTGTTCAAGAGGCGCGTGCCAAGCCCATGACGCGTGCGCGGGCCTTTGGATCAGCGTCGAAAAGGGCTGCAAGTTGCTCCGTCATGGCCCCTGCCAGTTGTTCGACATCCGTGATGGTGACGGCGCGGTCATAGTAGCGCGTCACATCGTGACCAATACCGATTGCCAAAAGCTCCACCCGTGCCTGTCGTTCGACCAAAGCAATAACGTCGCGAAGATGTTTTTCCAGATAATTTGGCGGGTTCACAGACAAGGTGCTGTCATCCACGGGCGCACCGTCGGAAATAACCATCAGAATTTTACGCGCTTCGGGTCGGCCCAGCATGCGTTTATGTGCCCATTCCAGTGCTTCACCGTCTATATTTTCCTTGAGCAAACCTTCTTTCATCATCAAGCCAAGGTTATCGCGCGTGCGTCGCCATGGGGCGTCTGCCGATTTGTAGATGATGTGGCGCAGGTCATTCAGGCGACCGGGTTGATGTTCGCGACCAGCGTTCAGCCACCCTTCGCGGGCTTGCCCGCCTTTCCAGGCGCGGGTGGTGAATCCAAGGATCTCGACCTTGACGCTGCAACGTTCCAAAGTGCGGGCAAGAACGTCTGCACAGATGGCCGCAATTGAAATCGGACGTCCGCGCATAGATCCGGAATTGTCCAGCAACAGCGTCACCATCGTATCGCGGAATTCAGTATCTTTTTCGATTTTAAAACTGAGCGGTGTGGTTGGATTGGCCACGACACGGGCCAAACGTCCTGCGTCTAGGATGCCCTCTTCCTGATCAAAGTCCCAGCTGCGGTTCTGTTGCGCTTGCAGGCGTCGCTGAAGTTTGTTGGCCAGCCGGCTTACAGCGCCTTTCAGCGGTTCCAGCTGCTGATCCAGATAGGCGCGCAGTCGTTCGAGCTCAATAGGTTCTGCAAGGTCTTCTGCCCGAATCTCTTCGTCGTTGGCAGTGGAATAAACGCGGTAGTCCGGGTCCGCGGCCGAGTGTGGCATTGGAGGTGGAGGATCAAGTGGCGCTTCGCCTTCGGGCAGCTCGGTTTCTTCGCCTTCTTCTGCGTCGTCCTGATCATCCATCGAGACCTGAGCTTGGCTCGGGTCTTGCTGTTGTTCCTGACTTTGTTCGGGACTGGCGTCAGCCTCGTCACCACTATCGTCGTCCTGACCTGAACTGTCGGGTTCCTGTTCATCGTCTTGACCTTCGTCGGCCTGATCTTCGGCCTCTTCGTCAAGTTCGTCAGGGTCATCGCCCAATTGGTCCGAATACCCCAGATCCGAGATGATCTGTCGCGCAAGTTTTGCAAAATCGGCCTGATCTGCCAATCTGTCCGAAACGGTTTCCAGCGCTTCACCGCCCTGGCTTTCAATAAAGCCGCGCCATAGCTCCATGACGTTGGACGCGGCTGCGGGCAGATCACGTCCCGTTGCCAGATGGCGCACCAGATATCCCGCCGCAGCGGCCAGAGGGGCCTCTGAGGCTTGAGTGATCCGATCATATCCGCGCCGCAGGGCCTCGTGTCCGATTTTTGCGTCAATATTTCCAGCGGTGCCGGGCATGTCCCGCGCGCCCATTGCCTCGCAGCGGGCAACTTCCATGGCTTCGTACAATTCGCGGGCCATTTCGCCAGAGGGCAGGTAGCGATCAAAGGTCGCGTCGTCGTGATAGCGACGGTGGAGTGCCAAGGCATCCGCAGTCCCGCGCGCCAGCAGCACCTCGTCGCGGGTCATGCGTCTGCTGACCTGTGGCAGCCGCATGGTGTCACCGGACACGCCTGATGGATCCACACTGAAATTGACCGTTAGGTCGGGGTCGTCGGCCATGACCTTGGTTGCGTCGGCCAACGCCTTCTTGAAGGGATCTGCAGGATTGTCAGACGGTTTGCTCATGCCGGAATGCCTTTGACGCAGCGCTTATTGCGCCAGTGGAAAAAACAGGGTCTGACCCATTTGTATGGCAGGTGCAGTGGGACGACGCAGAACGGAAATTCCACTTTCGCCCTGCCACCACGTCTGAACGGCCGGATCAGCAAGATTGAGAGCAATATAGCCTGATGAGGGCACAAGGTCCAACTGTCCGCGGTCTGCGACAATCACGCTTGTATTTGGATATTCTGTCGCGAGGTCCAATGCGTTTCGCAGCCAAAGCCCTTGGGCGGTGACTGCCCCGCCTACCAGCATATGTGGGCCTTCGTAATGCATCTGGACAACTGCACAGAAATCGCGCGGCCATATGCCTCCATTCGGCAAATCCTCAAACGCTAACAAAGCCACGTCTTGGGACACGGCGTCGGAAACGACGAGCTGCGCAATTTTAAGAAAGGCCATGTCTGGCAGCACAACATATCGGCCTGTTGGGCCCTCGGGCAAGGTCATAGGGCGGGCTTGCGCTGCGCCTCCGATTCGGCACCCTAGCGCGCGCAGCGCCTTATCATCTTCGGATAGAGGCGCCTTTTCGTTGGCTGCTTGTTCGGCGGGTGACAGGGATTGGGACATGACGGGGGCAGCGCAAAGCGCCAAGGCGACCATCAGTGCGGGTCCGACTGGAATAAAACGCGTTATCATAGGGTAGGTTTTGTGCCGCCAACTCCAGATTGGCAAGAGCACGCATCTGACTAATTTCGTCGTTTACGCAATTGTGGGCTGCTATGACGCGCTAAAATCTGTTTGTCTTTGGTGCGATGGTCAAAATGGTGCATAAATCGGCGGGATCAGCGCAAGGCAAGCATGTCGCAGGTCCGTATTTCGCGCAGTGCGCGCGCCTTTGCATGACGTGCCAGACGGTGATTTCCGTTGAAAGTTGCAGTGTGCAGTAGCCGTTTCTGGGCGTGTTTGGCTTCTATCCGCAAAGACAAGATACGGGCCTCGTTTACACCAAGATCACTTACATCAGCCCCTACTGCAAATAACAGGTCCTCGAACAGGTCGCGACGCGCGATGCTTTGGTCCGCAGATTCGCCCAATAAAAACCGATGTTCCATTTCAGCAGAGTAGCGCCCGAGACATAATGCGAACTGACGCGAGAGGTCCATGACGGGATCAATTGTTCCTGCAATGGCCGGGACAACCAAGCTGAATTGGAAAAAGAGCACCAAAAAAAGTGTTCGAAATACGCCCATAAAGAAAGCATACATTTAAAATTTGTGATTAATAAATAGTCTTTTTGAAAACTTTTATCTGATCAACATGAGTCGTGGACCATGAAAAAGCCGTCTGCACGCAAAATCGTGAGACGGCTTTTTTGATAAATTCAGAGCGGGTCTAGACAATGCTCAGGCTTGCGGCGCTTTCAGGAAGCTCTTCGTCAAAACATCGCTGGTAGAACTCTGCCACGGTCTGCCGCTCGAGCTCGTCACATTTGTTTAGGAAGGATAGACGGAAGGCATAGCCGACATCGCGGAAAATCTCGGCGTTTTGGGCCCAAGCGATGACCGTGCGGGGGCTCATTACAGTGCTGAGTTCACCATTCATAAAGGCGCGGCGGCTAAAGTCTGCCACGGTCACCATCTGTCGGATCGTTTTACGTCCCGCTTCGGTATTATAATGGGGTGCCTTGGACAAAACGATGCTGGTTTCCGCGTCAATCGACAGATAGTTGAGCGTTGCCACCAGCGACCACCGGTCCATCTGACCTTGGTTGATTTGTTGCGTGCCGTGATAAAGACCGGTTGTATCGCCTAGGCCAACTGTGTTTGCAGTTGCAAACAACCGGAAATATTTGTGTGGAGTAATGACCTCGTTCTGATCCAACAGGGTAAGCTTGCCGTCAGTCTCCAGAACGCGCTGTATCACGAACATCACATCAGCGCGGCCAGCGTCGTATTCGTCAAACACAATCGCGGTTGGATTACGCAGGGCCCAAGGCAAGATACCTTCTTGGAACTGCGTGACCTGTTTACCGTCAACTAATTTGATGGCGTCCTTACCGATCAAATCAATTCTGCTGATATGACTGTCCAGGTTCACGCGGACGGCGGGCCAGTTCAGCCTCGATGCGACCTGTTCGATATGTGTCGATTTACCTGTGCCATGATAACCTTGGATCATCACGCGCCGATTGTTGCGAAACCCCGCCAAAATCGCCAGCGTGGTGTCTGGATCAAATTTGTAAGTGCTGTCCAAATCCGGCACACGCGACGTACGCTCAGCAAAGCCGTGAACGGTCATATCCGTGTCTATGCCAAATACTTCACGGACCGAAATTTCTTCGGTTGGTTTTGTATTGCTGTCCATGTCGCCCGCCATGTGCCTTATTCCTCTGCTCGATCCGCGCATCTGTGTAGGATAATCCAAGGTTGTTCAAGGGCAAGGCGTTAGCGGATCGTATTGGTGGCATGCAAGCGTAAATAGCTGTCTATCTTTCCCAAACTGACCGGTTTGCTGAGAATACCACAAAACAGATGGGGTACGCCCCTAGCTGCAAAGTCGGGATCAGCTGTCAGGGCAATAATTGGAATTTGGGAATTTTTCGGATTTTCGAGCCCGCGGATTGTGATCGCAATGTCGATACCAGTTTCCCCCGGCATGTGCATATCCATTACAATTAAGTCACACAGAAAGCCTGGGTCGTAAACCTTTTCAAGGCAACTGGCACCATTAGGAACAGCGGTGGCTACATGTTTCAATGTCGCACAAAATTCGGTCATCAAAAAGCGGGTGACGGCGTCGTCATCCACAATCAATATATGCATTGCATTATGCGGCATCTGAATTTCCGGCTTCGTGTTCTGTCGAATGGGGAAATGCGTTCCGAACAGTCAGGCGAAAAACTGTTCCTGTTTTTTGCCCGCCCTCAAGGGATGTGTTTGTGTGCTCTATCAAAAGTTCGGATTTTGTGAGTTCAGCAATCTCGCGGCTGATAGCAAGTCCAAGCCCCGCGCCATCAAAGCTGCGGCTACGCCCGTCGTCAATTTGATAAAATCGCTGAAACAGCTGTGCACGCCGATCGCGCGGGATCCCGATGCCCGTATCAGCTACGCGGATGAGCAGGTCACCTTCAGCTTTGTTGATACGAATGGCGACTTGGCCCTCGGTCGTAAATTTAAGAGCATTATCCATCAGGTTGGTGAGAATTTTTGTCATCCGATCTATATCAAGATAAGCGATGTCGGGCATGTCCGAGCCAATTTCTACGACAGGTTCCACGGGTTTTCGGCTGTGATCGCAAAGTGCCACCAAACTATCTGACAATCGTGTGATGAAATCTTTCACGCTTATATTCGTGCGGTTTACTGTAAGCGCTCCGGCGTCCAGACGGCTGGCGTCAAGCACATTTGTCAGTTCGGAAAATAATCTCATGGCCGAAGATCGGCCCGCCTGCGCCTGACGTACAACGCGGGGTGTGACATCTGCACGCTCTATCAATTCAAACATGCCCATTATCGCGTTCAAGGGGGTTCGAATTTCGTGGCTCATTGTGGCTAAGAAAATCGCCGAGGCCTCTTGCGCGCGCGTGGCTTGGGTTTCGGCTCTTCGTCTTACGTCAACTTCGGCGCGCAAGACCGCATTCATAGAACGCAAGGCCGTGGCAGCTTCCGAAGCTGCTTTTTCTGCGGCCACCGCTCGCAGGCGTTGGTATTGTGCCCAAATGCCAAAGGATCCGGCCATAAACAACAAGATGGCGACAATCTCTGGCAAACCACGGGCTAGTATGGGCAGTTCGTTCGGCCGTATGCGCAGTTCGCTTCGTATGTGCGTGTTGAATATTCTGATCTGGTCGGAATTGATCCGTTCTGTGTTGAGAGAGTCAAAATCCTGAGATCTGAATACGACCTCGTCACCAATAAATATTTGTGCAGAAAACCCACGCTTGGCCAGTGGCCAGGTTGGATCAAGCAAAAGGTCGTTTATCCACGCGTCGGTCATTAGCTCAGTGACCAAAAAGCCGATCAAGACCCCGGATTGATATGTGGGCAGCACCATTTTGATCAGAAGTTGGTCTTTACGTGTACGCAGGATGGGTTGAGCAGTCTGACGCGCAAGCGCAAGAATGTCCGGAGAGACAAGCATGGCATGATTGCTGGGCCCCTCAGGATGACCGCCGCTTATCTGGAATCCCTGCGCATCCAAAACCGCAACATGGCCTAAAATATTTTGATAGGGATCGAAATCATCGGTTTGTTCCGTCACCATCGGCAGGCTTCGACGATTTTGAAGAATGATATTGCGCGCAAGGATTGTCAGTCGCGACAAATGCAAGGACAGATCACGTTCGACAACAAGAGCGACAGCCTCTGACTCGACGCGGATCAAATTGTGCAAAACATCTTGTTTCGCACGCGCAAGGATGGCCCAAATAGTGAAGCACAATATCGCACCGATCAAAAAAGATGCGAAAATATTAGTTGGTTTCATGCGTCGGTGGGAATGACAGGAGGACTGCGCTCTGCGTCCTTGGTGGCGTAATCGACGACCGCTTCAATGTCGGCCAACGGGACCGGTTTGCGCAAAATCCAATCTACCCCCGGCGCCATCATTCCGCCTTCACCATTTGGAAAAACATTGGATCCCGTCAGCAGAATTGTACGAACATTTGGGCATGTGATGGAGGCATAATCTGCTACCTCAAGGCTCGTTCCGTCAGGCAGAAGATAATCAAGAATAAGCAGCCCGAACTTTGTGTTTTTCAAACAAACAAGTGCGTCTTCAACGCTGTGGGCATTGGTGACATCGTGGCCAAGGTCGCCTAGGCAATCTGCCAACAAGGTTCCCATAGCTACATCATCTTCGACTACTAAGCACTGCATATTATCTCGCATTCCATACACCAAAAACAGGATGGTGTTAGAAAGTTAACGGTGGATTAACTGTAGTGACCAGAGAGTTTATTTAAAGTTCCGGCTATCTTTTATTTGATCCCAAGCCCAGACCACTTCTTGAAGCTGGTCTTCCTGACTGCGATCGCCACCATTCATGTCAGGGTGCAAAATCTTGATCAGTGCTTTGTATGCTTTGCGCACCTCGGCTTTGGACCACGTCTCTTTAGCTTCGAGAACTTCGATTGCGCGACGTTCCGTTGGCGGCAACCTGCGGCTGCCCCCCGCGGTTGAGTTTCGCCCCGGATTGCGCGTGGCGTTGTTGCCTAATACTTGATGTGGGTCTTCAATCCCAAGGCGAGCCCACGCCCGAGCTTCTGGATCACGGAAGTCTTTGGTTTCACGATCCCAAACCTTATCTTTACTTGTCTGGGCATTCAGCTCTGCCTCAGTTTTTCCATTAAAAAAATTCCACTTTAGGTTGTATTCTTTCACGTGATCTTTGCAAAACCAATAAAAGTCATCCAGCACGTCAGGCGCTTTGGGTGCGCGGAATTTTCCGGCCTCCTGACAGCCCTCGTGTTCGCACTGACGCACCGATGTTTCCGATGCACCAGTCATCCCGCGGCGACCGCGTGGATTTTTCTTTTTGGCTGACTTCACTGACATGTCGAATCCAAATGGATCTGATTTGGGCATGCTGTTCCCCTTTTCGACTCGGACAACAGAGTTTAGACGATTGAGCGCAGAGTGGTAGGGGTAGAAGGGGCAATTTTTTATGACACGCCGCGAAGAGATAGAGAAAAGATTAAACGACGCTTTCGCGCCAAAGCAACTTGAGGTGGTTGATGATAGCGAATCACACAGAGGACATGCTGGTTTTCAGGAAGGTGGAGAAAGCCATTTTAATGTTCTGATTCGGTCAGAGCAGTTGACGTCGATGGGCCGGCTTGCCCGTCATCGCGCCGTTCACACGGCGTTGGGCAAGGACCTGATGGCACAAATCCATGCGCTTGCTCTTGATATCAAATAGGGATCAGTGATCAGCCTTGCGTGGTTTCAAACGTAGTCATGAGCGCGATGCTGTCTGATACCTTTTTCAAATAACGCGGACTGGATGGTGTGAATGGTATGTCTGAGCCTGATTTGTCATGTAGAAATCTGCGTCCCATCGCGGTGTCTGCATGTCATTGGGATGGGCGGGATGGTGTTTTATATAAAGGCAGGGTCGATTTAAGCAATTGCAGTCCGTTGTTCCCTGTTCCATCTGTGACCACCCAATTGCGCACAGGTGCGGTACGGGCGCGCAACCGTTCCAGCCGCCAGCGCCGACCTTCGGAGTGGTGGCATGGGTCCATTCGCCAACGACTTTCTACACCTTGCGCGCCTCCTGCGCCGGGCGTCAGAATCAGACCAAGCGGCTGGTATTGTCCCTCGGTCGCGCCAGTTTCCGCAGCAAGATGTAGTCGCCGCACCGGCGTCAGCGCTGGCGGTGCTGGCAGATCGGCAACCACCAATGGCACCGCACCTGACCTTAGGATTTCCTCCATAGACCATAATAGGTCCTCTGACCTGCGAGCAGATAGAAACATCACATCCTGTGGTGGCAGAAATTCCCGTATTCCGTCCGGATTTAACGGGTCTGTCCCCCATGATGGGGCAAGCCAGAACACTGGAGCTCCGGCCCGTGCGGCAATCTGTAGCGCTAATGTCCGTCGTGCTGTGCCACAAATTTCATGAACACGGGCAAGCTTAAATTCTGCCTCGCCAAGAACGGGCAGAGTCGGACGGCACTCATGTTTATGACGTGAAAGTAAAGCCTGAATCATAAAGCATATCTACAATGTTCCCCTTTTGTTCGCAAGCTGCCAATGTGTTTAAGAGCCAGTAAATTTCAAAATTGGTTCTGTCGATAGGGCACACTGATTGCTGATTACAACCGCAAATGAACGCCATGTTTGTGATCATGGTGTCGACATATCTGGCGACTTGGCACGGTACAGGATTTTGACGCCGTTGCACGTAGCGCTACCTACATTGTCTGATCGAATTTGGAGGTACCCATGATCTCGCGCCTGTTTTCACTCTTATTGCCTTTTGTGACGGTTTTTCTGCTCTCGACCGCACATGTGTCCGCCCAAGACCCCAGTAGCGGTATTCAGTCCACAATTAATGGACAGATCACTGCCTTTCAGACAGATGACTTTGATCACGCTTTCAGTTTTGCCAGCCCGTCGATCCAACGCATGTTTGGCACAGCATCCAATTTTGGGGCGATGGTGCGTAGTGGGTATCCCATGGTATGGCGGCCACGCTCTTACCAATTTGCTGATTTGCGCGAAATTTCAGGCGTTTTGTGGCAAATGGTGTTGATTCAGGATCAATCAGGTGCGCTACACGCGTTGGACTATCGCATGATCCAAGTTGAAGGCACCTGGCGTATCAGCGGGGTACAGATCCTGCCCGCACCTGATTTGTCGGTGTAATCAAGTCGGACGGGCGCAGATTGTACGCTTTACCGAACCCTCCGTTCAAAAAGACTGTTGTGATATCAAACGTCAAAATTGCGAAGTCGGAGAAACCAATATAAAGCTTGGTTTTGGGCTGGTGGGCCACAAACCGCGCAGCCATCTTGGCATGATCATCGTCGCCATGACGTATAAAGTGTACCTTAGCCTGAAGGGTCAATCGCGGATAGGTCAATGGATCGCCCCGATCTTTGGGTTCACCCAAAAGCAGCGATGCGACCGGATCCGATTTCAAACATTGGCTGTGCTGTGAAAGATCCGAGGCCAGGGCCATAGGTGCCCCCTCAGCGGTCGGTGCTACCGCAATACGGCTCACCAAAGGCGCACCGTCCACATCTCGCACGGCCAAAGCGGCGAAATGTGCTTGGGTGATCAACGAACGCGCCAGTCTGCGCGCATCGTCATCGACTGGACGATAGGGCTGTTGTTTGCTCATCCTCTAGAAATCCATCCATATACTCGCCAGCGCGCCAAGCGATTTTTCACCCAGCACACCATAAGATAGTCCAAATTCGGCATGGACTGTATCACGCACAGGAATGACGATCGAAGGTGCAAGTCTGGCAAACCTGTCTGCGCCATGGTTTTGTCCCGTCTGGATTTGCATTATCCACCGTCGATCTTTGCGCAGCGCAGTTCCAATCGTCACATCTAGCTTGGTATCCCAGTGGCCTGTGGACGGATAGTATGTGATATTTAGGTCGGCTGCTTGCCAGCCGTATCCGTGACTATTTTCGGTTCCACGTCCAATCGACAACCCAGGACGGATCACCAAATCTACTCCACTGGCTCCAATACCAAGCTCGGTCGCTATCCGCCACCCTGTATCGGGTTGATAAAGTGGCAACCTGATAAAGCCGATCTGCTTGCTGTCTCCAAAGCTGCCTTGCCCTAAGTCCAACCCGAGAGTAAGTTGATCTGTCACCCCGTATTCACCATAAAATGTGTTATAGCTATAGGCTTGGCGTAAGTCGTCTGGCGGCGCAGTCAGGCGCGTTGATGCGCTGACAAAGGCGGTTTTGGGTTCCCGCAGCCAAGCCCCGGCGTGTAACGGACCTGAAACAAGGATCAGAATAGTGATAAATACATGAAATATTCGTCTACATAACATGATCGCAGTAAATCGCATCAATGCTCCGCTGCATAGCCCTGCATTCTTATGCTGCAATTGCGAAATGAAATGCTATGATGCAGAAATCTGAAAAGGACTGCTTTTATGGCCGGAAAGATTATTACCGTGGCACAGCAAAAAGGTGGGTCAGGCAAAACGACTTTGGCTGCCAATCTTGCTGTTGGATTTTGGAAAGCGGGCCAGCGTGTCGCGATGGTCGATATTGATCCACAGGGCAGCCTTGGACGTTGGTTTATGACCCGAGCAGACCGGCCCGAGTTGATCAAAGGTATGGATTTTACCACCGCCTCGGCTTGGGGCATAGAATATGAAACGCGCAAGTTGGTAGACGCATTCGATATGGTCATTATTGACACGCCACCAAAGGCTGATAGCGATCTGCGCCCAGCCTTGCGGGTTGCAGATTTAGTGGTGGTGCCGATCTCAATGAGCCATGTTGACGTTTGGGCAACAGAAGGAGTTCTGGATCTTGCTGCGCGCGAGGAAAAGCAGGTCGCAGTGGTTTTGAACCGTGCAAGATCAGGCACGCGTCTCGCCAAGGAAATTGTGAATGCGACCCGAGCTTTGCCGGTCCAACATATCAAGACCAGCATTGGCAATCGTGTTGTCTATGCCGAGGCTATGGGACAGGGCATTGGCGCATCAGAAGCGGGACGGGGACCTGCACACCAAGAAGTTGCTGGGTTGTGTAACGAGGTGGCGCATCTTCTCGCAAGCAGCTAAAGCAGCGACTGAAGGGATTTTTCGATGACAGATATTGCTGCCTTGCGTGACCTGCTGGATGCCGACCCTGCCACAAGGGGTGCGCCAATCTCTAAACTTGGGTACTTTTGTGCACCGTTCCGTCCCAGCCAAGGCCCGTTTTCCGATAAGGTGATAAAAGTCTATCGTGGTTTGCCGGATGCTGGCGCACTGGATTTGCTTGTGGAACGCCACGACGCTTATGTCGCAGCTTTGCGACAAGCGGGCGTGCCCATTCCAAAGACCGAAATTCATCTTGTACAAGATGGTGCCACGCGTATCCCCGTCATCGTTCAAGATGCATTGCCTGCGAATTCGATGATGCGAGGCATGATGCAACGCGGCACGCAAGCTGAGACCTTGGCATATATGCAGGCCGCAGGTGAGGTCATCGCAAGTTTCTGGAACAACGCTGATCATTTTGAAACCCGCATAGGCTTTCATCCATCAATCAGAAATTTTGCCATAAGCGAGGGCCGTGCAATCTTTTTCGACAGCTTTCCTCCTTTGATTGGATATAGCCGCGAGGATATGGGGCAGATCTTGCTGTTATTTTCGGAAAAGCGATTGATGCGGATTCTAGGCCCACTGTTGCAGACCCGAGTCACTGGTATTCAGGATGAATGGTATTCGCCTGCGGAAACACTGGTTGGATTGGTTGGATCAGCCTGCCGGTTGCGACCTGATGATGCTTCGGCGTATTTGGAGTGGGGCAGAGAATTTGTACAGTCCGATATGACCCGCTGGGCGGAGGAAGCCTTGGCAGGTTTGCAAAAACCGCCCCGACTGCCAGGCTACTGGACCGGGTTCCGCAAGATACTTGGGTTGCAGGGTGAACCTAATCTTTGAACATCCCATAGGTTTGGTCGTTATGACAAAATCAGGCTGTTCTGGCTAAGCAAGGTCGAAACGTTTTGCATGGCATACCCATATACTGCGATCGCTTTACAGGTGGGATGTCTTTCGCGTTGCTGATATCACCGGGTCAACGCGTCGAGGATTGACGACAAATAGTGCCTCTAAATGAAAATTGTGATTCTTACTGGCAGTGAGACAAGACATGTGTACTTTCGGAAAAAACTAGCAAGCGATAAGCGCATAACAGTATTAGCCAGTTACTGCGAAAGTGGCGAAAAAAGCTTGGCTAACCGTATGAGCCAGAATGCACAGACTTAACGATTGGAAATTAAGCACGTCGAAGATAGGAAGCAATCGGAAATAGACTTTTTTCAGATTAGATTGGAATTTGTGAAGATGAATCAAATCTAAAATTGATTAGAAAAGATGC
>JAQXDR010000203.1 GCA_029251265.1 Pseudoprimorskyibacter sp. | reverse complement strand
GGCAATCGACGTCGTTACAAATTTTTCAACCCCGGCACCAGAATCGTTGTCCTTGGCGTCGGCAATCAGCCGTGCTGCTTGGTTCAGATCTTCAAAGATTGCAGCCTCATTGCCAAGGTAATCATTAATATCGATGATTATCCTAAGGGTGTCTTGACCGCGTCCACCGTTGACGGTGTTGGTGTCACCCAGACCTAGGGCCAGATCAATTTCGACATAGTCGTCCCCGCCGCCGGCTATGACTGTGTCATTGCCTTCGCCACTGAGGATTGAATCATCACCCTTGTTCCCTTTCAGGAGGTCGTCACCCGTACCACCTTCAATCCCGTCCGCGTTATTACCACCAATGATCGTATCATTATCGGCGCCACCATCAGCTGTAACGCCTACCGCTGCTTTGCCGATTTTGATCAGGTCATTTCCTAATTCGCCATTTAGCACCTCGCCAGCCGTAGAGGGGCCACCGTGGATTTCATCGTCGCCATCGCCACCGATAATGGTGTCGTTGCCGCTACCACCGTATATCGTGTCGTTACCTTGTCCACCGTCGATATCGTCATCGCCCGCTTGGCCAAACGCATTATCGTCACCGTCGCCAGCGATCAGCGAGTCGTCGCCACCTTCTCCGTACAAAGAGTCGTCGCCGCCACCAGCGGTTATCGTATCGTTTTCAAGATCACCAAAGATTTTCTCGCCCTCGATCGTTCCGACCAAGTTATCCGCGCCAATTGTTCCAAAAATAGAAGTTGCCATGTCCCACCGCACTTTATCCGTCGCCGCACCCCAATTGGCACGGCAATCCTCACATTCAAAAAATATCTAAGCCCAAATTAAGGCGAACTTGGGGCAAACTCACCCTAATTCTTCAGAAGAAGTCCTCACATTCTCGTGAAATTTGGCCTTTTGCCATATTTTGAGGTGCCAAATGCAACGTGTAAGCGGTTTGGTTTGAAGCAAAACTTGGTCAGATCACATGGTCTCTAGATTTTTTCATGGACCGATTCGTCCAAAAATATGTCAGTAGCAGCATTGGAGGTTGTGCCACCTGTTTACCTAAATCCTGGCATAGTGCTGTAAGAAATGATGTTCTCCAATCCACAACAAGGCATTGGACCGGTGGACCGCCAGTGGGATCAAGACTCAGGTCGGACGTTTGCGCTGATCGTTATGCCTTCTTGAGACCGTAGAGTAATGAAGTGTGGCTTTGGGATATCTGCGATGACCGGACTGGCCAAGGTCACCCCACCCTATGTCAGGTCGAGCTGTGATCATGGGCCGCTTCCAGTTTTGCCCAGTCAAAAACAACTCCTACCCCCGGTTCAGAGGGTGCGACGGCATAATGGTTTTCAATTTTGAGCGGACGCGTTGTGTATGCATCTATGGGGAAGCTGTGCACCTCAAGCCAACCGCCATGAGACTGGCTCGACACAAGACTGACATGCAATTCCTGCATGCCGTGACTGCAAACCGGCACTTGGTGCGTGACCGCAAGCTGCGCGACCCGCAGCCATCCTGTGATCCCTCCGCAGTTCGAAGCATCCGGCTGTACAAACGACAAGTGCGCGTCGGCAAATGCCTGTTCAAATTCATGAATTGTATGCAGGTTTTCACCCATCGCCAAAGGCATTCCAGTTGCTTTTGCGATCCGCCCGTATCCCTTGTAATCATCCGGGATCGTCGGCTCTTCGAACCATGTGATGTCATAGGGCGTCATTGCCTGCGCCGCCGCGATTGCCTGATCAACAGACATAGCATAATTCGCGTCGACCATGAAAACACACTCTGCCCCGATCAAGTTCCGCACAGCGGCGATGCGGGTTATGTCTTCTGCAAGTGTCGGCTGACCGATCTTAATCTTAACCGCGTTAAAGCCGCAATCTATGTACCCTTTTATGGACGTCAATAACTTGGGCAATGGAAAGTTCAGGTCGATACCCCCTGCATAAGCTTGGCAGCGGTTATTGGCGCCACCTGCTAACTGCCACAAAGGTTGGTGCGCCAATCGACAGCGAAGATCCCAAAGCGCAATGTCGACCGCAGAGATGGCGAAACTGGCTATGCCGCCCCGTGCTACGTAATGCACATGCCATTGCATGGCGTCGTATAGTGCTTCGACATCCTCCGCAGATTGTCCGATCAAAAATGGTGCGAGGTCATGATCCAGCATAGCCTTGATCGCATGCCCACCCTTGCCTCCGGTATAGGTATAGCCTGTGCCCGATGTGCCATCGGTGAGACTGACGGTCACGGTGATAAGCTCGAAATGTGTATGATCGCCATGTTTGGCGTCCGACAGGATCTCAGCCAGCGGTATGGCAAAACGCCTCGTCGTCACCGCAACAATGCGACGTGAACCAGACGAACGATTATGCATCAGCGTCTCTCTCTAATTGGGATACTGGCCAATCCACGGTGGGCGACACGGGTGTCGATGTCAATATTATCAAAGCTTGATCATTTTCACCAAGACTGCAGATGGTCCTTCGGCTTTGTCGTCACACTTTTGTTCAGCAAACAATTGTACAATTTGGTAGCACGCGGTTG
>JAQXDR010000186.1 GCA_029251265.1 Pseudoprimorskyibacter sp. | reverse complement strand
CCTGCTCATCAACTTATCGAAGTATGAAAAGTAATAGTTGGTTGAAGCCTCCATACGATAACGCTGGTACCGTTTGCGGCTAATAAATGTTCTTGCGCTGGGACGAATTTTGTTTCTTGCAAACAATGGTATATCCTTTCTATCCCAAACGTGAAACTCCTTTGAATAGCCTTCAGCAAACTGGTCTGAATGACAAAGATATTTATGAAGCCAACTTGTGCCACACTTTTGGTGGCCCAACCCAAGTATGAAAGTGCGCTTTTTATCCACTATAAACTCCACGAATTGAGCATATAAAAACTTCTATAAGGTCATTTTATATTGAATTTATGAATATTTAACATACAATTATTACTTTCGCTTTTATATAACATTTATCTTTTTTCTATATTGCATCTTTCAAACACTACCCTATTTCGTGATTTTTCACTACATACGATTAAGTATTAAAATATTTTATATCTTAGCCTCGTAATTCATCTCTTTAAGGTTCAATTCGAATATCAATTTTTTTGTGCTGTAGCAACTGCCACATCCTTGTATGCTTTGTATGTTTTTTCCTCTTCTTCACCAAGGCGAAGGGATCTACATGACATCTGGTAATCCCCGCATTTTTAATTAGGCTCGGCCGTAGAACTTACGCGGCTGTTTTCAGTTTCATAGCGGGTGTGATCCCGCCGATGATCATGTTGGGCCGGTCGTTGATGTAAGTCCAGAGCCATTTCATGGCCTGATCCTAAGCCTGCTGTATCGTTTCAAAGATGTTTTGATCCAGCAATTCGTGCCGCACTATGCGATTGTAGCGGTCGATATAGACACTCTGCAACGGCTTGACTGGCGCGATATATCACGGCAATGCCGCGTTTTCCGGCCATTGCATCAGCAAGCCACTGACCTAATGCCAAATCAGTCAATCATTCCGCGCATAGAACGTTATCAACCCGAATTGTTGCAGGCTTGCCGCGGCATTCGATGATCGGGTTCAGGTTGCACACAACACGCAGGGCCGTCAGCGAGAAATCGACTTCGATCTTGGGCCCTTCGCGATTGACGTCATCAAGCACGTTCAAAGTGCCCATTTGCCGATTGAGCCGCCATAAAGTCCATCGATCAATCCTACTTCGGCGCATCTGGTACCGCCAATTCATCGCGCTTGGGCCGCTTCAGCAGCTTCTTCGTTGACCATCGCGACTTTTCTGGCGTCCAATCTCAGGTCTGTTGGTAGGTCGGCCTAACCGGACCGAAAGACCGTCGCTGGTTCCTTCTCTTTTGCCGCACCATCTCGTGCTACGCCTGCAAACGATGAATACTTTGTATCCTTAAATTGGCTTTTACTACACCTCGGGCCGCGCTTGATGCACGCCGGTGCCTGCGAATCCCCACATTTGCGGTCGTTCTGCATACTTCTTTGATCATACGGACCGTCTGGCACGGAATCCGCATACTATCCGATTAAAGAATTTGTCTGGCGATGGATCTACACCGCAGATCACGGATCAAAACATGAGGATGGAGAGGAAAGAATTACTTACTACGATGCGAGTAGCCTGTTTTATCTCAAATTTTGGCAGCGAATGGCAGGATTCTTACGGAAATCTTGGACAAGGTCGTAAAATTTCAAAAACTGACTTAACCTTGCTTAGCGCGGGGCAGACGAAGCGTTATCGCTGTTCCGTTTCCGGGATCGGACTGGATAACCATATGTCCTTTCGATTGGCGGACATAACCTTCTATCATAGAAAGGCCAAGCCCTGTTCCCTGGCCGCGGGCTTTTGTTGTGTAAAAAGGATCTGTCGCCTTTGCCTTTACATCCTCGGTCATTCCCGTGCCCGTGTCCTTGACCACAATTTGTACATAATCCGTCGGCCTGTTTTCTTCGTTATTGAGGCAAACGTTTTTACATTTGATCACAATTTGCCCCCCCTCCGGCATCGCGTCGCGTGCGTTCACGGTGAGATTTAGCAGAGCATCCTCCAAAGGCGCTGGATCGGCCGCAGCCAGCCAAAGTTTTTCGGACATTTCTGTCGAGATTTGAATATCGATGCCAACAACTCTTCTTAACATGGACGTCATATCCAACACTAGTTTTCTTACATCAAAATGAACAGTTCTCAGCGGTTGTTGGCGAGCATAGGCCAGCAATCGATGTGTTAGATCTGCACCACGGTCTGCGGACCTCATAATACTTTGAACCAGCTCCGCATCATATGTCTGGTCCATCTCCAGCAAGCCGGCAGCACCGACGATCACAGACAGGATATTATTGAAATCATGCGCTATCCCACCGCTTAGCTGACCGATTGTTTCTATTTTCTGGGATTGTCGAAAATGCGCTTCTAATTCGACTCTTTCGGTCACATCCTGAACCGCGCCACTCAAGCAAACTGGGATGCCCTTGAAATTGCGAATGACGGCAGCAGATTCCTGCACGTGCCGAATGGAACCGTCAGGTCGGACTATTCGGTGATTCGACGTATAGTGATCAAGATATTGGCGAGCATATGTCGCCTCACGGATGACTCTTTCTCTATCCTCGGGATGAATCAAATCGTGAAACTGCTCTAACTTTCCAGAAAATTTTTCTTTAGTGAGTCCAAAAATTTCGAGCGTCTCGGTTGACCACCTTAGTTCTCCAACCTCGTTGGTTTCCCATCCGCCCATGCGCGCCGCTTTATGTGCCGCTTTCAAGCGTTCATTACTGCGTTCAAGTTCTGCATTTTGCACAGACACTTTCTCCGCAAGTTGATTTTTTAATTCTAGCAGTTCGCGCTTGTTTTTTTCTATCTCGGTAATATCGGTCCAAATACCGATCGATCCTACGCGGACGCCCTCAGCATCCCATACAGAATTTGCATTATTTATACATCGAACCAGTGTACCATCAGGTTGCTGGAGCGAGATTTCATACCGACTTGATGATTTTCCAGCAGCGCGAGAAGCAATTTCATCTTCAAAAATCGCTTTGTTTTCCTCATCGACAAAATCAAAAATTGTAGATGCCAAAATGACATTTCGCTCACGCCCCAGCATACGACACATAGCCGGATTCACATCATAAGATGTGCCATCGGGGCCGATTAACCAAACGCCTTGGTCCGTCGCCTCAGTCAATTGTTCAAGAAACGGGCCACGATCCATCATGAATCCAACTTTCCGATGTTATTTCCGTGTTTCGCCGAGCTATCTAATAATATCAGGTCACTAAAGCACGTTATGACGTAGCTCTAGCAGCCATGCTCAGATGAACTTCGCCATATACTTATGAACAATTATGGTTCGATCGTCATAAAACGTCAGTACGCAAACACACTCTGACTGGCATAGAAATTGCGTTGATCCATAATCAGAAACATCACTCAGGAAGCGACGCTGCGGATTTCGGGCAGATGCCAAGTCGCTCTAGTGGATGCATCAAAATACAATCTGAGACAAGCACGGAAATGCACAGCTTGCAAAAATTTAGCCTTTCAAACAACAAATCGCCATCAGAAATATCTACATTATTGCCAATACTATCTGCATATCCACGCCCAGATTAGTCTAGTCATAAATTTTTTTGTGCAATTAAAGGTTATACTCTTGGAAAAAATTTAAAAATCTACTCGCGCTCGGAATAATCCCACCATCGAAACTATCGTAGCGTGACCTCTCAAGAACGTTTAGTTGTCCGCATGTGCGGTATTGGCAGCCTCAAATAATAAGATTAAGCCTAACAACCGTCCCGATTTCTCAATCTGCAATGCCTTTAAAATTCGGTCTGTGGAGAGGTGGTCCTATTTTTTCGACCAGTTTGCAGCGTTGTTAAGATGGATCAGGGGTTCATTTAGGCTGCTAATCTCAGTTGCTCTGTTTTGCTTTCATAGGCCTCGTCGGGGGTCAATATGCCGTGCGTCGAATGGGGGCGCTCAGAGGTGTAGTAGGTCAGCCACTTGCCAATCCCAGCCCACATTTGTGAACCAGTCTCGAAGGCATTCAGGTAGACGCAGTCATACGTCAGCGATCGCCTCAGCCGTTCGATCATGCGATTGTCGCGCC
>JAQXDR010000117.1 GCA_029251265.1 Pseudoprimorskyibacter sp. | reverse complement strand
AAAGGCCCGAGGTCTCTCCAGCTGATATCAAGCCCTTCGCCTTAGCCTAACTGTGTGAACGAATATCTCAAATAATAACGGTATCTTCCTCAAGAGAGAATTTTGTTTTCTACGAAAGTTGGGTTCACAGGAGATCGACAAGCAACTGTGCAGCGGCATCGTGTGGGCTTAATAATGCATCGCGATCCTCGCCTGGAAAGAACCGAGCGCGCGTTGCAGTCGCCATTGGAGACGGTGTCAAAATACGAACATCAGGTCCCGTTTTAGCCGTTTCCGCCGCCCATGATCGCACCAAAGATATCTGAGCAGCCTTAGTCGCGCCGTAATGACCAAAGAAGCGTTGCCCTTGACGTGGATCATCAAAGAATACGGCTTTTCCATTGAGGCCGATCAATGGTCCGATGTAGGGCAGAAGGTGTCCCATTGCGGTGACGTTGATAGCAACAGATTTTGACCAGTCTTTGGCATCAAGATGGGTCGCTGGTGTTAACGGTGCTGCATGTACGGCTGTATGAACCCATAGCGCCACAGATCCCCACCGATCATAAATCGATCGACACAGTTGCGACATTGCTTCGGGAACACAAATATCCATCGGGGCAAGCGTCGCCTGTCCGCCACGCTCTTTTATCCTGTCATCAAGGTCCTCTAATCCGCCGACGGTACGCGCTACGGCGACAACATGATGTGTGTCCGACAAAAGCTCGGCTAGGGCAAAGCCCAGCCCGCGGGACGCTCCGGTAACAAGTGCGATTGGGGTCTGTGTCATACGCGGGTTTTTGGCGGCGTCAGGCAGGGGCGTCAAGCGCGACATTGCATAGGTTAAGAGTTAAAGGGCAGGTTTCGTATTTTTTTTACCTATTTGTATGTCTAATAACATCAACGACCCTTTTGTGTAACTTGGATTGCAGGGATTGGGCACGTCATCCTTCAGAACGAAACGTAACCAAACCAGTTGTTCATACCGTGTCAGTAAGCCTAGTGCATACTGAACGGCCAAAACACGCGTCATTCTTATGATCGATCCCTTACCGCTGGCTTTTCAGATACCTTGTGGAGCTCTAAAAACCGATAGCTGAAGTTACTCTTCGTTTATTCGGCTGCTTTCAGTTTAAAGCCGGCTTCGATCATATCGGATGGTATGATCGGATAATCTCCGGTAAAGACAGCATCGTGATATGCTGGGGCGGCCGGATCGCGTCCGTCAGGCTCGCCAACAGCGCGATACAGTCCATCGATTGATATGTACTTTAAGGATGAAACGCCCAAATAGTCACGCATCTCGTCTTCGGTCATACGAGCAGCCAGCAATTCCCCCTGCGTTGGCATATCAACGCCGTAGAAGTCGGGCCAGATTGTAGGGGGGCTGGCGATGCGAAAATGGACCTCTTTCGCCCCGGCTTCAAGGATCATCTCCTTGATTTTCCGGGATGTTGTGCCCCGAACAATGGAGTCATCAATCAGGATGACACGTTTGTTTTTCATCAAGGTTCTGTTGACGTTTAACTTAAGCCGCACACCCATATTGCGGATTTGCTCGGTCGGCTCGATAAAGGTGCGTCCCACATATTGATTGCGTACGATGCCCATTTCAAACGGGATCCCACTTTGCTGGCTAAAGCCAATAGCAGCCGGCGTTCCGCTGTCTGGCACAGGGCATACCATGTCGGCATCGACAGGGTTTTCAATGGCAAGTTGACGCCCAATTTCACGTCTTACCTCGTAGACCGAGCGTCCACCTATGGTGGAGTCTGGACGCGAGAAATAGACGTATTCAAAAATACAGGGTCGCGGTGCAACTGGTTCGAATGGTTGATAACTTTTGATCTTGTCACCAGATATGACCACCATCTCACCCGGTTTAATTTCTCGTACCAATTCGGCGCCGATAATATCTAATGCGCAGGTTTCAGAGGCCAATACATAGCCATCCCCGAGTTTGCCCAAAACAAGAGGTCGAATACCACGGGCGTCACGAACACCGATCAGCTTGGTGCGGGTCATAGCCACTATGGCAAAGGCACCCTCGACCTGTCGCAGCGCTTCTTTCATCCTGTCTGGGATGGTTTGCCCCATTGAGCGTGCCATCAGATGAATTATGCATTCACTATCAGAAGAGCCCTGAAAAATAGCGCCGCGTTCAATCAGTTGACGCCGCAATTGTTTTGCGTTTGTAAGATTGCCGTTATGCGCAATCGCCGCGCCACCCATCGAAAACTCTCCGAAAAAGGGTTGGACATCGCGGATGGCAGCCTGTCCCTTGGATCCTGTGGTGGAATACCTAACATGGCCGATGGCCAAGGGTCCGGGCAATGTCTTCATCACCGTTTGGGACGTAAAATTGTCCCGAACATACCCAAAACGGCGGACCGAATTAAACCCGGTATCTTCATGATGCGAGACGATGCCGCCAGCTTCCTGCCCGCGATGCTGAAGTGCGTGAAGCCCGAGGGCGACAAAGTTAGCTGCATCTTCCATGCCAACGGCTCCGAATACCCCGCATTCCTCGTGCAATTTATCATCGTCTAGGGTGTGATCGGTTGGCAGGCTGGGTTGGGTCACAAGGTGGCTCCGATTCCGTGGCAACAGGTGGCGCGCCTCTCCCATTAAAGCCCACGAGGCGGTCTGTCACGACACAATCACATACCGAGCAGATGCTGTGATCAATCTGCCTATTTTATCGCACCCAAGACCTTAACCGAGGCAACTCAGGACCAAGCAACTGCAAGTGGTTTTGCTAGACTTCAGGCGTCACGGCCGCTCGGCGCGTCGCAGGCTGATAGAAAGACCTCGGACTGTCGGGTGATCCACCCCATGGCAGCCTCCGGGTTGCTGTCTTCGATATTTTGGATGAACTGCAAAAATACGTCGGCGGAACGCGCCTCTGCCATAATCGGTGGCAAGGCATTTGGAAAGATGAGGTTGGCGACAAAAAAGCCAATGGCCGCAAGCAATACACCACGCGCCACCCCAAAAAGAAAACCAAGTCCCTGATCAATGGGTCCAAGCGCGCTGTCTTTGATCAGCGACGTCAGGAGTGGTGTGAAAAAACCAACGATCACAAGGCAAAACGCAAGGATGACGGCAAATGCAACAACCATGGCAATCTGGCAGCTTTGGGCAAGAAAATCCCCGAGCACGGGCAATTCCTTTACCAGTGGTTCAACCTGCGGAGCAAAGGCAAACGCCACCAGACCGGACACGATCCAGCCCCCTATGGCGAGCGCTTCGCGTACAAGTCCGCGCCCATAGGCAAGCAAAGCTGATAAAACGATTAGTCCTGCAACGACACCATCGATGATCGTAAAGCCTTCCATGGTCATATCCGCCTTTGTCTTTCGTCCAGCGCTGGTCAGCCAGCGCCAAAAATCTCGCCTACGAAGCCGCTTAAATCGGCCATTTGCATCAACCGCATACCTTTATCAGTTGAAGCTTTGCCCCCGGATGGGGCGATAGCCGAGGTGAAACCAAGTTTTTGCGCTTCTTTCAACCGGTTTTCTGTCTGACCGACTGGTCGAAGGGCCCCTGAAAGGCTTATTTCCCCAAAGACAACACATTTTGGGGGAAGCGCGCTGTCTTCTCGGGCTGATATCAACGCAGCCGCTACTGCCAAATCTGCAGCAGGCTCGCCAATTCGTAATCCACCCGCAACATTAAGATATACATCCAAACCGGCAAATGGCAGCCCGCAGCGCGCCTCGAGCACGGCAAGCACCATCGCCAAGCGGCCTCCGTCCCAACCTACGGTGCTGCGGCGGGGCTGACTATGTGGAGACGGAGACACGAGCGCCTGTATCTCGCACAAAACGGGGCGGGTGCCCTCGACCCCGGCAAAGACAACCTGTCCCGGCGCGGCCTCTCCGCCCTCAGATAGAAATAGCGCAGAGGGATTAGAGACCTCGGACAATCCCGCGCCGGTCATTTCAAAAACGCCTATTTCGTCTGTGGGACCAAACCGGTTTTTTACGCTCCGCAGGATCCGGAATTGGTGGCCGCGCTCGCCTTCAAAGTAAAGCACGGTATCGACCATGTGTTCGACGACGCGGGGGCCTGCGATCTGTCCCTCTTTGGTAACATGGCCAACCATCACGACGGCAATCCCGCGTTTCTTTGCAAAGACGGTGAGTTCATGTGCCGCTGACCGTACCTGTGCCACGGATCCCGGTGCGCTATCGACACGGTCGTTCCACATGGTTTGGATGGAGTCGATGATAACCAGCTGTGGCGGTTGTTCTTCTAAAGTTGTCAGGATATCGCGTAAATTTGTTTCTGCCGCCAATTGAACGGATGCCTCCTGCAGTCCAAGGCGACGGGCGCGCATACGGACTTGTGCTGTGGCCTCTTCTCCACTGACATAAACCACTGACAAACCGGCGCGCGCAAACGCTGCTGCCGCCTGTAGCAATAACGTCGACTTTCCAATACCAGGATCGCCCCCCACCAAGATGGCCGAGCCGGGCACCAGTCCGCCCCCCAGAACCCGGTCAAGTTCAGCCGCGCCGCTGTGCGTGCGGGGGGGGGGGGGCTCATGGCCGGCTAGATCGGTCAATCCGATACGTCGTCCACGTGCATTTCCAAGGGCGGTTTTTGAGGGTCCCGACGACAGGGGGGTTTCCTCAACAAGTGTGTTCCACTCGCCGCAACCTTCGCATTGGCCTGCCCATTTAGAGGCAACGGTTCCGCAGGATTGGCAGACAAATCTGGTTTGAACGCGTGCCATTCAGCCTCCGAAATCAAAGTGTCAGCGTATAGACCCAAAAGCTGGCAAAGCCCAGTGCCCCAATGCCATGAAGAATGTCAATCCATCGCCATCGGCCTTCATAGGCGCTGAGCCAAAGCAACAGACTGGCCGTCACGATGATGGCTTTGCCACCCCAAGCGGCTTGGAGCTGTGCTGCGTGCCGCCAATAGGCGCTGTTCAATATGTCAAGGCCTGTGATCAATCGATCTGCGATTGGCGCATAGATGGCAAGAACGGCAATCGAACTGACGACGAATGCCAGCGCCGCCCAGATGCGGGCACTTCTAGCTCCGGCAACCAAACGCAAGATGGCCAAGGCAGCAACTGTTGGAGCCGCCCAAAACTTAACTATGACCACAAAGGCCACGAGCCATGGATCAGGCTGTAGAAAAGATGGCATGTGTTTTAACCGAACACGAAAAAGGCAAGGCTGCTCAAAATAACGATAATGCCCACGGCCAGGGTTGCAGTGGCCATCAACTGCAGGGGGCCATGTCGGAACATGCGCGTCATCGTAAAGGCGCCCGATCCAATGAGTATCAGTGCCAGCATCAAAATAATTGTGCTGATTGTCGCGTCACCATTCTTTTGCATCCAGTTGGATAACATAACCAACAACGAGCCACCGACCGAAGCAGGTAGAAGCGATCCCCAGACCCAGCGTTGAGTTTGCTGGATAAAGGCAACGACGCCGGTGCCCAACATGCCCAATACAAACAGCATGCTGGCAAGGTACAACAAGTCCCAAGTGTTCATCGAACAGCCTCAATCGGGCCATCTGCCCGTCCCGAGATGAATTGACTGACGAAAGGATCGTCGCATTTGTCCATTTTGGCAACACATCCTTGCCATTGGATGCGTCCTGCGTGCAGCATTGCAACACGAGACGCGATGGCACGAACCGATGACATGTCATGGGTTATGGTAACAGCCGTTGCGCCCATCTCGGTGACCACTTCGTGAATCAGGCTGTTGATGACGCCTGACATGATTGGATCCAGCCCCGTGGTCGGCTCGTCAAAGAAAATGATTTCCGGCTCTGCGGCAATGGCTCGGGCCAGACTGACACGCTTTTGCATGCCGCCAGACAATTGCGCAGGCATTTTGTCGGCCACCTCAGGGCCCAGTCCGACCCGCGCCAGTTTGGCCAATGCGATGTCGCGGGCCTGGGCTTTTGGCAATCGGCCTGGCCCGCGCATGAGCCGAAAGGCAACGTTCTGCCAGACTGTCAGGGAATCAAATAGTGCCCCGCCCTGAAAGAGCATACCGAACCGGGCCATCTGTGCGGCACGGGTCTTGGGTGTCAATTCCGTTCCATCGATACAGACAGAGCCGGTATCAGCCTCGATCAGGCCAAGAATACACTTTAGCAGAACCGATTTTCCTGTGCCTGACCCCCCTATGATCACGAGTGATTCGCCTTGGTCAATCGACAAATCGATATCGCGTAGCACATGATTTGACCCAAAGCTTTTTGACAGACCCGACAGTGTGATCATCGCGAGAAAAACACTCCCGTCAGCAAGAAATTGGCAGCAAGGATAAGAACGGCCGCCGCCTCGACAGAGCCTTTCGTGGCCCGCCCAACACCCTGCGCGCCTCGTCCCGATGTCATCCCAGCATAGCATCCCATCGTCGCTGCAATATATCCGAATACAGCGCCTTTTGCGAGCGAAGAGGCAACATCCGACAGGGTCAGAAAATCGATAGTGCTGCGCAGATACCCTGTGGAGGAAAATCCCAGTGGACCCGTGGCCACCAGATATCCCCCCATCACACCGATTATGTCGCCGACGCCAACCAGTACGGGCACAACCAACATGGCTGCAAATATACGTGGTGCGATCAAATACTTCATTGGATGAGTGGATAGGGTCACCAAGGCATCAATCTGTTCGGTCACCTTCATTGTTGCGATTTCTGCAGCGATCGAGCTGGTCACCCGAGCTGCGATCATAAGGCCA
Organism: Pseudoprimorskyibacter sp.; assembly: GCA_029251265.1. GTDB lineage: Bacteria > Pseudomonadota > Alphaproteobacteria > Rhodobacterales > Rhodobacteraceae > JAQXDR01. The sequence continues at coordinate 7,695 of JAQXDR010000117.1, read as the reverse complement.
ACCAGAACAGGACCCAATTCTCGCACCATACCAATGGCCACGATTTGCGGCACAACAGCCTCAGCATTAAATCGCGCCCCTCCGGCAGTTATCTGAAGCGCCAGTGCGCCACCGGTGAACAAAGCGGTCAACCCGACCACCGGTAAAGACAGCCATCCAATGTGGACCAAAGCCAGAGCAAGTTCGCGACCATAGATCGGAGGACGCAAAATATGACTGGTTGCCTCTAGTCCAAAAAGACCCACCCGACCAATAGCCGCCAAAACCTCGAGAAAATGACGGCCTATGGCTGCAATAAAGGTCATGCGCCGATGTAGCGTCGGTTATACCGGGATCCCAGTGATGTCAGCACTTCGTATCCAATGGTTCCGGCGGCGTTGGCAAGGCTGTCAACATCCTGTGTCGGGCCCAGTATTTGTAAGCTGTCTGGCGTGTCCTCCAGATCCGTTATATCGACACCAATCATGTCCATCGAAATCCGTCCAACAGCGGGACAGGGTATTGTGCCAACCAATAGGTGCATCTGGCCACCCGCCGCGCGTAGGATGCCATCGGCATATCCTGCATTTACAGTGGCAATACGGGATGGTCGCCTGCTGCGCCAGCTATTGCCATATCCAACTGTTTCCCCTTCCAGAAGGTCACGTACCTGAATGATTGGCAAATCAATCTGGACCACGGGCAGGGCGTCAGAGAATGGTAGGCCTCCGTACAGACCAACGCCGGGTCTGGTAATATCAAAATGATAGTCAGACCCCATCAAGATGCCCCCTGTTGCAGACAGGGATCGGGGGGCTGTAACGCCCTCGGTCATTTTCAAAAAGCACTCGAGCTGTTGTCGGTTCATGGGATGTTCAGGTTCATCGGCGCAGGCAAGATGCGACATGATCATCGCTGGCGCTTGAGCCAGCGCCAAACTGCGTAGCGCCGACCATTCTGCGGGCTCCATACCCAAACGGTTCATTCCGCTGTCCAACTGTATACCAAATCCGTGATGCGGGAGCGATTCCACATGCACGAGCATCTGGTCAACAGAATTTAGCAGTGGTGTCAGATCTGCGGCAGAGATTATTGGCGCGTCTCCGGGCATGTGACCCGAAAAGACAAATATCTCGGGCCCCGGTCCAAGTGCGGTACGCAATGTTGCGCCTTCTTCCGCCAAGGCCACGAAAAACTTGCGTGCCCCCTCTTTGGCAAGGGTGGTTGCGATCTGGGCGGCGCCGAGACCATATGCGTCAGCTTTCACCACCGCGCCGGTTTCAGCGGTGGATTGGGCCGCGAGAGTGCGCCAATTTGCACGCACGGCGGCAAGATCGATTGTCAAGTGTGCTACAGCCATAGTCGGGTTGTGACAGGCCACACGCTATGGTCAAGAAAAAAATCCGAACGACAATGAGCGCAGCGGCGTACACCCCGTTGGCACGGGGCGCTCTGGCGACCCTCGGCAAAATCGCCTTGCGTTTTGCGACTGACTTGACCCGAGGCGCATGATGGGCAAGGAGTCGAAAATCAGTGTGTTAGGAGATGGAAATGGCAAACTATTACAGTCCAGAAGGCGGGTTGCCGGGTCAAAACGAATTGTTGACCGACAGAGCCGTTTTTACGCAAGCCTATGCCGTCATCCCGAAGGGGACATTGCGAGATATCACCACAAGCTATCTGCCGTTTTGGGAACACAGCCGCTTTTGGGTTATTGCCAGACCGTTATCAGGCTTTGCAGAAAGTTTTTCCCATTACATTGCCGATCTTGCTGCTGGTGGCGGGTCTGACAATCCCGAGAGTGATCCCACGGCTGAAGCGGTTTTGTTCGTCGTCGCCGGATCGGGGACACTGGATTTGGAGGGACGTTGCTATGATCTGCGCCCCGGCAGTTATGTTTTCCTACCGGCTGCAACCGCATGGAAGATTCGCGCTGCTGATCAGGGCCTGACATTTCACTGGATTCGAAAAAGGTTTGTGCCGGTCGAAGGGATTGCGTTACCAAACGCTTTTGTCACCCATGAAGACGATCATGTGCCTAACGCCATGCCAGACACGAATGGTGCTTGGTCCACCACCCGCTTTGTGGCCATGGATGATCTGCGTCATGACATGCATGTAACCGTGGTCACGTTTCAGCCAGGTGGTGTAATCCCGTTTCCCGAAACCCACGTTATGGAACACGGTCTGTACGTTCTCGAGGGAAAAGCTGTCTATCGTTTGAATCAGGACTGGGTAGAAGTCGAGGCAGGCGATTATATGTGGCTGCGCGCCTTTTGTCCGCAGGCCTGCTATGCTGGCGGGCCAGGCCAGTTCAAATATCTGCTGTACAAAGACGTCAACCGCCATATGCCATTCCAGCCGTTTTCCGGTTAGCGGCGAAATAGGGACTGCAACCAATAACCGACCGCTGAGGGCCACGAGGCTGGGTCCTTGAGCTTTGGCTTGCATCTTCTGTCAAACATGCAGGGTACTCTCTGTCGCATTACGGAACATCGTGGATAGCATGCGCTGTGGTGTCTTATCTGGGTCTTAGCATGTTTGATTTGCTCTTATCCCCGGCAGCCGTCGGCAGATCCGCGTTTTTTAGTCAAAATTACAATTTGCCTGTTGCGTAAGAAAAGCCACCTGCAATGCAGAATTTGGCATGCGGATACAGCAATTCCATCAATCCCCTTTTAATCTTTATACGATGTTAGTGACGCGCGGGTGGCGCGGGGGGTCGTGTCGAACTCTGCTTTGTAGGCGCGGGTCATGGCACTGGCGTCTTCGTAGCCGCAGCGTGTCGCGATTTCAGCGATGGGCAGGGAAGTATTTCGAACAAAGCGTTGCGCCTCTTGCAATCGGATCCGGCGATAGAGCGCGCGTGGGCTGCGATTGGTGTTGATCCGACACAGGGTTTCAAGCCGGCGCAAAGGTGTGGACAGCCGCTTCGCAATGTCTGGCACGGAAAGCGGGTATTCGATGTGACGCCGCATAAGAGCCACGGCCGCAAGGACAACGCGGTCTGCAATCTGAGGAGCGGGGTCGGTTGTTGCGCGTTCTCCGTGCATAAAAAGTGACGCGACCTCCAGCCTGAGCATGGCGCCATGATGCTTTCCGATCAGATCTATAGCCAGATCAAAAGCCGTCATGGCACCGCCACAGCTAAGACGATTGCGGTCATGGACTGTTCGCGCATCACTGACATCGATATCGGGATAAGTCTCGGCGAAGCGTGCCAGTTCATCCCAATGGATTGTTGCCCGATGTCCTGAAAGAAGCCCCGCTGCAGCCATTAGATCACTGCCGGTGTCGATGCCTGCGATGGTCTCAAAGCGCGCAGCCGCAGCGGCTATACTGCGTAAAATTTTTGGCGTCCGAAGTTGTTCATTGCCGTAGCTTGAGACGATGAACAGGATTGCACCGCCCATATGATCCCGCAGCGCAGAGTCGGCCCATACGGGCAATCCGCTTGAAGAAACCACTTGTCCTTGCGCCATTCCCAGATATCGCCATCGATACAGGGAGCGCCCAGCGAGAGTGTTCGCGGCGCGAAGCGGCTCTACCGTGTTGGCGAGAGCGTGCATTGAAAAATCTCGAAACAGCAAAATCCCCACTTCCCGAGATAATTTTTGCGAAACCTGCATGGTTTTTGCCCAAATCTGCATGATGGTGTCGCTCTGCATTAGCCATAGTTCAGAGGGATAGGCAAGGATGGATGTCATGCAGTTTGGTCTGAGTGAAGAGCAGCAGATGATCGTGGACACGGTGCGCAGCTTTGTTGAAACAGAGATTTATCCTCACGAAGCTGCGGTCGAACGATCCGGTGAAGTGGATCCTGACGTTGCACAGACTATAAAACGCAAATGTATCGACCTTGGATTTTACGCATGTAATTTTCCGCAAGAGGTTGGTGGGGCGGGGCTTTCACATCTGGATTTTGCGCTCGTAGAGCGGGAACTTGGGCGCGGGTCGATGGCGTTGAACCATTTCTTTGGACGGCCGCAGAACATCTTGATGGCCTGTCAGGGTGATCAGCGCGAAAAGTATCTGCTTCCGGCTGTCCGCGGTGACAGAATGGATGCACTCGCAATGACCGAACCCGAGGCGGGATCGGATGTTCGCGGCATGAAATGTTCGGCCCGGCGCGACAGTGGCGATTGGCTGGTAAACGGCACCAAGCATTTCATCTCGGGCGCAGATCATGCCGATTTCTTCATTGTTTTTATCGCCACAGGCGAAGATCAAACCCCAAAAGGTCCCAAAAAACGGATTACTGCGTTCTTGGTGGATCGCGGAACACCCGGTTTTGAAGTGCGTGCCGGATATAATTCCGTCAGCCACCGCGGATACAAAAACTGCATCTTGGAGTTTGACGAGTGCCGTTTGCCCGATGCACAGGTTCTCGGAGAGGTTGACGAGGGCTTTGCCGTGATGAACACGTGGCTCTATGCGACGCGGATCACTGTTGCGACCATGAGCGTCGGTCGGGCACGCCGGTGTTTTGACCTCGCTTTGGACTATGCAGCGCAACGCAAACAGTTTGGCCAACAGATAGCCAAGTTTCAGGGTGTCAGTTTCCAGATTGCCGATATGATTACCGAGATTGACGCTGCCGACTGGCTGACCCTGTCATCGGCTTGGCGACTGGATCAGGGATTACCCGCCAACAGAGAGATCGCCAGTGCAAAGCTCTATGCTTCGGAAATGCTGGCCCGGGTGACGGACGCCACCTTGCAGATTTACGGTGGCATGGGGCTCATGGATGACTTCCCTGTGGAAAGGTTCTGGCGGGATGCGCGGGTGGAACGTATCTGGGATGGTACCAGTGAAATCCAGCGTCATATTATCAGCCGCGATTTGTTTCGACCTTTGGGTGCGTAGATGTCTCGGTTGGCACGGCTTTTGGCACCACGCTCCATTGCAATTGTCGGGGGCGGTGCGTGGTGCAGCAATGTGGTCGAACAGTGCGAAAAGATCGGCTTTGAAGGTACGATCCATATTGTGCATCCTACCCGTGATCATATCAGAGGCCGCGCTGCGGTAGGCAGGGTAGAAGATCTGCCACAGGTGCCGGACGCTGTTTTTATCGGTGTAAACCGACACGCGACTGTCGACGTTGTGGGCGCGCTGTCACGCATGGGCGCAGGGGGAGCCATTTGTTTTGCAAGTGGGTTCCAAGAGGCAGCGGCCGAGCTTGTGGATGGGGCTGATTTGCAAGCGCGCCTGCTGGTCGAGGCGGGTGATATGCCGATCCTCGGACCAAATTGTTACGGGTTGCTGAACATGCTGGATGGGGCTGCGCTTTGGCCTGATCAGCACGGTGCCGTGCGGTGCGAGCGTGGCGTGGCGGTAATCACCCAGTCGTCCAATATGGCAATTAACCTGACCATGCAACGACGGGCTTTGCCGCTAGCCTATGTGGTCACAGCCGGCAATCAGGCGCAGGTCGATCTGGCTGAATTGGGTATGGGTCTTTTGGAAGACCCGCGCGTAACCGCGCTCGGGTTACATATCGAGGGCATTCCGGATTTACAGGCCTTTGAGGCGCTGGCCCATCGTGCATTTGATCTGGGCAAACCTATTGTGGTGCTAAAGGTTGGCACGTCCGATCAGGCGCAGGCCGCGACTGTGTCGCATACGGCGTCTTTGGCAGGCAGTGTCGTGGGGGCCAAGGCCCTGTTCGGCAGATTGGGCATCGCGCAAGTGTGGACGTTATCCGGTCTACTGTCTGCGCTACAGATTTTGCATATTGCGGGGCCATTGTCCTCGCGCCGGATTGCATCATTGTCCTGTTCGGGTGGTGAAGCGAGCCTTATGGCGGACACAGGTCTGGCTTGGGGATTGGAATTCCCCTCGTTGAACGCGCGGCAGGAAAACGCCCTGCGCAAGGTTCTGGGGCCGCGGGTCGCACTGGCCAACCCTTTGGACTATCACACCTACATCTGGGGTGATGAGGCTGCGATAACGGCGTGTTTCACGGCGGTGCAAGATCCTGCCTTGGCCATGATTTGTGTGATTTTGGATTTTCCGAGAGAAGATCGGTGTGACGCATCGGCTTGGGGGGCGGTCATCGCCTCGGCTGCAAAGGCGCAGGCCGCGGGGGGAGTACCTGTTGCTATTGTTGCCTCCATTCCCGATTGTATGACGGAACAATGGGCACAGGCCATCGCAGCAGAGGGCGTGATTCCGCTGTTGGGATTGGCAGAGGCTTCCGAAGGGATTGCGGCTTGTGCGAATATTACAGCTCCTGGAGATCCAATCTGGCCTGTAGGGACCGGAGCCCCGGCCACCCAATTGACAGAAGCGGAGTCCAAAACAAGTTTGGCGCGATATGGCTTGCAAGTTCCTTCAAGTGCGCGTGTGACAACGCCGCAACAAGCCGCAACCGCGTCAGCCGATATGAACATGCCTGTGGTTCTCAAGGGGGAGGGACTGGCACATAAAACTGAAGCGGGTGCGGTGATCACAAACCTGAAATCACCAGCTGCGGTACAGGCCGCCGCGCAAAATATGACGTGCAACAGTTTTCTCGTTGAAGAGATGGTCACGGCGGCTGTCGTCGAACTTTTGGTTGGGATCACGCGTGATCCTGCGCATGGTATGATTTTGACGCTTGGTGCGGGGGGAGTATTGACCGAAGTTCTGAAAGATACCGTGCATGCAATTTTGCCAGTCACAGAAGATGAGGTCTGCGTCATGCTGGACCGCTTGCGGCTTGCACCGCTGTTGAGGGGGTATCGCGGTCGCGAGGCTGCTGATCGATCAGCTATTGTACAGTCTGTCATGGCTGTGCAAGCCTTTGCTGCACATGCAGGTCCTGCGCTGATCGAAGTCGAAGTTAATCCGCTCATGTGCACTGCACAGTCGGCGATTGGAGTAGATGCATTGATTATATTGGGAAAGGAAGACGAATGAGCGAAACTCCTGTTCGAACAGAGCGGCGCGGTGCTGTGCTTGAGGTGACGCTCGATCGTCCCAAGGCCAACGCGATAGATCTGGCTACGAGCCAGGTCATGGGGCAGGTTTTTACAGATTTCCGCGATGATCCGGAGCTGAGGGTGGCATTGATCACTGGTGGAGGTGACAAGTTCTTTTGCCCGGGTTGGGATTTGAAGGCCGCTGCTGATGGAGATGCTGTTGATGGTGATTACGGTTTGGGTGGTTTCGGTGGTCTTCAAGAATTGCGCGACCTCAACAAGCCTGTTGTCGCGGCTGTAAATGGAATTTGCTGTGGAGGTGGACTGGAATGGGCAATGTCGGCTGACATAATTTTTGCCGCAGATCATGCGCAGTTTGCCTTGCCTGAAATCCGCTCCGGTACGATCGCAGATGCAGCGTCGATCAAATTACCAAAGCGCATCCCGTATCACATTGCTATGGAAATGTTGCTTACAGGCCGTTGGATTGATGCGCACGAGGCTGAACGGTGGGGTTTGATCAACCGTGTATATGCAGGGTCTGATTTAATGCATGAAGCCCGTGGATTGGCGGATCACCTTGCTTCGGGACCACCTCTTGTTTACGCCGCAATCAAGGAGGTTGTTCGCGAGGCAGAAAATATGGCCTTTCAAGATGCTATGAATAGGATCACGAAAAGCCAATTTTCTACGATCGAAAAACTGTATAGATCAGAAGATCAGTTCGAAGGTGCGCGCGCATTCGCAGAAAAGCGTGACCCGGTTTGGAAAGGGCGATGAGGCTGGGGGCAGGGCGCGCTTTGCGCGCCCTGCC
>JAQXDR010000112.1 GCA_029251265.1 Pseudoprimorskyibacter sp. | reverse complement strand
ATCTCGGGCTTCAGTTTTGCTTTTGTGGGCTGAAAATGATCTGGTAAATCAGCGCTGGCAGATTTCATAATTTTACCAAGTCGCGCGATTTCGGGAAACATAAGTCCATTTTCATTGGGAAACATATTTTTCCGATAAAGAATTGTTGCCGCCATTGCCTCAGCTGAAAGAGAAATGTTTTCATTTCTTAGATTTTCCCAATTATGTGAAGGAATTTTTGCACCAATACATTTCAGGAAATCACTTACAACATCACCATCAAATAATTTTGAACGATCGAATTCGGTTAGTATTAAACGTCCGAGCCCATCCCATTTACCTAAATCTGGTAGCAGATTTGAATCTTTGGGCCAATCTAATTGATATGAGCCTTTCAACATTTGTTGTACTCCAGACAGGTAGCGGTCATCTGGCCGGCGTAAGTAGCAAATAATATCAATTTCAGATTTTGCTACAAGAGAACGTACTTTATCCATAAAGTTGCTCACATCCGTAACATTGGAAAAATGTTCACTGGAGAGAATAATCGTATTTATTTGTTTATTTTCACACACTTCATTTTTGATTTTCCCCCACATCTTCTGCGCGAATATATTTGCTTGTTCCTTGTTTTTATCAAATTGCCGTGCAAATTCACGTGGTAAATACTGCACAAACGGAGTTGCTAGGATTGAATGTCTTTTATATGGTGTAATCGTTGGATAAAGTATTCCCTGCTCTAATAACGTTGCACGCATAGAATGGCAAACTGCCTGAATAGAGCTGGTTCCAGTTTTGTGGGTTCCAATGTGTAGAATGATACGCATTGTTCAGCCTTCTATATTTTGATAACGTGGCCAAAGGTTTGCGATCCGCTCAGAACCAAATCTGTCGCCAACAAAATGATACACATCATCATACCGTTTTCGAAGGTATGTCAGGGTCTCCGGTGATAGTGTTGATTTCTTGGGTGAGGAATTTGCAACTTCGTTGAAATTAGGTTTTACATAACCAAAGCCAATTTTGTCTGCGATTTTCTTTATGCTGGTTTCTGTAAATAACTCTTCGTAAAATGCGTATGTAATATCGTTTCTTGGAAAAATATCATCAATATTTTCTATAGTTTTTTGGTAGTTGGACCTTATCATATATCCTGGTGTGTCTGGTAAAATCCGTAGTAGCTCATCATCGCTTAGTTTATATGGGTCGCTGATGCCAAGCCGTTGAAAATCGTCCTTGCGCAGCAGTTTATCACGGCGTGCCATGCGGAGGGCAGACCACACTCGTTCTATGGGATCTCTCATAAGAAATACTGGTTTGACATCAATATCGCGCTTATAAAATTCCTTGATCACCTCCTGCAAAGCCGCTTTTGGCAGCGCGCAATGGGTCGGACTAAAATCACCAACAATCCGTTTGTTGTGTTTCTGAAGAAGATTGACGAAATGATCGTAATAATACTGGGGGTGCAGCGTCAAAGATGCTCTGTGGACAAAGCGTTGTTGCGAAATTGGCAATTTTTTCTTTTGTGATAATACTTGAGAGGCGACTTTCATCGTCTTCTTGTATCGTCCTTTCATTTCTGGACAAAAAATCGCGTCTAATACGTGATATTCTTTAAAAATACCTCTTTCGAATTCATCAGTGTTATCCAGATATCTGTATAGCCAACTTGTTCCAGATTTCTGCGCCCCCATTCCGAGTATAAATATTTTATTATTCGGCATTACCAATTCACTCGTGTGGATGTCTCTGTTGATGTCTCTGTTGATGTCTGCCCCGACAATAGATGAGTAAGGTCTGGCCACTCATATTCCGCTGCGCGAGATTGTACGGACGCGCGCAATGCGATTGGATCAGGATCAGACAGAACTTTATCCAACAGCGTTCGGGTTGCTTGTTCCAATGCGTCTATTCCGCCGTCAACATCATACAAAGCGCCTGCGTATGTCAATCCTACAACGTCGCTGGTCATCGCCACTTTGGGGACAACTGAGGGAATCCCATAACTCAGTGCGAGCATCAACGAACCAGATGTTAAAATTCTTTGATAAGGGTACACAGCGATGTCCGCTGCATTGAAAAACAGCTGCATTTCCATGTTTGTAGCAAAACGCTCACTGGATATGATCCGCGCTTTTTCAGTCTCTGACAATGCGGGGCCGATGTGTTCAAAAGGATTCCACTTCGCTTCGCCCACTATCAATAGACGGGCCTGCGGTCTGTCTGCGAGTATACGACGAAATACTGTGACCAGATGCTCAACACCTTTATAGGGCCTCACTTGGCCTGAAAATAAGATGACTTCATCTTGTGCATGAATGCCGAGCTCTGCGCGCGCAGTTTCCCGACTGACGAAATTGGGATAGACTGAAAGGTAATTGCCATGTTGCGCCACGATTACTTTTTTGTGGTCAAACGCAAAGCTCTCTGCAACTTCATCCACAGATCCTTCACAATGAAAATGAAGTGCATGTGCCTCTTTCGCCAGTGCTGTAGATAGTTCGACCTCAAGGTCATAGAACTGGGTATCGTGACTAATGGTGTTGTGAATGGTCCATACAAATCGGCCACCTTTCCAAACAAACTTATTTATTTTTTTTAAAAATTCGTCACAACGTTCCTTGGCTTCGCTTTCCTTAGTAACATCACGCAATAAAAAATTCAGCCAGTGCAAATGGAATGTCAGTTGGTGCGGGTTCGGGACGTCTTTTAGCGCATCAAGCGCTGCATCTATATCGCCAGCACAAATCTCAAAATTTTTACGTGCCGCGCTATAGAGCTTCTGTTGATAGGGATTATCGCGCGAATAGTCCGGCCAGAATATGACTGCCTGTGTATCGTGATGTCGTTTGTATGTGACACGTCTGGGCTGTTCTATATCGGGCAGATGGATGTCCCAGAAACGGGATAATCCCAACCGTTTAAGCGTTTCTTTCTGGACGCGGTGTGTATTGGTGGTTTGAAATCCTTCATGGACGCTCGACGTGTTGTCTCCGTGCCAACGGCGCTGATACATCATCTCGTCTATGTGCTTGAACGGGCCAGTTTCGCTGAGTTTGAGAAAAATATCGTAGTCTATCGCATTCACGATATCTTCCCGAAACCTTTCAGTGCGTTCCCATGCTGATCGACGAAACATTCGAAAATGATGCGTGATCGATGTTACCATCATTTTCTCTCGCGAGAACTCCGGCCAGCGATATTCGTCATGTACGTAATCCCCATTACCATCTATGCGTTCACAAGACCCGTAGGCGCAGGCAATTCCTGGGTTTTCATCAAGATAGGTCATGAGCCGACGCACAGCGCCAGGTGTCAGTCGATCATCGCTATCTAATTGGCCGATATAAGGCGACTTGCTCATGCGGATTGCCGTGTTGGATCCGTAACCGATACCACCATTGCGGCTGTTGACCCATCGCACCTGAGAATTGTTACCGTACAATTGCTCTAGCAATTCCCCTGTACCGTCCAAACTACCGTCATTGCAGACGCATACTTCCAAATCTGCAACATCTTGTTCCAGCACGCTGTCAATTGCAGACTGTATATAACGTGCGGCGTTATAGGCTGGGATATAAATAGAAACCTTGGGGACAGCAAATGTGCCATCTTTTTTGCGGTCCCAATGATTAGGGCACAAACTTACATAAAGAGCGAAGTCTTGGGAATGGTTGTCTTCGTCCTTGATCCATAAGACTTTGTCTACAGGCAAGGGCAGGAAATAGCTGCCATGTGTAAATGCGCGAAATGCAATATCGCGCGCGGCGAACCCTAAGCTACGAAACCGTTGATCAGGCAGGCCGATAAGGCGCAATAAACCAGCCGGTGCAGCAAAGTTTAGCCCTTGCATATCGCGGAATGGGTAGCGGCTATTAAACAAACCCTCCGGGTTGTTTCCCCGAAAGGTTGTATCTAAATATTTTTTCTTTTCATAAGTATACAGTGGAAAGAACAATTTGTCTGACGCGCGTGCTGCAAAGACAACCCTGTCCAGTGCAGTCGCTCCCAACCGTACTGTTCCTGTAACGAAAAGCATCAAGGGGTCGTTATTTTCACCTGGTTCTGCATCGAGGCGTTCGCGCATATGGGCATGTGCCTCATCGCCGAGGATTGAACCGGATATAACCTTTGGTGATAATTTTTCGGGAATATCAGGTAACGATTCCGGAGAGTTTGTGATCACCGTCAAGCGAATGAGACCGGTGAAGGTCTGCGACATAAGACCGTCAATCATAGCGTCGCTGTCGCACCCAGACAAATGGGCCCAGAAAACTTCAATGCGGCGCATGCGATGATTTATTTGCGGTGCCAGTACGGTGGCGGCATCAAGAATAAAGCTGCTGTCGTTGCGAACGCCAACATGATGGGGCATCGCCAAGGATGGTGGAAATGGATTTGGCGATTTTGTGCCTGCTCGCAGGCGTCGAAATGGTAAGTTAAACCCATACTCTGCGCCATGACGCAGGTAATCGCAGGGCAAATCAATACGCGGGCTTGCTTGGCCTTGTGTTTCGATATCGGAGAGCTTTTTTTGCAGAATTGCAAACATCGCTTCGGAGATGTCCGCATTGTAGCGCAGGTTCTCCAGCATTTGTCGTGCTGGTTTGAACCATCCGTTCGCAGCGAGGGTCAAAAGTCTTTGGGCGCGTGTCCACGGATTTCGCGGACTGATGTCGGCACCATTCTGGGCCTTTGCATTTTCCAACAATTAGAAATGTCCCCAACGAATTTGAAATTTCTAGAATACTATGCCCATCATTATATTTGGGCAAAACTTGGTTAAAGCTGTCAATGTTGCCTTGCAATTTGGTTAACATTTTTCTGCCGCTTTAACTATTTATTCTTGGCAAAGCATTTGCCGTTTATGGACCCGGCCGCTCACTCCAAAACTTGGTTGTGATTGGAATGTTACAGGCTCTCTTCCAGTAAGGGTTTATACTGTTGACTTAACTGTTTTTGGGCGCCGTGCAACATATGGCCGATTACCGCCCTATCCTTTGTTCCTCCTGATCGTAATTGTAAGTTACATGGTAGGAGTTGTTTTGACACCACCTTGCTTGTAAGCGCTCTATCTGTTTGTCATTTCCGTAATGTGTTTTCTCACAGATGGGCTGTAGGCCTGCGCGGCCTGAGCCTCTCACAAAGTTTGGTCTTGTTGCTATACCCAGCTTCCAACCCCTCATAACTCTGCACTGCCTACGCCAATATCGACATTATATGAGCCAATATGATCGCAAATCCTAGACGATATATCTATTTTTTCATAATTGTAGACACTTAGCACCGCTCCGGCGGGGTGGATCGAGATTGGACTATCGTGCGGCCACCGGATTACGGCAGAGGGTGGGTTTGATGTTGATGTTTTGGCACGGCTGCTGAGAGGGTTGGCTACATGATCCCAGTGTCAAGCAACACGCGGGTTTGACTGGCCGCTGGCGTGACGGACATGCGGCGCGGGTTCAATACGCTGCCCGCGCAGTCCGAGAAGTCCTTGGCCGAAGATCCGCTTTCGGGCCATCTATTTGCATTCCTTGGGCGGCGTGGTGATTTTCTCAAGATCATATGATGGGATAACCATGGAGTCTTTCTGTTTGCTAAACGACTTGAACGTGAGCGTTTTGTTTGGCCTGCCGCCAAAGAGGGCAAAATCAATCTGACCTCGGTGCAACTGGCGATTTTTCTGGAAGGCATTGACCAGCGCATTCCAAAGCACACCCGACGGCCCCTGAAGACGGTGTGGCCGGACACAAATGTCAAGCAATATGGGTGTTTGTGGATTCCTATTTGGGGCGCAATTTTGCATAGAATGGCCACGCTGAACGCCCTTGATAACTTGCTAAAAGACCCTGGCGAGCGAGTGAAAAGAGTGCCATGGCGGCTACAATGGTTGTGAAAACTGCGTCCTCTACACCCATTTTCTTACCAGTTGAGATGGAATGCGCTCCGAGCATCTCGCGAAACCAACGGTAATCAACCTGTACTCACTAGGCGGTGATAGGCTTAATTGCAGCGCGACCTGTTAAGCGGATAAGGTTTGACTGCCTTTTTCAAGGCCTCAAAATTTTGTGAAAATCCAGAAATTTTATCGCTGTCTAACCGCTATGAGATAACCCCATTGGGGCGCTTTCTGTTCACTGGGGTCTATCGACGTTAAGGTATTGACCCAAGAGATAGCGCAGAACCCATATATTGTGCGCCCTCGCTCTTTGCTGCTTTGTCCAAAGATTTGGACCTGTCCCGCTTTCGTGCCGCTCCTAGTGCTCGTTTAAGTCCCCTTTCGTTCGAAAGCGACGGAGCTTTTCCAGCCCTGTGCTAAGTGTGGGTGACGTGGATTATAACAAGTCGTTGATGTACTGAAACAGCGCCAGCTCAGCTTTTCGCCCTGCCTCCCATGACCGTCGTCAGATCAGTTCAGCTTTGATGGTTTTAAAGAATGTCTCGACGGCGGCGT
>JAQXDR010000094.1 GCA_029251265.1 Pseudoprimorskyibacter sp. | reverse complement strand
TTCACCCGTGCCGCCCCAGAGGACGGCGGTTTGTTTTCTGTGGCGCTATCCGTCAGGTTGCCCTGCCCGGGCGTTACCCGGCACCGTCACTTTGTGGAGTCCGGACTTTCCTCGGGGCCGGTGCAGGATTTATCCAAACAAGCGCCCGCGGTCTTCCAGCTCTCCGCGCGCGTTTTGCTTACGAGGTTCGGCCAGTTAGGTCCAGAGCGCACGATGCCCCAAGGGTGTAAAATCCTCTGCGACCAACATGCCATGGGCTCTGGGTCTGTAACGCAGACGGACCGTTGCCAGAAGTACCTCATCAGATACCGGCATCGAATACCCAGCCTCTTGCGCCAAGCGCCGAAACAGGTTCATGTCCGCAATCTCAGGTCCGGGATCATGACCGCCAGATCGGGCCAAGCCCTGCCGCGCCAAACGCACCCAATCAAATCGCGGACCGGGATCGACCTTGCGACCAGGCGCACAGTCGGAATGACCTATCACCCGATGTGGCAAGATCTGCCAACGCCGCATAAGGCGTTGCAAAAGATGCTCCAGACAGGCCATCTGGGGCTCGGCAAAGGGTTCTGCTCCGGTGTTTGCCAGCTCTATCCCAATTGAACGCGAGTTCACGTCCTCAGCGCCTTCCCAAGATGCGACACCCGCATGCCACGCCCGCTTGGTCTCATCCACAAGATGCCAGCAGGTCCCATCCCGAGAAATGACATAATGCGCACTCACCTGTGCCGCGGGCGTGCATAACCAATCGCGTGCCTTTTCAGCGTCCACCATGGCTGTGTAATGCAGAACGACCAGATCGGGGCGGTCAATGCCCCGGCGCGGGCCAAAGTTCGGGGACGGAAACCAGATCGGGGTCAGTTGGAGTTTGCCCCATCAAGAACGACACGAAACGGCGAAGGGTCCCAGCCACAGGCATATCCATCCCCGTCCGGATCCAGACCGCGTCGATCCGACTTGGGCCCCCCACGCGCCAGAAAGTCCCGCTGCGCCTGATCTGCATTCCGATAGGTTGCACAATTACGCAAAAAACGACGCTCGGACGGCAAAATGCGCGTGTATATTTTTAGACCGACGGGATTTGTGGTGGCCAGCGCATATTCCACTATATTCGGCGTTGCAGTCCCCGGTCTGTCAGGTACGGCCGTAGGGGCAACTTGTTGATATTGATCTCGAATTCTGGCCAAGCGCTCAGCGTCATCTTCTATGCTGCGTTGACCCGCAACGGCACCAAAATCATTCTCTGTCGAAAAGCCTCCACTTGACACCTGGTCAATTCCAAGAGGCTGCAAACCATCTCTGGTGGCGTCGGCAGTCGTTTCTTGGACCAAAGGCGTTTGGTCCAGAAGTTGTGGTGCAGGCAGGCTTGCTTCGGTCGGGGCATCCCCGGCGGGGAGCAGGCCAACATCACCAAGATCAGGCAGTGTCGTGACCTCAAGCGGCATCGTCGCGGTATCGGAAAGGCGACCCGTCAGTTCGGCCTCTCGCTGTGCGTCAAAGTCATTATAGCTTGGAATGCCCAACGCATCGCTGTCGGACATGATCGGGTCACAGCCCGCCAGCCCAAGAACCAAACCTGCTGTACAAATCACTTTCCACATGACGCCTGCCCCTTTTGTTCTGCGTGGCAAAGCCTACCACCATTTGGACGGTTTGGCCACGAACCCAACCGCCTGTTCCAGCGCATATGCGGTGTTGAGCAGATCGCCTTCTTCCCAGGGCCGACCAATCAGCTGTAGTCCCAACGGCAATCCCTGCGCATCCAGCCCTGCAGGGATGGCAACGCCAGGAAGACCGGCCAGATTGACAGTAACCGTAAACACATCGTTCAGATACATCTGCACGGGATCTGCGTCTGTCATCTCGCCCAAACCAAACGCTGCGGATGGCGTGGCTGGTGTCAAGATCGCATCGACCCCCGTGGCAAACACATCCTCGAAGTCCTTCTTGATCAACGTCCTGACCCGCCGAGCACGGTTGTAATAGGCATCGTAAAACCCGGCAGAGAGCACATAGGTGCCGATCATAACCCGACGCTGTACTTCAAGACCAAAACCTTCGGCACGGGTCTTTTCATACATTTCGGTAATACCCTCACCCGCGGCCAGACTTGCACGATGTCCGTAGCGAACGCCATCGTAACGCGCGAGGTTCGACGAAGCTTCTGCCGGAGCAATGACATAATAGGCAGGCAGGGCGTATTTTGTATGCGGCAGCGAAATATCGCGAATCTGCGCCCCGGCATCCTGAAGCATCTCGCGACCCCGCGACCAGAGCGCCTCAATTTCATCTGGCATCCCGTCCATACGGTATTCGCGGGGAATGCCGATCACCTTACCGCGGATATCACCTGTCAGGGCGGCCTCAAAATCAGGAACCGCCAGATCCGCGCTGGTGCTGTCTTTTGGATCATGACCGCACATGGCCTGCAGCACGATCGCTGCATCCCGCACATCCTTGGTCATCGGACCGGCCTGATCCAGCGAAGATGCAAACGCAACGATACCCCATCGAGAGCACCGCCCGTAGGTGGGCTTGATCCCGGTGATACCGACAAAAGCGGCCGGCTGACGGATTGATCCACCCGTATCCGTACCGGTTGCCGCCAGACACAGATCAGCGGCCACGGCAGAGGCGGACCCACCGGAGGATCCGCCCGGTGTCAAAGGCGTGTCATCTCCGGCACGGCGCCACGGATTGACCGCATTGCCGTAACAGGATGTTTCGTTGGACGACCCCATGGCAAATTCATCCATGTTGAGTTTGCCCAACATCACAGCGCCAGCATCGAACAACTGCTGCGACACGGTTGATTCGTATTCGGGGGTAAAACCACCCAGAATGTTTGATGCGGCCTGACTTGGGACACCTTTGGTACAAAACAGGTCTTTGATGCCCATCGGGATCCCGCACAGGGCCGGCGCTTCTCTGGCCTGAAGACGCGCATCCGCATCCTTTGCCTGATCACGGGCAAGCTCTGGCGTGTTATGCACAAAGGCGTTTAATGCACCCGCGCCTTCAATGGCGGTCAGGCAGGCATCGGACAGTTCCAACGACGTTGTCTCACCCTTGCGAAGGGCATCGCGCGCCTGCGCCACAGTCAATTTTGTCAGATCGGACATCACTCAACCACCTTTGGAACAGCAAAAAAACCCTCGCGCGAGTCGGGCGCATTCGACAGAACTTTGCCCTGCTGGTCCCCGTCAGTCACCTCGTCAGAGCGCCGTTTCAATCGCATGGGCGTGACGGATACCATCGGTTCAACGCCATCCACATCAACCTCTTGCAGCTGTTCGATGAAGCCGAGGATTGTGTTGAATTCTTGAGCAAGCGCCGGCAGTGCATCGTCTTCGACGCGGATCCGTGCAAGCTTCGCGACTTTTGCCGCAGTCTTGGTATCAATCGACATTGGAGCCTCTTTCAGGGGTGCCGTGTTTGGTACGGCTTTAACCGTCCCGCGCCGCGGTCGCAAGCACGTGACGCGTCCAGACATGGATCATCCAGCCCAACATCACGGCATTCAGGATATGCCAGAGAAAATGTGTCCCGTGAGAGATTTGCCCACACAGCGGCGTGTCGATCGTTCGCGCGGTCATCGAGACCAACAGAATTCCAGCCCCGATGGCAAGACCCTGTGCCGTTGTGGGATACTTGCGTCGCAATGCCACCGAATATCCCAAGACGAGCAAAGGCACCGGAACATATCCCTCGGTGCCATGCAAATCGAATCCTGTTAGTCCAAGCAGCCATGCGATCATCGCAGCATAGGGGAAAAACAACAGCATAGCTGCAAACGCCCAATACCACGGCAAGGTCCAGACATCCCGGTTGATCGCAAAGATATACACCAAAATAAACAATACGATGGGAAGCACGTCCGCCACCGCAGCCCACGGTTGCGCATAGGTGTGAAACAGACCAGAGCCCACACCGATGGCGAACAAAATAGCACTCAGCAATCGCCCGACCCCCATCGTGCGGGGCCACATCCACACCGCAACGCACAAAAACGCAAGGTTGGTCACGGCATTTATCGGCTCTGCCCAGAACTCTGGCCCTAGGCGTTCACAGTAGCCATCCACAGCAGCCGTCCAGTCGATAGCCGAGGTCTGATCCATCCTGTCCTCTTGGGTTTGTCTCTTTGCATTTGCGTTGTCACGTTTGGTATTCCACACCTTGCTGCTCGCATAAAGATCACCCAGCCCCGAATAATTGGTTTTTTGATGTGGTCCACCATCCCATCGCCCACCCCGACGCATGGACTTGGTGCGCGGAACGCCATCCCCGATTTTCCAGAACTTTCTAAAAGCATTAGCGGCGCGTTAGCGAATAGGGATTACCCACCGGGATTATGACCAAAGACCTACAAGTACTGATTTTGGCACAGCCGGGTCGATTGGAAGCCGAGGCCTTGCTGTTTGCGGCCTCATTTCGTGCAACAAACAGCTTAGGCTTGACGGTCGCGGTTCCAAGGCCAAGCGCGATCTGGCCAAACAATCAGGAACTGTCGCCAGAAGGACATGCCGCGTTGGTGTCGCTGGGCGCACGGATCATCCGTTTTGCCCCCCAATATTTTGGCCGGTCTTATCCCAACGGAAACCGTATTGAAGCGTTGTTCACCCTGCGTCCCGACCAGCCATTTATTGCTTTTGATACAGACACGTTGATTTTAGGTGACCTAGGTGCCGCGGAACTAGGCAGCGCCGCCCCCGGGGCAAGCGAGCGGGTTGAACCGACATGGCCGCGCGGGGGACAGGGCAGATCAGGACGAAAAGCCGTATGGCGGTCTTTGTATCACCGCTTCGGCTTGGCCGAGCCCAGCAGTTTTGGATATTTTTGTGCCTCGCGCGTGCATGGCCCATGCCCGCACCGCTTTGCCACACACTGGCTGTCCAAGGCATTGGCAATACGCGACAGTCCACCAGCGGCCCTGACCGGTCAGGCCCTGTTTCCGTGGCTCGATCAAATCGCACTGCCGTTGACACTGGCGGCGTTGCAAGGGGGACAGGATGCGCCAAGATCGAAACTTTTGGATGATGGCCTGAGTTATCATTACCGCAGTCTTGCGCTTGCCCATGCCCGTGCGCCGAGCGCCGCGTTGACACATCTGGATCAGGTGACGCAGGATCCGATCCTGGCCAGTCTGTTGGCGCGATATGCGCCGTTTCGAAAAATGCTGACACCAACTGGCGTGGCCCACGTGCGCAGGCTTTTCAAAGACTATCCCCATGCAGATCGCGAAAAACCCTACCGGAAACGGTTAAAGGCCGCGGGACTTTGGGATCGTTAAACCGGCCTTGCATCGACACGACAACGCAAAAATGCATGTCGCGCGGAACCTGTGGATATGAAAACCGGTCGACACAACAAACGCATTTCTAGAAATATTGCCGACCAAAAACCACATTGACTTTTTATAAGTACGCCAAAAGGCGCCTTTTGGTTGTCCCCGCAACAGCG
The DNA here is from genome assembly GCA_029251265.1 of Pseudoprimorskyibacter sp. Lineage (GTDB taxonomy): Bacteria > Pseudomonadota > Alphaproteobacteria > Rhodobacterales > Rhodobacteraceae > JAQXDR01. The sequence continues at coordinate 16,984 of JAQXDR010000094.1, read as the reverse complement.
ATGGCCTATGCCCCCGTCAGATTACTGGGACACGGACAAAAGGGAGCCGCACCAATGACCCAATCCTTTGAAACGCTGCAAATTCACGCAGGCGCCAACCCCGACCCCGCCACCGGCGCGCGTCAGGTACCAATTTATCAGACCACAGCATATGTATTTCGGGATGCGGAACACGCCGCAAAATTGTTCAACCTCGAAGAAGTGGGCTATATTTATTCGCGATTGACCAATCCAACAGTGGCCGCCCTGCAGGAACGTGTCGCAATGCTTGAAGGCGGCGCGGGCGCGGTTGCCTGTTCGTCTGGTCATGCCGCCCAGATTATGGCGTTGTTTCCGCTTATGGGTCCGGGGCGCAACATTGTTGCCTCAACACGGCTATATGGGGGGACAATCACGCAGTTCAGCCAAACCATCAAACGCTTTGGGTGGTCGTGTACTTTTGTCGATTTTGACGATCTGGATGCTGTAAAGGCAGCGATCGATGACGATACGCGCGCGGTCTTTTGTGAATCCATTGCCAACCCGGGGGGATACATCACCGACATCCGCGCAATTGCAGATGTGGCTGACGCCGCTGGCATTCCTCTGATCGTGGACAACACTTCGGCTACACCATACCTGTGCCGTCCAATCGAACATGGCGCAACTTTGGTTGTCCATTCCTTGACAAAATACCTGACCGGCAATGGAACGGTCACGGGTGGCGTTGTTGTCGACAGCGGCAAATTTGACTGGTCCGCCAGTGACAAGTTCCCATCCCTGTCTGCGCCAGAGCCCGCATATCACGGTCTGAAGTTCCACGAAGCCCTTGGTCCCATGGCGTTCACATTCCATGGGATCGCCATCGGTCTGCGTGATCTGGGCATGACACTGAACCCACAGGCGGCCCACTATACCTTGATGGGGATTGAGACTCTTTCTCTGCGCATGGACAAACATGTGGCCAACGCGCGCACGGTCGCCGAATGGCTGGAAACACATGATGCGGTTGAGGCAGTTACATACGCCGGACTGCCGTCCTCGCCCTACTATCATAGGGTCGACACGGTTTGCCCAAAAGGTGCAGGCGCCCTGTTCACGATTGCGCTGAAAGGTGGATATGACGCCTGCGTCAAGCTGGTCGATTCGTTAGAGTTGTTTAGCCATGTCGCAAACCTCGGCGACGCGCGCAGCTTGGTGATCCACTCGGCCTCGACCACTCACCGCCAGCTTAGCCCCGAGCAGCAAGAGGCTGCAGGCGCAGCCCCTAACGTTGTACGGTTGTCCATCGGCATCGAAGCTGCTGCCGACATTATTGCCGATTTGTCTCAGGCGCTGGACAAGGCCTCAGCCTGATCACAGTCAGGGTTTAAGGTTGTTTGAGGGCGTAGGTCACAGTGACTTGCGCCCTTTTCTCCAAGGTGCCTGCCGCAACCGCCATATCAGACGCCATGCGGGATGACATCATCATTTCAGGCCGAGGGTATGACCCACCCCCACCTTCTTGGATGTGCAAGACCGCGCCAAGTTCAAGACCTGCAGCCTTGGCATAGGTCTCTGCCCTTAGATGAGCATCCTCGACTGCGCGCTGTCGGGCCTGTGTCAAAAGTGGCTGGGGATCCGATATATCAAAACGCAAACCCTCCAAGCGATCTGCACCAACCTCGAGAACAGCCCCCAACACGGGCCCCACAAGGTCCAGATCCCGTAGGATGACAGAATACCGGTTTGATGCGACAAAACCGACTATGACCGATCTGCGGTCTGCGTCGCGGGTTTCGTAGATGGGTTGCAGATTTATGGATTGCGTCTGAACATCACGTGCGGCCACCCCTTGCGCCATCAATGCGGCCAGCACCTCGGCTGCGTCTGAGGCCATTGCATCGGCAGCGGCCTGCGGCTGCTCTGCACGAGCTTCCACGCCGATATTCAGAATGACGATGTCGGGAACTGCCTCGGCTATACCCGATCCTTGCACCGTTACAGTGGCCCCTTCGGCCAGCACACTCACCGCTGTCAGCCAGACGAAAATCATTGAATAAAGATACCGCATATCTTGCCTTACCTGATGTTGTGATCATTGGAATGACAAGCTGCGCGCTATGACGCAATGTGGCAACCCCGATCCAGACAATGCGCAATTCCTTGCTGCCAATCCTGAATATGGGCGCGGAATGACTCCCCCCCTGCGCGTGTGCATGTTATGAGCCAAGCATGAAACCGGATTTTGCGTTGTCCTTGTCCTACGACGGCATCGCCCTTTTGGCGCGCGACGCCGAGGGGTGGATGGTTATGGGCAGGGTGCCTGTAAATGCGCCAAACCTGAAAGAAGCGCTGTCAGACCTTTACAATCAGGCATTAACGCGCAGCCCGGGCAGCGTTGACGTTAAGCTTGTCATCCCTGAAGCGCAGATCAAATACCTTCAGCTCGAAGATGACGGCGCACGCGGTGCAGCGATGCAAGACCGAATCAACCGCGCTCTTGAAGCTGAAACACCTTATCAAGCGCATGAATTGGTCTGTGACTGGGCCATTGTGGAACGTCAGATTCATGTGGCTGCGGTTGCCCGTGAAACCCTCACCCAAGCCGAGATATTTTCCACGGCGCATGGCTTTTCTCCGGCATGCTTTGTGGCCTATCTGTCAGAAGAGTTCGAGGGAGAGGTATTCTTTGGTGCCGCCCGCACATGGACCGGAGCTTTGCCAGAGCGTGATGACACTCCGATTCCGGCTTTGCCTGCGCAGGTGGACGAGGCTCCGTCTCAAACCGATGATTTGACATCACCACACTCATCAGACGAGCTGCTAGTCCTGAGGACGGACGATCAAGCGAACAGCGGTGACACAGACGATGCGGATCAATTTGCTGATCAGGTTGAAACCGTTTTTCCCGACGATGCCGCACAATCGAAGCCTAGTTTCGAAGAGACCCTGAATTCACAGGATACAAAAGAAGCCCTGCAAGATGACAAGGAATCCGAACAAGCGCTGAGCAACGCCGCATTTGCTGCCCTTCGTGATGCGGATGAACACATACAGCCCAAAGCTGACTTAGCCCAAGACGCTTTTGATGCATTGGCGGATATGCCGCCAAACGACCCGGTTGAGACAGACGAACAAGACCAGCCTGTTGAACCTCTTGTGTCGCCCCTTGTGCCTGAAGACGACTTTAACGGGGCAACGCTTGCTCTCTACGGGGCTGCCAGCGAACCAAACATTTCAGACGCACCAGAAACAAAGCCAGAGCCAGAGCCCAATGATGCAGTAAGCGGTGCAACGTCAAAGGAAAACGAGACATACGAAACCACGATCGGACAGCACGATATCGAGGTAGCGGGCGAAGACCGGATGCCCGACAGTGATCAGACTGATGAATCAGAGGCCTCCGATAGTAACAAGATACAGGCGCAACTTCCTGCATTCAGCACGCGCCGGTCAGAAGGAGGCACCCGTCCTCCATTACCACCGCGTCGAGATACGCCGGTGTTGCCCACACGCTCCCCCCTGACCGCACAGACAGGCCCCGCGTTTTCATCAATACGAGGCGCGCACAGCGACCCCAGCACAGAGCCCCGAGGCAGCCTTTCGCTAACTCGGCCCGATGCCGCCCCCCCCACATTTAAATCGAAACCGCGTGGCACGGATGCGTCGCCGCAGTGGGATGAGGATCCGTTCCCACTTAATCCGCCTCACGAGCCACGCAAAAAGGCGCGATTGTTCGGCCGCCGCAAACCCAAGGTCGAAGACGTCACGGATACACCATTGATCACTGACCAACCGGTCAAACCAGACGCTGGCTCCGTCGCAGAAGACGACGCCAGACCCAAACGCCAGTTTAGTATTTTGCCAGCGCGCATTCGCCCCGGCGCGGTTATCACAACCGCACTCACCGAAAAGCGCGCCGATGAACCGGAACTGCCACCTCTGGATGAGGATCCTGACATCCCTCCGATGCCATCAGCCGATGGCACAACACCTAAATCAATTGACGAGGCCTTCGCGGACCCCAAACGCCTCAAGCGGCAGCGGCAATCTCGCCTTGTAGGTTTTGTTCTCACCTTAACACTGCTGTTGGTTTTGGCAGGTGCAGCGGTTTGGGCCTCCGTGTTTTTGGACAATGGATTGGCACGTTTTCTGCCCGGATCATTGCGCGGTGTTGATACGGCTGAAACAAGCTCTCTGGTTCCCGATCGCCTGAACGCAGATGACGATGGGACGCTCAGTTTGTCGGTGCTTGACCCCGTGGCGCCCGTGCCGCAACCCTCAATTCTACCTGCTCCGACAACGTTTGAAGCGGTATCAGAAACCGAAGCCGAAACCGCCTATGTGGCAACGGGAATTTGGCAACGTGGACCACAACAACCCGGCGTACCATCGGCAGAGGGATTGGGCACCGTCTACACAACATCAATTGATGCGCGCGTCCCGCAGCCAGATGCCGTCGCACTATTAAGCGTTGAACAACTTCGCGTGGACCGCCCCGTGCCAACGCCGGTGTCGCCCCTTGGTGCCACATTCAGTTTTGATCTGGATGCGCGCGGATTGGTTCGCGCAACCAAACAGGGTGCCATTTCACCCGAACGGTTCATGGTCTATCTTGGCTCACCAGAAGCGGTTCCCCCACCTCGCCCGGCAGCGGCCGCGTTACTGTCCAAATCGCCCGAGCTTGTGGCTTTGCAGGCGATAATGAAAGCGGCGCGTCCAAAACTTCGTCCAGAAAGCTTGAGCGAGCGACGCGAACGGGCCGAATTAAGCGGGCTCTCTCTTGCTGAATTGGCACGCTATCGACCACGCCCCCGCCCAATCACGCAAAAGGACTTGGACGAAGAAGACACAACCGCAACAACGCAAGCCGTGAAGCTTGCACCGCGTCCCATCGGACGGCCCCGCGATTTCGACCGCATTGTCAGAGCAACGCGTGCCGCACAAACGTCAAGAACGCGCGAAGCTGGGACAACGGCACAGCCACAGACAGCAACACCAGCGGTAACAATAACAGCGAACACACCAATCAGCGTAGCCCGCGCGGCAACGCAAACAAACGCCCTGAATCGCCGTCGTATCAATGTCATGGGCATTTACGGAACACCTGGTCAGCGACGGGCCACAATACGTCTTGTTAACGGCCGTTATGTTCAGGTTGCCGTCGGAGATCGCCTTGATGGTGGACGCGTTGCCGCGATTACGCGCGACGAACTGCGCTATGTGCGCAGCGGAAGAACCATTGTTCTGACACCGCCTTAGATCACGTCTTTGCTTGCGTGATGCGCCGTTTTTGCGCGCCCGTTTCGGGTCCCTGACCGAACGCAGGACAGAGGGGTTCGAGGCCCCTTTGACCTGCATTTTGTATAACCGTTGCTATCACGAGGACGATACATCTGGGGTCAGCTCACCTGAATCAATCTGCTCACGTTCTATCGATTCAAACAACGCCTTAAAGTTGCCTTCTCCAAACCCGTCATCCCCTTTGCGCTGAATAAATTCAAAAAAGATCGGGCCGATCATCGTTTTTGAAAAAATCTGTAAAAGAATGCGTGTCTCGCCACCATCCACAACACCCTCGCCATCAATTAAAATACCATGGCGCATCATGCGATCCACTGGCTCTTGATGGCCCAGCACCCGATCATGACTTTGCGCGTAATAGGCGGCCGGCGGGGAGGGCATGAACGCAATGCCAGCGTCAGCGATACGGTCCGTGCTATCATACAGTGTTTCGCTTCCGACCGCGATGTGTTGGATCCCTTCACCACGGTATTTCTTCAGATAGCTGACGATCTGGCCTGTCTCACCACGGTCTTCATTGATCGGAATCCTGATCCGTCCACAGGGCGATGTCAGCGCGCGACTAATCAATCCTGAATATTTACCTTCAATATCAAAAAACTTTACCTCTCTGAAATTGAAAAGGTTTTTGTAAAATTTGAACCAGATATCCATATTGCCCCGAAAAACATTATGGGTCAGGTGGTCAAGATAGTAAAATCCAACGCCTTTAGGTTTGGATCGGGCGATCCAGTTGAACTCTGCATTGTAGGGCGAGGTCGCATAATAATCTTCGATGAAATAGATCAACGATCCGCCAATACCTTCTATGGCGGGGACCTCCATAGTCTTATCAGCAAAATCGTAGATTTTGGCGCCTTGAGAGACCGCATGGTCAAGCGCCTGTTTTGCGCTGGCCACGCGCCAACCCATAGAGGGCGCACAGGGTCCATGTTTCTCGGCAAAACGCGCCGCATGGCTGTGTGGTTCGGCATTCACCACATAGGTTATATCCCCCTGCTGCCACAGTTCGATCGCTTTGACTTTATGCGTTGCCACATGCTCAAAGCCCATTTGCGAAAATTGTGTCCGTAACACCTCCGGTTCAGGATGGGCAAACTCGACAAATTCAAAGCCATCTGTCCCGGCAGGGTTCTGTTCGGTAACGGTGGACTGTGGAGTGTTGTGCGGGAACGGTCCCATGGATAGCCTCCTGTGCAATGCATGCAAGGAATCCTAAAGCGTAAAGATCTCATAGTTTGCGCAAAATACTTGTAATTGAGCTGAATTTAGCCTGATATACAGCATGATAGACGCTTACAACGCACAAAACCCGCATCAATTGGATGAAACGGACAAGCGTCTGCTTGATGCATTGCAAACAAATTCTCAGATGACAGCTCAGGACCTGAGCAGAACATTGAACCTGTCTGCCAGTCAGGCTGGACGTCGTCGACAGCGCCTGGAAAACGCCGGATACATCAAATCCTATGTCGCGCGCTTGAATCCCCAGACACTTGGGCTGACGGTACAGGCCTTCGTCCAAGTGCAAATGCAAGCTCACACTCCTGATGGCGCGCGCAGCTTTGCCCGACTGGTGCAGGCCAATCCCGAAATTATCAGTGCCTGGACCCTGACAGGAGAAGCGGATTATCTTTTGCAGGTCTGGTGTGCAGATCTCTCCGCCCTGAACAGGCTAATTCACGACGTCCTTTTACCACACGAGACCGTTGCCCGTGTCCAAAGCCAGATTGTCATGAATCAGCTGAAATCCGACGCACCATATCCCATTTGACCATTCGGAGACCAATATGGAGGCTTTTCTTTTCAATGCCAGCATCTACTTGATCGCGGCCGTAGTTGCCGTTCCTTTCGCGGCACGTCTCGGTTTGGGATCCGTTTTGGGATATTTACTGGCTGGCTTGGTTGTCGGGCCAATTTTAGGATTGGTGGGCGACACGACAAGCCTTCAACACGTGGCCGAGTTCGGCGTTGTCATGATGCTTTTTTTGATCGGCCTTGAACTTCAACCGCGCACGTTGTGGGATATGCGCCATCGCCTTCTGGGACTGGGCACGTTGCAAGTGTTGGCGTCTGTTCTGTTACTGGCGGGGGGGGGCCTGGGCGATTGGGTTGCAGCCACGTCAATCTGTTGCAGTAGGCTTGATCCTCGCCTTAAGTTCAACCGCGATCGTTCTGCAAACCCTCACTGAAAAAGGCTTGGCGCAAACACAAGGAGGACGATCAGCGTTTTCAGTTCTATTGACACAAGACATCGCGGTCATTCCGTTTTTAATCCTTTTGCCGCTGCTGGCCACGTCAGGCCATGAGGCCAGTGCCAATGGACACGACAGCATTTCGCTGGTGTCAGGTCTGCCAGGATGGGGTGCAGCGCTGGCCACACTGGGTACAATCGCAGTGCTCGTTTTGGCCGGACTTTACCTTGTGCGTCCAGTATTTCGCTTTGTCCACGCCGCCCATTTGCCAGAGATGTACACCGCACTGGCCCTATTGATCGTGGTCGGTATTGCGTCGGCAATGTTGCTTGTGGGGCTGTCTCCGGCACTTGGCGCGTTTCTGGGTGGGGTCGTCTTGGCAAATTCGGAATTTCGACATGAAATTGAATCCGACATCAAACCGTTCAAGGGCCTTTTACTAGGGCTTTTCTTTATCACTGTTGGTGCAGGCATCGACCTTGCAGCAGTCTGGGCGCACCCGGTCCATCTACTGGCCCTGACTGTGTCGGTGATGATACTCAAAGGTGCCATTCTTTTCGGGTTGGGTCGGTTATTCGGATTAAGACGGCGGGCGCTTTGGCTATTCACTCTTGGGTTGGCCCAGGCAGGTGAGTTCGGGTTCGTGTTGATCGCATTTTCCGGTCAGGCGGCGGTCCTGCCTGCAGCATTGACAGATCAGTTGTTGTTGATCGTCGCCCTTTCAATGTTACTGACCCCTCTCAGTTTTATGATGTATGCCGCGATTGCAGCGCGCTTGGCCAAATCCAACGCAAACGCCGTGGATGAAGACGAGATCGACATTAAAGGCCGCGTCATTATTGCCGGTCTGGGACGTTTTGGACAAACGGTAACCCAATTGGTCAGATCTACAGGACACACGTGCGTTGTGCTGGATCATGATATGGTCACCATCGAACTGATGCGCCGCTTTGGTTACAAGGGTTTTTTGGGCGATCCGACACGACCAGAGGTTCTGCACGCAGCTGGTCTGGCGCATGCACAGGTTCTGGTGGTCGCACTGGACGATCAAGACGCAGCGACACGGCTGACCACTTATGCGCGGCGGGAACGCCCAGACCTGCACATTATCGCACGAGCCCGGTCACGTTACCACGTCTTTGGCCTGTACCGCGCGGGCGCCAATGACATCGTCCGCGAGCTTTTTGACAGCTCTCTTCGAGCGGGCCGGTATGTGCTGGAAAATATTGGCCTCAGCGAGTCCGAGGCGGCCGCAGCAGAGCGCGCGTATTACAAACATGACCGGTATGCTCTGCGCGAACTGGCCAAGGTTTGGACACCCGACAAACCGACTGCATCCGATCCCGCCTATATCCAACGCGCGAAAGAGCTGGACGCAGAACTGGAAACAGTTCTAGCAGCAGCCTTAGAGGATACGAATGCATCGGCCACTTCTGACCAAAACGCCTAATCCCGGACAGAACTCACCCAAAACACGCGCTGGCATCAGCACCGCAAGGCTTAAGCCGGGGTATATCTGAAATGATCAAACCGGGCCTCGTTGGCCTGACCGGTCAAATCATAACATACCATACCGACAAACGCGCCCGTGAACGACGCATGCTCTCCACGACCACCCTCATCTGAAATAATCGCGGCATTGAGCGTGGTTCCCAACGGGGTCCATGCGCCACTTTGACGCCAAAAGAATTGCTGCGTCGCCCCCGATACGTCAACACGCAAATCAACGGGTCCGTCCTTGATCCGGACCGGCGGGGATAAGGTGAGCGCCCCGTCAGGATAGTCGCCCGCACATGATATCACGCGCAAGGCAGGACCTGTTCTCTCGTCCGACAGGATGGCGGCATGAAATTTGAAACGGTTGTAGTAGGTGATCAGGCCCGCCCCATGTTGATAGGATCGGGCCTCAAAACTCACAGAGGTTTCTGCCGAATACACATGGTCCGTTTGACGTCGTGCAACCAAGGATTGTTCAAACCAACTGCCCAGAGATTCACGCCCGCGCAAGATCAACTGTCCGGCTTCACAGCGAAAAATCCGCTTGGGAAAGGGGGTGCGAAGCCACTGGAAATCATCAGGCAGGCCAGCGTCAAAGCGGTATTGGACAGGGCTCGCCGCTATCGGCTCGACCGGCATCAGTGCGGGAACCTCGACACGCGGCAAAAGCCCCTTCGTCTCAAGGTAGAGCCAATCATCTTTGCCCCAAACGCATTTTTCGATGCCGGTTTCACGACCAAGAGGGCAATACCGCCCAGTCCCGTTTGGCCCTGCTATCGGACGACCCATCAGAAAGCTGTGATAGACGTCACCGTCGGGTGTTTCGACGTATTGACCATGACCTGTACGTTGTATCGGATGGTCCGGGTGGCCATCCGTGCATATGACATGAGCGTCCGGATGCATTTCGTATGGCCCCTGTACACTCCGAGACCGCGCGAGGCTCACCGCATGCTGGTACCCGGTTCCGCCTTCGGCCGTTGTCAGATAATACCAGCCATTGCGTTTAAAGATGTGGGGTGCCTCGGTCAGCCCACGCGCGCTGCCGTCCCAAATACGCGTGACAGGGCCCGTAAGACCGGTCGAGACAGACCATTCTTGCAGCACGATACCGTCAAAGCTGTCATGCGCAGGATTACCACCTGTCCCGGATCCACGGTGGTTCCATTGCATGTTCATGAACCATTTGCGCCCATCATCATCGTGAAACAAGGACGGGTCAAACCCCGAGCTATTCACATACCAAGGTGCCTGCCATGCCCCATCAATGGTTTCGCAACAGGTGATATAGTTATGTGCATCCTTAAACGCGCCATCCAGCCGTTTTACATCTGTGTAGACCAACCAGAACAGTCCGTCATGATGGCTCAGACAGGGTGCCCAGATACCGCACGAATCGGGGTTGCCCCGCATATCCAAAAGGTCAGGCCGGTTTAAAGGCCGCGCGACCAAACGCCAGTTCACCAAATCACGGGAATGATGGATCTGGACCCCAGGATACCACTCAAAAGTCGACGTGGCGATATAGTAGTCTTGGTCCACCCGAACAAAGCTGGGATCGGGATTAAAACCAGGCAAAACCGGATTGCGGATCATTGTCGGCCTCTAATGCGTTGATACCGCACCGTGGCGCTCAGCCGCGCGGGGGTCAACCGCTGTGATCAACAAAACGACGGCTCTCGGATGGGGTGGGCTTCATCCCGCAAAGATATTCTGCCAAACACAACAGACCTTCGGGGGTGTGCAACGACCCGGGATAAACCGCGTGCCCCGACTGGGCCAACAGAAAAAGTTCCGCCCGCGCACTGGCCTCGGCCTGCCCGTAACCAAACCGCTCAAAGACACCAGAGATCGCTTCGTGACGCAACAGATCGGACCTTTTGAGCCATGCGCGCGGCAGGCTGTCACGCAGCGCCCAGTTCCGCACAGACCGGTCCAAACGCGCATCAAAAAGATCCGCACGGATCCACAGGGCCATGAGCCCAAAAACCGCGTCACATAACGTCTCGCAATCAACCTCACAGCGCGCCAATAAAACCTCTGTGGTGCGCTGCTTCCAAACTTCAAGTAATGACTTAAATAGTTCATCTTGATTATTGAAATACCAGTAAAATCCAGTTCTTGTCTGCTTGATTTTCTTAGCAAGTGGCATGATTTTGACAGCATCAATTCCATCTTCTGCCAACAGCTGCGCTGCTGCATCAAGCCACATCTTGCGCGACCCCGGCTGCGTCTGCATTTATCCGCTCCAACTACTGATTCAAAGCAACTTGACACAAGCGTCAATTCATCCCGGAATGTCTCATGCGGCTCGGGAAAACACCACCCTAAAAACCAGCAAAAATACCCTAAGTCATCTAACAAAAAATCGGCCAAGGTTTTGCATGTTATCGACCTGAGCAATATTACACAGTCCAGCTTTCATTTAAGTACGGCACACGGTAGTGCGGCCAGGCAGCTTTGCGTCTTGCCAGATACGCGTCGATTTGTCCAAGACCGGTGTGCCCATCATTAATATCGCCAGTGGCAATCGCCGTTTTCCTGATGGACCTGATGGAAGGCGTTACAAATACATTTTCTCCGCGCCCCACCCCATCGTTGAACCCATGGCGCATGAACATGCGCAGTAACCGGCGGTTAAGCGCATCGGCACATGCCATGCGACTTGCCATTCCGCGAATGTCGCAAGCAAACGCCAAAAATTGCACGACCTGGTGGCAACGAGATGTTTTCTGAACGGGTTTTTATCGTCTAAAATTCAATATGCTTTTGTTCAGAGAAGGCGGGGAAAACTTCTTTGTATATAGTCTTGAGATGCGCTTTCTACGCTCCATATTCTTAAATAGAGCGGCCAACAGGAATATGAAGTGACACAACACACACGTATTGGTCCGATCTTGTTTGTTCATAACACAACAGCGCAATCGATGAGGCTTGCGGCGTTGGTGGTCCAATCACAGACAGAGCCAGACCCAAACCCTTTGGAAACCGATACCGGAGAGACCGTCTTTACCCCCCTGTCGCGCGTTGGCACAATGACTGTGTGGCGTGCTTGCTTCGAGGTACCGCTGGATCGTCCGGCCTGGTATCGGTGCTTTGATGAACACTACGACGTCTTTCCTCCTGGAGCTGGTGATCTTCGCTTGGGCTATGTGTCTTGCAACGGAGAAGAACACGGCGATCTGGACCGCGATCCCAGGGAACGAAACGCGATGTGGGCGCGCATGTGCAAAGCGCATCGTAAAACGCCATTCAGTCTTCTTCTACATGGGGGTGATCAAATCTATGCCGATGAGGTCACCACATCGCATCCGCTGACGTCGACATGGCCAAATGATGTTCCCGACGATTGCACGCCAGATGCCTTGGCTGATCTGGCCAACACGCTGCGTATCGGGTTCTGCGATCGTTATCTTGCGCTCTACAGCGATCCGGATATCGCGTGGATTATGGCGCGGGTTCCGTCGCTGACAATGTGGGATGATCATGACATCTGCGATGGTTGGGGATCCTTGCGGCGACGGGCCACGTTTTCCGATGTTGGGCAGACCCTTTTTGCGGCCGCGCGGGACGCCTTTTTAATGTTTCAATGTGCCGCCACAGAAAAAGATATTCCAAGCCTGTTTCTGGATCCCGGCGGCACCAGCCTGACGCGCGCAATCCGATTTGCAGATCTTTGCATTGTGGCCCCGGACCTCAGGTCAGAGCGCGGCCGTAGACAAATCATGGGCCATGCGGGGTGGCGTAGTTTTGATCAATTGGTCAATCAAGGTCCAACCGGCCGCATTTTCGTAATGTCCAGCGTGCCGATGCTGGGACCTCGGTTGTCGATATTCGAGCTCGCCATGGTGGTGTTTCCAGGCATGCAGAAATACGAAGACGATTTGCGCGACCAATGGCAATCTCGGGCCCATCGTTCAGAATGGCGACGGATGCTGCGGCAGGTTTTACGGTTGCACGAAACTCCGAAAACCGACGTCACGATACTTTCTGGAGAAATCCATTTGGCCACACGGGCAACTATGGCCGCCAAATCCAAAGAGTTGCATCAACTTGTTGCCTCAGGCGTTGCGCACCGCCCCCCACCTAGAAAATGGGCTCAACTTCTTGGCAGCCTTGCAGCAGTCGGCGAAAGCCCACTTGCGGGCCATCCAATCCGTATTCGACCTTTGCCTGGTCAATCTCAGCGATACGTTGCGGAACGAAACTACCTCGTCCTGTCACGTCACACAGATCAATGGACGGCACAGTGGGAATTGGAAAACAGGGGCCTCACCGAACGCTTGAGTATCTGAAAACAGCAGATGGTGGCGCGGCCTGTGAGCTTAATTTCCTAAATTGCGCCACTCTGAAACGCCAAACACACGTCGTACAAAAGCAAAAAGCGGCAGGTAATACCCACCGCTTTCATTATACATTTGGATCGATCATCAGCGCGAGGGCTGATCAAAGAGCCGATACTGGGAAACAAAAACACCTTTGTTTTGTGCCATAGTTTTTAAGAAAAAAACGCGCTCTGACGGATAGGTTTTGCTATCATCAGATTAGGTAAATTAAACATTACCCCAACCTCGACTGGCTTGGACGTCAGACCATTGGCTCTCACCATCCTGCATGCCATGAGCCGAGACCTTAATGTCTGGTCGTATATGATTGATCTATTTACCGCAGTATAGACACCAATGCGCGCGGCGTTTCGCCAGATAAAACCTGCCACACCGCCCGATGACGGTACGATGCCAGAGCTCACTCTGCGCGTCACAATTACCGGATCGGGGAAAGACGCCAGATGTCGCGCATATACCCTTGTATTGTACGATCCGAAGAAAACATTCCCGACCTTGCAACGTTCACAATAGACATGCGCGTCCAGTCGTTTGATCCATATAACTTGGCAACCTCATCTTGGCACGCGGCATAAGCATCAAAATCTGCTGCGACTAAAAAAGGGTCGTCGTGCCATGTGCGGTTTACGATATTGTTGAACCGTCCCAGCTCATCCGGCGCGAACTGACCCTCGACAATCAACTGCAACACATTTTGCAACATGGGGCTGGCCTTAATCGCGGATCGTGCATGCCCAGGGGTCGACATCCGATCCTGCGCTTCTTGGGCCGTCAGACCAAAGAGGAAAAAGTTCTCAGCGCCCACGGCCTCGCGAATTTCCACATTTGCACCATCCAAGGTCCCTATGGTCAACGCGCCGTTCATTGTAAATTTCATGTTGCCTGTGCCAGACGCCTCTTTGCCCGCAGTGGAGATCTGTTCGGACAAATCTGCCGCCGGAATCAGACGTTCCGCCAGTGAGACGTTATAATTCGGGGCAAAAATGACCTTAAGCCGACCGCGCATCAAAGGATCGTTATTCACCCGGTCCGCCACCGCGGTAATCAATCGAATAATATCTTTGGCCAGGACATAGCCCGGTGCCGCTTTGCCCGCAAAAATCCTGACGCGAGGCGTCCAGTCACGCTCGGGCTCTGCGCGCATCCGAGACCACAATCCAATGACGTCAAAAACATTCATCAACTGGCGTTTGTATTCATGGATACGCTTGATCTGAATGTCGAACATGGCATCCGGATCTGCGGCAATCCCCAGCTCTGTGTGACACCAGTTGGACAAAGCCAGCTTGTTTGCGCGCTTTACTTGCATAAATTTGCGCTGGAACACTGCATCTTTGGCCAAGGGTTCAAGCCCCGTCAGACGTCCAAGGTCATTGGACCACCCTTCGCCCAACGCCTCTGTCAAAAGCCCGCTTAATCCGGGATTTGCCAAACGGATCCAACGTCTCGGAGTCACGCCGTTTGTCTGGTTCAGAATCTTTTCGGGATGCAGCTTGTGCAGATCCGAAAACACCGTTTTTGTCATCAAGTCCGAATGCAGTGCAGACACTCCATTGACACGCCGTGCCATGATAAAGGCGACATCGCCCATCCGCACAGCATCGTCGCGCACCATCCCGACATTTGCGGGCCTGGATGGATTGGCTGCGGCATGTTCGCGGTCGAGCCGTTCTATGATCTGCATGTGCCGAGGCAATGTATTGCCGATGGCCCAAGTAGACCATGTTTCCAATGCTTCGGGCAAAAGGGTGTGGTTGGTATAATGACAGACCTCGGTCGTCAGTTCCTTGGCCTGTGACCAGTCCACGCCATGCACATCAACCAGCAGCCGCATTAATTCCGGCCCGGCAATTGCGGGATGCGTATCATTCAATTGAAGTGCGACCCGATCGGGCAGACGATCCCAGTGTGCCTCTTCGCTTTGGAACTGGCGTAAGATGTCTTGAAGCGACGCAGACGCTAAAAGGAATTCCTGCTTCAATCTAAGGTCTTTGCCCGCATCAGAGCCATCATCGGGATATAGAACCCGGCTTAACGCGCGAGCCTGCGCCTCGGCGCGTGCTGCATCTGTGTGATCGCCCGCATTGAACCGCGCAAGGTTGAGACCCTGTGTCGGCAGCGCTTCCCACAGACGCAATGTATTGGCCCAAGACCCCTGCCACCCGACGACGGGCGTATCATAGGCGCGGGCCTGCATGCGTTGTGCAGGATACCATATGCCGTCAGATCCTACATGTCCGCCGAACCCGATCTGATACACGGTCTCGGGACGCGGAAACTCCCATGCGTTGGGATCGACAAGCCAATCCTCTGGGGCTTCGACCTGATCACCGTTTGCCAAGCTCTGCCGAAAAAGCCCATGTTCAAACCGCAAGCCGTAGCCAAAGGCCGGACAATGCAAGGTCGACATGCTTTCCAAAAAGCATGCAGCCAACCGCCCCAATCCCCCATTGCCTAAAGCTGCATCAGGTTCGTCATCTAACAGATCAGACAGTGATACACCCAATTTCTTGAGCGCTATGCCCGCGGCGTCCGTCACACGCAGATTTTCAAGCGCATCACCAAGAAGGCGCCCGATCAAAAACTCCATTGACAGGTAATAGACCCGTTTTGATCCCGCCACATGGGCCGCATCATTGGCATCCAACCACGCCTCAACGATCTGTTCACGAATGGCAAGAGAAAGCGCCATACGCCAATCGCGGCGCGTTGCCTGATTGGGGTCCCTGCCAACGGTCACCCGCAAATGTTGCAGGATCAAGGTTTTCAGGCGTGCAGGTTTTAGCGGTGCGCGGGCATCGGGCATCGGGTGTTCGTCCTCGGGTCGGTTTATTAGGGCTGTGTCGCGGCGGGCAGTGGTGTCAGAGTAAAGGCAGCTATGCTGGCCGCGATCACCCGTCGCACCGTTCCACTGTCGTGCACAGGATCGGCAGCTGTGTCAAAAGATCGTTCCCATTGCAACCCATTTGGGGGCCGGGGAAGCGCGATGCGTGTTTCAGTGCCCGCATTTAAGGCAAGCACGATGGCGCCTTCGCGGGGACGGTATTCCGGCGTCCCAGACGCCATGCGCAATTCGGCAACGACAAGGCGCAGTTCAGGGTCGTTCCAGTCTTCGTCCTGCATCAGTGCGCCATCAAAACGGCGCCAAAATAAATCAGGTTTTCCGTCCACCAACCGCGCTTTGGCGTGTAGAAAACGCGTTTGACGCAAAATTGGATGGGCTGCACGGAATGCAATTGCCTTGCGGCAAAAATCGAAAAATTCCCAGTCGGCCTGTGCCCAGTCGATCCAACCGATTGAATTGTCCTGACAGTAGGCGTTGTTGTTGCCAAGCTGACTATTGCCAACCTCGTCCCCCCCAAGGATCATCGGAGTGCCCTGCGACAGCAGCAATGACGCCATCAGATTACGTCGCCTTTGTGCGCGTTTGGCCAAGACATGCGTATCTTCGGTTGGTCCCTCAACGCCACAGTTATCGCTGATGTTATGGGCGTGACCATCTTGGTTCTTTTCGCTGTTGGCCTCGTTATGTTTTTCGCAATAGCTGACCACGTCCGTCAACGTGAAACCATCATGCGCACAGATGAAATTTACCGATGATGATGCGCCGCGTGCGTTACGGTCAAATGCAGGAGCAGACCCAGCAATACGTTCGGCCACATGCGATGGCATGCCAGAATC
>JAQXDR010000082.1 GCA_029251265.1 Pseudoprimorskyibacter sp. | reverse complement strand
TAGCGCAATCCGCACCGCATCCTGGCGGAATTCGTCCGTCCGTTTCAGTCCCATAGTCAGTCTCCTTTGCTGCAGTAAATGCTATCAAAGGGGCGGCATCAAACCGCGACAGGTCCAGTATACACCACGGCAAGTTTCAGCGCCGCGTCCAAGACCGGCCAAGAAAAGCTGCTGGTTTGTAGATGGGCCAGATCCTGAGGGTCGCGCGCACGCGGGGTCAAGCACTAGAAAAATTGCGCGATGTGGACTTTGGCCGGCATTGGATCATTGACGGCAGCGGCGGGTAACAACATGTGCTGTAACCCGCGCATGACTGCATCGACCGATTTGGTATAGATGCGCGCATTTTTGCGCCGTTTTAACCCGTTCAGGATACGAACCCAATCCACGGCATGGTCATAGTTCAAAAGTCCGAACAATAGGACCCAAAGCACAGACACCGCCCAGACCCAAATTGCGGGCTCTGACCATGAAAGCAGCAAAAACACCGTCGCAATGATCGTGCCAACACGTGTTTGTGCAACGCGCGACCCTTTTCCACTTAAGCGAGCATGGGCGCAACGCATTTAACACTCCAAGCGGAAACGGCCGCACACTTGCGGCGTTTCACCTTGCCGCAGGATAAGTTTTTTGCACGTCGTTCCCAAAGGCTTTCGGGGTCAGGACTGCTCCGCCTCAACTTGGACGCAGAACGGGGAACCAGTCCTCTCGTAGTCTTTGATCCTGAACCATATCATGGCCGGGAAAGGGAGGGGATGTCTTGCCCGGGCGTTGCGTATAGCGGGCGTCCTCGCCCAGTAGTCTTAGCGAAAAGGCCCGCCTTCGACTGCTTGAGGCGTTACCGCGTGCGCCGTGCAGTATGGAGAAATGAAAGCCCACAGCATCGCCCGGCTCCATTGTCCATTCGCGGATGGTCATACCCTCTGCATCAGGATCAGGTACGGGAATATAGGCGCTTTCATCAGCGTAAAAGCTGTCTTCGTTCAGCCAGCGTGTTGGCAGAACCGACTTGGGCCAAAGATGGGACCCCGCAACGCAGCGTAAGGTGGCGTCAGAGACTGCATCAAGAGGAGACCAAAAGCTGATGGTTTGGCGACCCTGCACAAAGTAATAGGGTCCATCCTGATGCCATGGCGTGGCCTTGGTGGTCCCCGGTTCTTTGACCAGCACATGATCGTGAAACAATTGGACACGGGTGGACTGCATTAGATCTGCGGCAACATCGGCCACGGGGCTGTTGCGGATGACGTCGTCGAATTCAGGGATGCGCTGCCAATTGCAGTAATCATCAAAAAAACGTCCGGTATCTCCGGGTTTGAGGTTCTCTGCCGCATAGGGGCCGGGGGCTGCCATATTGCGCGCAATGCCTGCGCGAAGAGCGTCCAGATGATCTGCAAACAGACCTTTGATCAGGACCACACCGTCGCGTTGATAGGTGTCGATATCGTTCTGGGTCACCAAGGGATGTGGCATTCTCAGGCTCCTCATAGGATGGTCGGTTGCAAATCTTGCCGATAGGGTTTTGCGCCCATGGACAAGGACCGGCATAGGTAAAGATCCTTGTAGCGAAGACGTCGCAGCAGGACCGGCATGATCCCTGCATAGGCTTTCCAGATCGATGTATTGTGTTTGGGCAAATTTTGGTTTGTCAGCGTATCCAGTTTAGGCAGCACACCGATCACCAACAATGGCAACACAGAGCCCGTCCCAAGCGCGCGCGCTATTGCTGCGGCACATATTATCACCCAAACGCATGCGGTATGAAAAACGATCTGATTCCACTGCTGCGTTTCAAAAGCGGTCCTACATCCTAATTTGTGCCGCCAGATCTCCATCGCTGCTCTATAAAGCACGACGTAGGACAGCCAGAACGGGGCGCTCCGCGATGATGGCCGCAACCCTTGCTGGGGACCCGCCAAAACAATCATGAAAATGAACAAGATCACAGTATCGCGGATTGTAGGTTGGTCGCTTGGCTGCATCGGGGCTGCGATTCGTGCATGGAGGGGGGCGATGTGATACCAAGTTGCCACCGCCAAGCCTGTTTTTACAACCCGCATGCTTTCAGGCCCGAAAGGGGAATGGTCTCGGGCCATCGGGTCCCTCATCTAGGCTATACAAAGCGGTTTACGTAATTTTCCAGAATTTCCTGTCGTCCCGACCTGGGCTTGGGGTTTATGTTGTCATTCAAGACCCTGTTCGTGATCGTGTCCAGATCGCCTGCCAGCATGGTTTTTGCCTGAGGATCGTGCCAACCTGCGTAACGATCAGAAAGGGACTGTTCGAGCCCGCCGTCCGTGATCATTGCCGCCGCGGCCTTGAACCCGCGCGCGCAGATATCCATGCCGCCGATATGGGCCGCAATCAGGTCCTGTGGATCAAGAGATTGCCGCCGCAGTTTGGCATCGAAATTCGTACCACCTGTCGAAAACCCA
Organism: Pseudoprimorskyibacter sp.; assembly: GCA_029251265.1. Taxonomy (GTDB): domain Bacteria; phylum Pseudomonadota; class Alphaproteobacteria; order Rhodobacterales; family Rhodobacteraceae; genus JAQXDR01. The sequence continues at coordinate 3,509 of JAQXDR010000082.1, read as the reverse complement.
CCGGATTTCAGAATATGATAATAGGCCATCGCGACCTCGGGCACATTATTGGGAAACTGGTCTGTATCCCAACCAGATTGATAGTCGTTGCGATTCATGTCGATCGACCCAAGCATATCATCAGCCGCCGCAACTGCGATCTCGTGTTCAAACGAATGGCCGGCAAGGATTGCATGGCCTTGTTCAAGATTGAGTTTAACCTCGTTTTCCAGACCGTATTTTCGTAAAAATCCAATGCAGGTGGCCGCGTCAAAGTCATACTGGTGCTTTGAGGGTTCCTGCGGTTTGGGCTCGACCAATATTGCGCCTTTGAAGCCAATCTTGTGCTTGTAATCGACCACCATATTCAGAAACCGGCCCATGTTATCCTGTTCCAAGCGCAGATCGGTGTTCAGCAGGGTTTCATATCCTTCACGCCCGCCCCAGAGCACATAGTTCTGACCGCCCAGTTTATGCGTTGCATCAATGCAGGATTTTACCGTCGCTGCCGCGAATGCAAAAACGTTGGGATCGGGGTTGGTACTGGCACCGCCCATCCATCTGCGGTGGCTGAACATATTTGCAGTCCCCCACAAAAGCCGGGTCCGACTGGTCTGCATTTTGTCTGCAATATAGTCTGTAATCTCGTTCAACGTGGCAAGGTTATCTGCAAAATTGCCTTGATCGGGGCGCAGATCCAGATCGTGCCAGCAGAAAAATGGCACGTTTAATATCTCGAACATTTCAAATGCGACATCGGCCTTCAAACGGGCATTGGCCATACTGTCCTGTGGATGCCATGGCCGCTCGAAGGTGGTCCCGCCAAAGGGATCCTGACCTTCCCAGGCAAAGCTGTGCCAATATGCGACAGCAAACCGCAAGTGCTCTTCTAATCTTTTGCCCATGATGATCTCGTCAGGATTGTAATGACGAAAAGCCATGGGATTCGTGCTCTCGGCACCTTCAAAGCGGGCGGGCGCAAGGCCGTCGAAAAATCCAGTACTCATGAAAGGTCCTTTAAAGCAGGGTAAATCTTGGCCCAGGTCTCGCGCCGCTTGGCGTAGGCATCGGTCAGATCAGCATTTGGCATGATGGTTTGGGCGATGGTAGGTTTGGTCATGACAGTATCAGGGTTGGCCCCTGTTGCGGCGCAAATGGCCAGACGCGCTGCGCCCATTGCTGCTCCGAACTCCCCTTTTTCGGGCACATCTATGGGCAGGTTAAGAACGGTCGCCAGCATTTGTAGCCAGTGCTCGGAGTCGCTGCCACCACCGATGGCAATGAGGCGCTGCAAATCTGCGCCAGTTGCAGTCAACGCGTCCAAACTATCGGCCAAAGCAAAGCTGACGCCTTGCAAAACGGCTCTTGTAAGATCGTGCGGGATATGCGCGACGTCCAACCCCACAAAGGCACCCCTGATCTGACTGTCGTTATGGGGTGTTCGTTCGCCCGAGAGATAGGGCAGAAATTGCAAGCTCACTGGCGGCCCTAGGTCATCACCCAAGGCATCTGTAAGACTGGCAGGGTTTTGGCCTATCTGTCGCGATAGCCAGTTCAGACAGTCGGTTGCGGCCAGAATGACCCCCATTTGATACCATCGCCCCGGTACGGCATGGCAAAAGGTATGCACGGCTGTTGCAGGGTCTGGGGCATAGTGATCACGCGCAGCCAGCACCACGCCCGAGGTGCCCAAAGACACGAAGCCGTCGCCCTCGTTTAATGCACCGACACCGCATGCGGCGGCTGCGTTGTCGCCCGCACCTCCTGCCACAATAATTCCCTTTGGTAACGACCATTTGTTTGCCAATGCATCTCTCAGCGATGCGGCAGGTTCAGACCCTTCGACCAGACGCGGCATCTGTGTGTGGTGCATACCGCTTGCCGCCAACATCGTATCGGACCAGTTCCGCGCGCCTGTGTCCAGCCAACTTGTTCCCGCGGCATCCGACAGATCGCCCACATACGCGCCTGTAAGATAGAAATTTAGGTAGGCTGCGGGCAACAGTACCTTTTCTATAGCCTCAAAAATATCCGGCTCATTTCGGTGTACCCACATCAGTTTTGGCGCAGTAAAACCGGGAAAAACGATATTTCCAGAGACCGCGCGCACCGGATCTATTGTGTCAAGTTCTGCGGCCTCTGCATGCGCGCGCGTGTCATTCCACAAGATACAAGGCCTCAAAACGTCTCCGGCCTGATCGAGTAACACAGCGCCATGCATATGGCCCGCAACGCCGATACCCTGCACCCCGGTCATCGCCTTCGGGGCTGCTTCTTGCAGCGCTACCATGACCTGATCCAAGGCCGTTAGCCAATCAGCGGGGTCTTGTTCGGACCAGCCTTGCAAAGGTCGGGAGACTTCGTATTCGGCCTCGGCCGATGCAAGGACCGAACCAGACCCGTCGATCAAAAGTCCGCGCAGTCCCGAGGTTCCAAGGTCCAAACCCAAGTACACTGTTTGTGTCATATTGTGTCCCCCTCTCACTGCATCAGGTCCAAGGCCGGCGCAAACCGACGCTGCTATCAAGCGGTTGCTGGTCTGCGCCGTCAAGAGGGGGCGCGGTATTCCACGACAAAACGCGTCAGAACATATCTTATTCCAGCGCCACCTGTGTTGCTTCGACCACGGCCTCCATCGCCACGTAGGTTGACGTTGCTGCAACATATGGAAGCGAGGACAGGCTTTCGGTCATGACGCGACGATAGGCAGCCATATCATGTGTTCTGATCTTAATCAGGTAATCAAAGCCTCCGGCAATCATATAGCATTCCTCAACCTCCGGAATGGCGCGAACGGCGGTGTTAAAGGCGCGCAGAGCGGCCTCTCGGGTGTCGCTGAGGCGTAGTTCGATATAGCTGACATGGCTTAAGCCGAGGTGTAGCGGAGACAACAGCGCGCGATACCCTGTGATCAGCCCGTCTGCTTCCATCTTTTTAATTCGTGCAGCAACGGGTGTCTTGGACAAACCGACGTTACGGGCGATCTGCGCCACAGATTGGCGGGCGTCATGCTGCAATTCTGCTAGAATGCGGCGATCATAATTATCTAGAGTGGTTTGTTTCATACCGATAAATTAGGCCAATAGACTACATATGTCATCAAATATAGGCCAAAAAACCAATCAGTATCCATCATACTTGGTCATAGCCAATTTTACCTGTAGGTCATCATGTTCTTCTTTAACCCCCATTGGGATTACGACAAAACGACAGATGAAACCTCCGCTGTGCGTGCGTTGGTGGCGTCGGTGGATCTTTCGCCTGACGCCCGGACGCGGATCGTCGCGCAGGCGGCCGGTTGGGTGACACAGATCCGAACGCAGGGCAAAACGGGTTTGATGGATACCTTTTTGGCGCAATATGGTCTGTCAACGGATGAAGGCGTGGCGCTGATGTGTCTGGCCGAGGCCTTGCTGCGGGTTCCTGATACGATCACCATTGATGTCTTGATCGAAGATAAGGTGGCACCCTCCGACTGGAGCCGCCACATCGGTCGGTCCAGTTCTCCGCTGGTGAATGCGTCCACTTGG
>JAQXDR010000079.1 GCA_029251265.1 Pseudoprimorskyibacter sp. | reverse complement strand
TGGCATTCACGCACCACAGGTGCAGCGCCAGACCAGATGGGCGCGGCTGACGTCGATGAACTGCATTGCATGAGCGGCCGGCTTGTGGTGGAGCGGGATTTTTTTGGCAGATGCCTCGTACAAACGGCTCGGAACGTGAGGTGAAAATGGTGAGCAAAAGTTATAAGCCGAGGATGCGTCCGAAGTGCGCATTTTTGATGTTAACGCGGTCCAGATTGTACTATGAAACAAAGGATGGCCGCCAGCGCAAATCGCACCATGGATTCACACACTTTGCGGGACAGCCCCCTTCTCAGCCAAAGCGTTAAGCCTACCACGCCATTTGCATCGGTCGTGTTTACCGTGATCGAAAGCGCGCCACTTGCTTGGCGCGCATCCATACAGGCTCCGTCGAAGCGTAAATTTGTCAGCCGACAGCACAACCACGAACTCCAGTTTAAAGACCAACTTCCTCAAACTGTTTTGCGCAGAGATCACCCATCCTTGCCACACCCGCCTGTACTGTGAGTTACTGGATATGCATCTTTTGAAAGTCTATCTTTAACGCAGGTGTAGCATTGATCACGATATCGCGTCGGCTGTCCGGTCCAAACTGGTACCACCACCCACCTTTGAATCGCCCGTTGCAATTCCAAAGACGCCTTCGGACAAAGTGACGAATGAAATGGTTCTGGTGCCCAATTTATTGTCCCCGATCGTCATCCGTGGCAACCCTTGAGCTTTAGACGGTCGACACATCCATTAATGCAGAGACCAGACAAAGCGATTGTAGTATCCATAACAATCAGCGAGGCGAATGACCGCACGAACCTAATCAAGGTAAGCAGATACTTTTGGTTTGTATATTCAAACGGAAATGATCAAATAGAGCTATGTTAACGATTACCCTGAAATCAATTGTTCACCACGCGCGCTACTTTCCATTGTGGTCAGCACTTACGTTTGTACGATGGCGTTCGTTTGATCGACGGTCGCGTGGTCTGGGAACAACGCTTTCAGTGGTCATGCGATGGTTTCCGCCAGCGAGGCTTCGATTTGACCGTGAGGCCAGACGCGTCTTTCCGGATATGAAACGCAGTGACCGTACAAAACTTGGTCAAGCGATGGGCTGGCACATGGGCCGGACTCTTTTCGAAATTTACCACAATGCCGAGTTTCACACGCAACACCAGAAATTCAAAGTCTCAGGCCCGGGTCTGGATGCTCTGAAAGAGGCGCAAGCAAACGGCAAAGGCGTCATCATCGTCTCGGGCCATTTTGGGCAATGGGAAGCCGTGCGCGCAGTTATCAAGATTAATGGATTCGAAAGTGGCGCTGTGTACCGCCCGAATAAGAACCGCCATTACGAACGCCGGATAAGAGCTGGCATAGAGGCTGGGGGAAACCCGATCTTGGCGACAGGCCGCGTGGGAACAAGAGCGCTTGTGCGTCATCTGCGAGGTGGCGGCATTATGTCCATTTTATTGGACGAGAAATATGCTGAGGGGGAACGGCTCCCTTTTTTAGGGCATGACGCGCTCACGTCTTTATCCGCGGCGCAGCTTGCTCTCAAATACGATCTGCCCATGATTCCAGCCTACGGGCTTCGTACCGAAGACGGAAATGTATTCCACGTCGTTTTCGAAGCACCGATCGCGCATACTGACAGCGTCACGATGACCCGCGCCTTTAACGACAGCTTATCTGATCGCATTATTGCCAACCCGGAACAATGGTATTGGCTGTTGAGGCGCTGGGACGGCCAGTAAACCTTTCCATACAGGGACACACTGGAAACAGTCATGAATCGTAAATGTCAGCAAAGCGTACCGTGATGTTTTTCACGAACGTTCTCTTGGGTGGAGACTTTTGATAATTCATGAGGTTATCAAGTATTGTGACTCCAGCGCCTACACCAGTTCGACCGTAGAGAAGACGCGGACAATTTTGCGGTGATGCTAGATGGCTTGAACGCCTAGGACGGTCGTAAGATGCGATTTCCCCGTACCTCGCCCACCGATTAAACCCACATTCTCGGCTGCATGCATAAACTCGCAACGATGCAGTTTGGACCTGTCGCAGTTTGATGCCGCTCCTTTGATAGCATTTACTGCAGCAAAGGAGGCGTGAGCGAAGCCTTGATCGGAGGCGATGCGGCTTGGCTCGGAAGTACAGCTTTTTCGCTGACGAGAGGGTTAACCAACCTCGGAAGTTCTTTATTTGTGAAACAAGTTTTCGCAGAACGTTTTTCGGATCAGGTTGAAATTGAAAATGCTGACAATCTTCGCCGTATCCTTGCCTCGCAAGTGAACGGTGATGAGGCCGTTGAGCTGAGCTTGGCACTCGGTGAGAAGCAGATCGAACCGGTAACGTTGGCCCCAGCCCTGGCTGCATCTTTGATAGAGTTGTTGCGGTTGGTTTCAAGCGGCAGAGGGTTCCGGATGATACCTGTGGATGCAGATCTGACCACCCAGAAAGCGGCCGATTTGTTGATTGTGTCGCGCCCACACCTCGTGAAGCTTCTAGAAGAAGGGGAAATCGCCTTCTTCAAAATAGGTCGGCATCGCCGTGTGAAAGCAGCCGATCTGTCTGAATACAAAAAGAAACGCGACACTGATCACTCTGACGCACTGTCCGACCTTGCCGCAATGGACATAGACGATCTTTGATGAGTGACCATGCCGACCGTTTCACGGCTCTGATTTACGCAAATGTCCTGGCATGCGCGATGCGCAGAAACATAATCTTGTCGCTGGCCGAGGCTGGATTTTTCCGGCCCCGGTGGAGCGATAGAATTATGGATGAAACTGCCGGTGCAATAGCCAAGATTACAATGGGCGGGGCTGACACTAACAAGCAGCGGTCCGCTATGGAACGCGCTTTCCCCGAGGCATGCGTTACTGGGTATGCTGGGCTTGAAGCTGGTCTGGGGTTGCCTGATCCTGATGACCGCCATGTTCTTGATGCGGCGGTCACAACATCCGCTCAGGTAATTGTGACGGAGAACCTCAAGGATTTCCCAAGCAAAGCATTCGTCCCTTTTGACATCGATGCAATCTTGGCCGACGAGTTTATTTCTGATGCAATCAAACTTGACCCACTCGCGGCTGTAGTTGCCCTGCGGAAAATGCGTGAGCGGTTCAAAAATCCTCACATGGACGCCCAGCATTATTGTAGCGGATCAAGGCTCGAGAAGGCTTTGTCAGGTTGTCGCTACGGCCTGTGAGTTCGAAGCTGATCTCGAACACTCTTTTCGATCTTAATCCGCATTGACTTGCCTAAGTCGGATTCCATAGACCTGCACAGGCACGTACACTTGTCCTTCTATATTCACTCGAATCCAGACAATCGGCGCTCTCCGCTTGAGCGCCTCTCGCACCAACGAAATCGACAGCGGGCCAGACGCGTGTTTACTCTTTTTGAAACCTATCTGCTGCTGAGCTGGTCTGAAAGAGAGCCAAAAAAACAAAGAGCCTAAGCTAGGAGAATAATGTTTTTCGTATCTTGCAGAAGCGACGAATTCGCCCTAAACCGACATAGTTACCTATGGGCGGCGAGTTGGCGGAGTGGTGACGCAGCGGATTGCAAATCCGTGTACACCGGTTCGATTCCGGTACTCGCCTCCAATAAAATCAATCACTTAGATCATTCCTTCCCATGTTTGGGCCCTACCGTTTACAGGGGCGTTTACATTTTTGTGTTTTTAGACCGCGATTTGGCCTGATTAAGTTTGCGCAAAACAGCGTCACTTTCGTCCGGGCTAACCTAAGCATAATGCTCGATAACCTGCGCGGCGTAGCGCACGGACCACCCCATCAGGACCGCAATTTGACGCAAAGACAGGTCCGCATTCAGCAATCTTGTCGCAGCTGTCCCGCGTGTATCGGACAGAGTCTTCTCACGACCATCGATCCATGGCGGAATTTGTGCTTCGCGCCGCCACTTCGTGATCTGGTTTGATGCCCAACGGGCCGTCAAAGGCCTCCTCAGCTCGGACACCAGCAGCATTTCCTGATCCTCCGGTGTATCTGAAATCAGTTTCTCGAGGGCTGCAGTGGCTGGGATATACGCGATCTGACCACGTTTGCTTGTGCGAAAGCGAAGCCGTTTGCCGTGCGGCGTGTCTTCGAATTGGTCCATTTGAACCTGGACCAGGTCGGCCGCCCGCAGACCGGTTTCACATCCCGCCGTTAAGATCCGCTGGACCCATTTGGGCGCATGTTTGTTGAACTGCGCGATATCACCGCTGGTCCAAATGATCTCGGTGCGGTTCGATTGATAGAGCTTCTTGAGCTTGTGGCAGTGGTGCTCTTTCAGCTTTCCCTCTTCCACCGCCCAATTCAAAATGCGGGTCGCATGGGTGCCAGCCATGTCATGCTGCTTGGGTGAATGGAGCCACTTCTTGCGCCAATTGCTCACCTCACCCCGCGAGGCGCGCTCTTCGAACATTGCTACAGGGTCCGCCCCGAACTCCTCGCGAAAGAGTTCCAGCCACTTTCGGATATCTGCTTTGGAACGCTCGGCCTTGGGCAAAGACGCGCTGGAGAGAAAATCATCAACCAAATAGGTCGTCAGGTTTTCAGAAGGACTGGAAGGCGTGCCGCACATAGTAAAGGCATGGAAAAATTCGGGCTCTTTGTGGTTTGGCTCCGTCCCTTCCCAGAATTTTGGGCCACCTCGCCAAGCGTAGAAGTGGTATCGAACACCGCCCACGACTTTCCGCCGAACACGGTGAACCCCTTTTGGAAGATTACTTTTGGGCACGGCGAGCCCTCCGTTGCGTGACAAGGCTCGGCCGCGAATCGGCATCACGCTCCACAGCGTTAATTCCCTGAACAGCATCTAACTGGACCTGTCGCGGTTTGATGCCGCCCCTTTGATAGCATTTACTGCAGCAAAGGAGACTGACTATGGGACTGAAACGGACGGACGAATTCCGCCAGGATGCGGTGCGGATTGCGCTA